>QHSZ01000030.1 GCA_003220595.1 Candidatus Rokuibacteriota bacterium | reverse complement strand
GCGGACAACTCGCCCTGGCTCCAGGAGCTCACCTTGCGCTCGGGCGAGCTCACCGAACGGCTCCGCGGACGGTTTGCGCACGTCACGTCGCTCCGCTTCGTCCTCGGCGCGCTCGAGGCGCCCGAGGTCGCGCCGCGGGAGCGCGCGCGGCCCGCGGTTCCCCTCGACGCCGCCGCGCGGCGCGCGATCGACGAGGCGGTGTCCGCCATTCCCGACGAGACCCTTGGCGCCGCGGCGCGGCGCCTCCTGACGAAGGCGTGGCGGTACCCGCCGGACCGAGGCGCCGTCCGATGATGCGGCGCGCGCTCGCCTGGATGGGCGTGGCCCTCGGCGGCGCGGCGCTCGCCGCGTGCGCGACGGGCGGCGCCGGTATCGCCTCCGACGAGATGCCGGCGCCGCGGGGCGCGGCCGCGCCCAACCCGCAGGGCGAGGCGTACTACCACTACTCGGCCGCGCAGATGGCCGCGCAGGCGGGGCGGTTCAACGACGCGATCCCCGCCATCCGCGAGGCGCTCAAGCATGACCCGACCTCGGCCTTCCTCTGGACGACGCTCGCCCAGTGGCTCGTCCGCGGGGAGCAGTACGACGAGGCAATCGTCGCTGCCCGGCGCGGCATCGAGCTCGCGCCCGATCAGGTGGCCCCACGTGTCACGCTCGCCGAACTCCTGCGCGCGCAGAAGAAGTTCTCCGAGGCGGAGGCGGAGCTCGAGAAGGTCATCGCGCTCAATCCGAACGCGGAGGACGCGTACCTGACGCTCGCGCGCTACCAGGTCGAGCAGAAGGCGTACGACCGCGCGCGCAAGACGCTCCTGCGCCTCGTCGACAAGCAGCCGCGGCTGGCCCAGGCCTACTTCCTGCTCGGGCGCCTCGCGATCGAGACGGAGGCCTGGAACGAGGCGATCAAGCAGCTGCAGACCGCGGTCGAGCTCGACCCCGACCACGACGGCGCCTGGACCGCGCTCGGCTATGTCTACGAGACGCGGCGCAGGGGCGAGGAGGCCGTCGAGCTCTACCGGCGCGCGGTCAGGGCGAACCCGGACAACCCGGCGTTCGTGGAGCGGCTAGGCGACCTCCTCATCCGGCTCGGCCGCTTCAAGGAGGCGCAAGCGGAGATCGAGGCGCTCGCGGAGGTCGTGCCGCGCGACGCGCGGGTCTGGATGAAGCTCGGCGCGGTCTTCTACGAGCAGAAGCTCTGGGACAAGGCCGCCGACGCCTTCCGGCGCGCCGTCACGCTCGAGCCCTCGAACCTCCGCGCGCGCTACTTCCTCGCCACGACCTACATGGACGCGGGCAAGGACGCCGAGGCACGCGCGGAGCTCGAGCGCATCCTCCGCGTGGACCCGCGTTCGATCGACGCGCGCGTGCAGCTCGGGTTCCTGCTCGGCCGGGCGAAGCGCTACGACGAGGCGATCGCGATCCTCCGCGACGCGGTGAACCTCGAGCCGAAGCGGGCGGAGCTCTTCCTCTACCTCGGCACCGCCTACTTCCGCGCCAAGCAGTACGAGCGCGCGGTCGAGACGCTCCAGGAAGGCCTCTCGCTCGACGAGAAGAACAAGGAGCTCCATTTCCAGCTCGGCGTCGTCTTCGAGAAGCAGACGAAGTTCGACGACGCCGTCCGCGCGTTCCGGCACGTGATCGCCCTCGATCCGAAGCACGCCGAGGCGTACAACTACGTCGGCTATATGTACGCCGAGAAGGGTCAGAACCTCGACGAGGCGGTCCAGCTCATCAACAAGGCGCTGTCCCTCGAGCCCGACAACGGTTACTTCATCGACAGCCTGGGCTGGGCGTACTACCAGCAGGGTCGCTATCCCGAGGCGCTGAAGGAGCTCAAGCGCGCCGTCGAGAAGGCGAAGGAGCCCGATCCGGTCATCTACGACCACCTCGGCGACGCCTATCTGAAGAACGGCCTGCAGGACGAGGCCCTGACGGCGTGGGAGAAGGCCCTCCAGCTCGACCCGGCCCTCGACGAGGTCAAGAAGAAGTTCGACGACCTCAAGGACAACACGCGCCGGGCCAAGCGTGGCCCCAAGGCAGCGCAGTAGCGTCCTGCTCGTCGCGCTGGCGCTGCTCGGCGGCTGCACGACTGCTCCGCCGCGCCGGGCCGTGGACGACGAGGCCCGCCGCGCCCTCGAGCTCCTGGACGAGCGCCGGCGCGAGTTCACCGACCTCCGCGCCCTGGCCGACGTGGTGGTCCAGCGGGGTGGCGAGCGCCAGAGTCTGACGGGCGCGCTCCTGGTCAAGGGCCCCGCCTCGATGCGACTCGAGGCCCTCTCGCCGCTCGGCCAGCCCTATTTCCTCGTGGTCATCCACGAGGGCCGGCTGACGGCCTACGACGCCGCGAAGAACGAAGCGCTCGTCGGCCCGGCGACCGCCGCGACGATCGCGGGCGTGCTCGGCCTGCCGCTCGAGCCCGACGACCTCGTCGCCGTGCTCGCCGGCCGCGCGGCGCCGCCCGGGGACCTGCGCGTGGCCGAGCTCCTGCCTCCCGATGACGCCGGGCCGTCCCTCGACCTCACCGGCGGCGTTCAGCGTCAGCGCGTCTGGATGGATCTCAAGACCGGCCAGGTCCGCCAGGTCGAGATCGGCGGCGGGCGAGCCTCCCTCACGATCACCTACCGTCGGGACGGCGACACCCCGCTGGGCTTCGACTTCACCGCCGGCCGCAACTACGTGACGGGCTCGGTGACCTACCGGAGCGTCGTGCTCGGGGCCGGGATCGACCCCGAGCGTTTCACGCTGGCACTCCCGAAAGGGGCGAAAATACAGAGCGTCCGTTGAAAGGCGCGCCCGTGGCGTGCTACTCTTCACTGCCTTGTCGAAGCGGTCGGGGGGTGTCCGCCGGCTCGTGCTCAGCGCCGCGGCCAAGATCAACCTGGCCCTCGAGGTGCTGGGCAAGCGGCCCGACGGATATCACGAGATCGCCACGGTCATGCAGGCCGTCGACCTCTCCGACCGGCTGGTGCTCGAGGACGCCGAGGTCCTGGAGCTGCGCGCAAGCACTCCCGACGTGCCGACCGACGGGACCAATCTGGCCCTGCGGGCGGCCCGGGTGCTCCGCGAGGCGGCGGGCATCGAGCGCGGCGTGCGGATCACGCTCGACAAGCGCATCCCGGTCGCGGCGGGACTCGGCGGGGGCTCGACGGACGCCGCGGCCGCGCTCATCGGGCTGAACCGGCTCTGGGGGCTCCGCTGGCCGGCAGGGCGCCTGGCGGAGCTCGCGGTGACGCTCGGGATGGACGTCCCGTTCTTCCTGCGTGGCGGCGCCGCGCTGGGCACGGGGCGCGGCGAGCGGCTCGAGCCCCTGGTGGGGGGCGCGTTCGCACTGGCGCTCGTGAGCCCGCGCGTCGGCGCGAGCACGGCCGAGATCTATGGGCGCGTCACGCCCGAGATGTATTCTGACGGCAGCCACGCGCGCCAGATGGCGGCGGCGCTGCGGAGCCGGCGCCCGGCGACGGTCGCCCGGAGCCTCTACAATGGGCTCGAGCGCGTCGCGGCGGCGCGGCATCCGCAGGTGCACCAGATGCAGGCCGCGCTGCTCGCGGCCGGGGCGCTGGGCGCCGCGATGTCGGGCAGCGGCCTGACCGTGTTCGGCGTCGCGCGCTCGCTCGACCACGCGCGCCAGCTGCGGGCACGCGTATCGCGGGCTTCGTGGGAGTGCTGGGCCGTGCGGAGCTTGCAGGGACCCGCGATCCGGACCCGGCAGTACGAGCCGCAGGGCGTCGCGGGGCTGGGGCCCCGCCGCCCGAGGCGAGCCTGAGAATCCGGCAGTACGAGCCGCAGGGCGTCACGGGGCTGGGGCCCCGCCGCCCGAGGCAGGAGGACCACTGACGATGGGGCGTGGCCAAGTGGCAAGGCGCGGGACTTTGGATCCCGTATTCGGAGGTTCGAATCCTCCCGCCCCAACCATAGCCTTGAGCGAGGGGCGACGATGACCTACGAGCTGAAGCTGCTCACGGGCAACGCGAACCGCCCGCTGGCCGAGGAGATCGCGCAGTACCTGCGCGTGCCGCTCTGCGACGCGGAGGTCAGCCGGTTCTCCGACGGCGAGGTGTACGTTCAGATCAACGAGAACGTGCGCGGCGCCGACGTGTTCGTCATCCAGCCGACCTGCCCGCCCGTGAACGACACGCTCATGGAGCTCCTGATCATGATCGACGCGCTCAAGCGCGCGTCGGCCCACCGGATCACGGCGGTGCTCCCCTACTACGGCTACGCGCGCCAGGACCGGAAGGTCCAGCCGCGCGTGCCGATCACCGCCAAGCTCGTGGCCGACCTCCTCGAGGCCGCGGGCATCAACCGTGTGCTGGCCCTCGACCTCCATGCCGGCCAGATCCAGGGGTTCTTCAAGGTCCCGGTCGACCACCTCTTCGCCGGGCCGGTCGTGATGATCGACTACCTGCGCAAGAAGGAGCTCCACGACCCGGTCATCGTGGCCCCCGACGCGGGCGGCGTGGAGCGGGCGCGCGCCATCGCCAAGCGGTTCAACGCCGGCCTGGCGATCATCGACAAGCGCCGCGAGGGCCCGAACCAGGCGGCGGCGATGCACCTGATCGGTGAGGTGAAGGGGCGGGACGCCGTCGTCATCGACGACATGGTCGACACGGCGGGCACGCTGATCCAGGCGGTCAGCGCCCTCGCGCGCGAGGGCGCGCGGCGGATCCTCGCCTGCGGCGTCCACGCGGTCCTCTCGGGCCCGGCGCTCGAGCGCATCGCCGCCTCGCCGCTCGAGGAGGTGGTCGTGACCAACTCGATCCCGGTGTCCGCCGCCAAGCGCGCCGCGCGCGTCACGGTGCTGAGCGTGGCGCCGCTGCTCGGCGAGGCGATCCGTCGCATCCACGACGAGGAATCCGTCTCGACGCTGTTCGTCTGAAACCGACGCACGAAGGGAGTCGCACGATGGCGATGCAGGAGTTGACGATCAAGCGGCGCGAGGCGACCGGCAAGCAAGCCGCCAAGCGCCTGCGCCGCGAGGGTGAGGTGCCCGCCATCCTCTACGGCGGCGCCAAGCCCGAGACGATCACGGTGGATCCCAAGGCGATCCTCCGGATGATCCACGGCCGCGAAGGCACCACGCAGCTGCTCACGCTCACGTTCGACGGCGACACGGCGCGCGGCGCACGGCTCGCGATCATCCGCGACCTTCAGTTCGATCCGGTCAGCGATGGTCTCGTCCACGTGGATCTCCAGGAGGTCACCGCCGACCGCGCGATCACGGTGCGCGTCGCCGTCCGCCCCGTGGGCGAGGCCGGCGGCGTGAAGGACCAGAACGGCATCCTCAACATCGTGCTCCACGAGCTCGAGGTCTCGTGCCTGCCGACCGCGATTCCCGAGCGGATCGACGCCGACGTCACGGCGCTGATGATCGGCGACGTCCTCACGGTGGCGAGCCTCCAAGCGCCCGAGGGCGTGCGCATCCTCACGCCCGGTAACCAGGCGGTCGCAACGGTCGTGCCGCCGATGGCGGAAGAGGCGCCGGTGGTGGCGGCGGAGGCGGCGGCCGTGGTCACGGAGCCCGAGGTCCTCACCGAGCGCAAGCCGAAGGAAGAGGCTGCGGCGCCCGAGGAGGGCAAGAAGCCCGGGAAGAAGCCCGAGAAGGCCGAGAAGGAAAAGTAGCGGAGCGCTGGCCGCGTGGCCCACGCGGTGGTGGGGCTCGGGAACCCCGGACCGGACTACCGGGACACCCGCCACAACGTGGGCCAGCGCGTTCTCGACCTCCTCACCCGGATGCTCAAGAAGTCCTGGCGCCGCGAGGGCCAGGCGCTCGTCGCCCAGGGGCAGTGGCGCGGCGAGACCGTCCACCTCATCAAGCCCCTCGCCTTCATGAACGTGTCGGGCCCCGTCGTGGCGAAGGCGCTGCGCCAGGCGGGCGTCGGGCCTGCCGACCTGATCCTCGTCTACGACGACATCGACCTCCCGCTCGGCGCCGTGCGCCTGCGCATGAAGGGGGGCCACGGCGGGCACAACGGCGTGCGCTCCGTGATCGAGAGCCTCGGCACGCAAGAGATCCGCCGCGTGAAGGTGGGTATCGGCCGGCCCGAGCGGAAGGACGACGTCCCAGATCACGTGCTGACGGCGTTCGACGAGGACGAGCTGCCGGTCGTGGACGCCGCCGTGGCCGAGGCGGCGGAGCGCGTGCTCGCGCTGCTCGCCTAGTAGAAGACCAGCGTCACGGCGACGAAGAGCGGCAGCAGCACCAAGCCGCTGTAGAGCATGTAGCCGAAGAAGCTCGGCATCCGGACGCCCTGCTCCTCCGCGATCGACTTCACCATGAAGTTCGGCGCGTTGCCGATGTAGGAGTTGGCCCCCATCGCGACCGCGCCCACGCTGATCGCCGCCAGGATCGCCTCCGGCACGCCAACGATCTCGCGCGTGAGCCCGAGCCCCTGCCCGAGCGCCAGGAACGTGAGGTACGTCGGCGCGTTGTCGAGGAACGACGAGAGCACGCCCGTGGCCCAGAAGAACTGCCACGGCTCGCGCACGCCGAGCTCGCCGCCCCGGTGACGCAGGAGCTCGAGGGCGGGGATCATCGTGAGGAAGATCCCGAAGAACAGGACGGCCACCTCGACGATCGGGAACCAGCTGAAGCCGTTGGCGCGCCGCACCTCCCGTGGCGTCCGCCAGAGGGAGACGCCCGCGAGTGCCAGGATGACGGCCTCGCGCCACGGCTCGTGCAGGAACGCGACCGCCAGGACCACGCCGCCCAGCCCAAGGATGTTGAGCGCGCCACGGACGCGCAGCGGCTCGAGCTGCGCCCGATCGCGGCGCAGCGCCGCCAGCGGCTCACGCGCGTACTGCCGCGTGTCCCACACGAAATAGAGGGCGAGCAGGAGCGCCACCATGAAGCCCCACTGTGGCCAGAGCCGGAACGTCCAGGCGAACGGCACCCCCTGCAGATAGCCGAGGAAGAGCGGCGGGTCGCCGAGCGGCGTCAGCATGCCGCCGATGTTCGAGACGAGAAAGATGAAGAAGATCACCGTGTGCTTCACGTGCCGCCGCTGGCGGTTGGTCTGGAGGAGCGGGCGCACGAGCAGCATCGAGGCCCCCGTCGTGCCAACGAACGAGGAGAGCACCGAGCCCGCCGCGAGGAAGCCCACGTTCGTCAGCGGGGTCGCCGCGAGGTCGCCGCGCAAGAGGATCCCACCCGAGATCACGAAGAGCCCCGCCAGCAGGAGGATGAAGGAGACGTACTCGCGGGCCATGTGCAGGAGCGCGCCCGGCTCACGCGCAAGGTAGAGGGCGAGGATCGGCAGGCCGAACACGAACGCGACGAGCAGCTTGTTCCGGTTCGACTCCCACCAGTGCGGCACCCGGAGCGGGCAGACCGCGATGGCGAGCAGCATGAGGACGAACGGCGCGACGGTGATCACGGGCAAGGGGCCGGTGGTCGTCACGGTTGGCCCAGTCTAGCAGCCCCGGTCGATTGCCCCTGCAGGGACCGCGTGGTATATAGTTAACGTTTATCCAGCGGTTCCGTCCCGGGGGGGAGTCGCGTGACCAAGGTCATCGTCGAGCCCGACGAGAGCTTCGAGAGCGCCCTCAAGCGGTTCAAGAAGCAGTGTGAGAAGGCCGGGCTCCTGTCGGAGTTCAAGAAGCGTCAGCACTACGAGAAGCCGAGCGTCCGGCGGAAGCGCAAAGCCCTGGCCGCGCGCAAGAAGGCGAAGCGGCGCGAACGGATGTCCGATTAGCCGCCAGAGTCCCAGACGCACCGCCGGCACTCCCGCGATCCGGGGCGGGGGCGAATGAGGCGTAGGGTGGAGGCAGGTCGCATCTGGGAGCGTGGCACCGAGTGGAACGCGGTGCGAGCGCTCCTGGCTCACGAAGCACTCACCGAGATGGGTCGCGAGCGGGCGACGGACGCGACGCCCCTCACCGAGCCCCTCGCCGTGCAAGCCGCCATCGAGCTGACGCGGCAGGCGCGGCTGGCGCTCGCGACCTCGGGCTCCCCCCCGCTCGAGCGCGTACCGGACGTGCGACCCCTCCTCGACCGCTGCCGAGCCGCCGGCAGTGTGCTCGACGGCGCCGACCTGATCCAGTTCATCCCCGTAATCGACGCGGCGCCCCGGCTCACCGCGTACGGACACGCGACCCGGACCGCGAGCCCCGACGTCGCGACGCTGACGGACGCGCTGCCCCGTGCGCCCGAGGTGGGCGATCGGTTGCGCCTCGCCCTCGACGAGGCAGGCGCGGTGCATGACGACGCGAGCCCCGCGCTCCGCCGCCTCCGGCGCGAGATCCGCGAGCGTCGGCGGCGCGTCGCCGCCGGGCTCGAGCGCCTGCTGCAGACGAATGATGCCGACCGGATCTTCGCCGACCGCTACGTGACGATCCGCCACGGGCGTTACGTCCTGCCCGTCCGTGCCGAGGCGCGCGGGCGCGTCTCTGGAATTGTCCACGACCGCTCACAGAGCGGCCAGACGCTCTTCGTCGAGCCCGCCGAGGTCGTGGAGGCGAACAACGATCTCGTCCAGGCCGTCCGCGAGGAAGAGCACGAGACCGCGCGGATCCTCGCCGAGCTGACCTCGGCCGTCCGCGGGCGCGCGGATGACCTCGCGCGGCTCGTCGAGGCCATCGGCGAGCTCGACTGGATCTTCGCGCGCGCCGCCGCCGCCGACCGGATGGGCGCGACGCCGCCTGCGCTCGACGCCGGCCACACGGTCGCCCTCAAGAACGCGCGCCATCCCCTGCTCCTCGCCCAGCACTGGCGGGACCCGTCGCGGCCCGTGGTGCCCGTGGACATCGAGCTCAGCGCCGAGCGGCCGCTCCTCGTCCTCACCGGACCGAACGCCGGCGGCAAGACGATCGCGCTGAAGACCGCGGCGCTCCTCGCGCTGATGGCGCAGGTGGGCTGCCACGTGCCCGCCGACGAGGGCTCGCGCCTGCCGGTCTTCACGGACCTGCACGCGCTCGTCGGCGACGAGCAGTCCGTGGCCGAGAACCTCTCGACGTTCTCGGCGTTCGTGAAGCAGATCCGGGAAGTCCTGGAAACCGCGGGCGAGCGCTCCCTCGTCCTCCTCGACGAGCTCGGGGCGGGAACCGACCCCGACGAGGGCGCGGCGCTCGCCCAGGCGATCCTCGAGACGCTCGCCGAGCGCGGCGCCCTCGTGATCGCCACCACCCACCTCGAACCGCTCCGGGCCTTCGCCGCCACGCACCCGCGCGCGCGCAACGCCTCGGTCGAGTTCGACACGGCGACGCTCGCGCCGACCTTCCGGCTGCGCTACGGCCACCCGGGGCGCAGCTACGCGCTCGCGATCGCGGGCCGGCTCGGCCTCGCGCCCGAGCTGATCGCGCGCGCGGAGGCGCACCGCTCGAAGGACGCCGCGCGCATGAGCGAGCTCCTCGCGCGGCTCGACGAGCACACCCGTTGCGAGGCCGAGCGCGCGATCGCCATGGACCGCCGCGAGAGCGAGACGGCGGCGCGGCTGGCCGCCGCGCGCGAGGCCGAGACCGCCGCCGAGCGGAAGGCGCAGACGAT
>QHSZ01000029.1 GCA_003220595.1 Candidatus Rokuibacteriota bacterium | reverse complement strand
GCCCCACCTTCCACGGGCGCGACGTCTTCGCGCCGGCGGCGGCGCACGTCGCGGCCGGCCTGGACCCGTCGCGGCTCGGTCCGCGGGTCCCCGACCCGGTGCGCCTGGCCTGCCCGGAATCCCGGCGGACGGCCGAGGGTGTGGCGGGCGTCGTCGTCCACGTGGACCGGTTCGGCAACCTCATGACGTCGATCCCCGCGGGTGCGCTCGCGGGCCCGGGTGCTC
>QHSZ01000028.1 GCA_003220595.1 Candidatus Rokuibacteriota bacterium | reverse complement strand
GCGGAAGCGGGCGGATCGAGATCGCGGTGCGGGAGGGAAGCGCCGCCCGGCGGTTCCGGGCGGGGTGCGGGACGCGCGTCGTCCTCAGTCGGAGGACGACCCCGACGACGTCGACGACGCGGACGACGTCGCCGAGGGCGGCGACGTCGGCGCGGGCGCGGAGGCGCCCGTAGTGGCCTTCGCCGGCGCCGCGTCCTTCTTCTCGCTTTTCTTGCCGTCAGCCTTCTCGCTTTTCTTGCCGTCACCGCCGGCCGTAGACTTCTCCGACTCTGCTGCCTTCTTCCGGGCAGCGGACGGATAGTCGGTGACGTACCAGCCTTCCCCCTTGAGGATGAATGTCGTGGACGAGATGAGCCGACGCACCGCGCCACCGCAGGTCTCGCAGGTCTTGAGCGGTGGCGCGGAGATCCGTTGCCGGACCTCGAAGGTCCGGCCGCACTTGTCGCACTGGTATTCGTAGGTAGGCACGGGTGCAGGCTACAGTGGAGGGCTGAACGTGTCAAGAAGACGCGGACTTAGCTTCGTTCTTGTCGCCGTCCTGCTGGCGGGCTGCGCCGCCTCCAAGGCCGGCGAGGTGGAGAGGCTCCGGGCGCGAGCGGCCCACGAACGGGGGCTCACGGCGCTGGCCGACCGCCAGCGCGGCGAGGCGCTCGTGGCCCTCCAGGAGGCGGTGGCCCTCGACCCGGGCGACGCGCGCTATCACGACAGCCTCGGGCTCCTGCTCCTGGACCTCGGTCAGGTGGATCAGGCCATGGAGCAGTTCAAGAAAGCCCTCGACGTCGACCCCCAGCTCGCGGATTCCCACTTCCACCTCGGCACGGCCCTCGCTGAGGCCAATCGCTGGGAGGAGGCTGTGCGGAGCTACCGGGCGGCGTTGGCGCTGCCGACCCTGACGGTCCCGGACTTCACGCACCAGAACCTCGGCCTCGCCCTCTACCACCTCAAACGTTTCGGGGAGGCCGAGCAGTCGCTCAGGTTCGCCCTGAGCCTCGACCCGGAGATGCAGGCGGCCTACTACAACCTGGGCCTCGTCCTGGTCGCCGAGGACCGCAAAGAGGAGGCGAAAGCGGCCTTCAGGCAGGCCCGCAAATTGGGCCCGGAATCGACCCTCGGACAGGCCGCCAGGGAGCGCTTGCGAGCCCTCGGGGACGAGGGCTAAGTATGGTTTTTTTCTTGACGTTTGGACCCGGCGTGGGGTAAAAGGAACGCGCTGCCTGCAGTGTGCCTTGCAACTGTTGGTGATGTCGGCTGAAGCGGAGGGTGTGGTTCACTTCGCAGCTCACCACAATTGAGGAGGCGGTAATGAGGAAAGTCCTCGTCGTTGCAGCCTTCGCGCTCGCCGTCCTCGGGATGCTCGCGCCGGTCGTGTTCGCACAGGCGCCGGCCCCGAAGGTGACGATCACTGGTCTGTTCGACCAGACGACGGCGGCCAGCGCGAACGTCCAGGACGGCAGCTTCGGTCGTACGAGTGACAGGGAGTGGTACGCCAGAACCCGGTTCCGTCCGGACTTCGAATTCGCCGTCGGGCGGACCAAGGCCGTGATGGGATTCGAGATCGACCTGACCTACGGCCAGGTCGGTGCCGGCGCAAGCGGCCCATCCAAGAACCAGACAGCCAGCACTCTGGGCACCTCAGGCGCCCACCCCGGCACCACGTCCGATGCCGGGCTCAACACGGACGTGACCGGCGTCATCGAGGTCAAGTGGCTGTACACGGAGTTCGACCTCACGGGCAAGGACAGCCTGCTGCCGTTCATCCCGGTGCCGACCGTCGCCCGGGCAGGCCTCCAGCCCTTCGGCAGCCTCGGTAACTACAAGGTCACCTACGCGAACGGCGACTTCGCCGGCCTGTCGACGGTGACCACGTTCGATCCGACGCTCAACCTGAAGATCGCCTATGTCATGGTCGAGGACGAGATAGCCGGCGGCAACCGCGGTACTGCGGGTGGCGGTCTTACGATCACCACCGGTGCCGCCGCCGGTGCTGCACTCGGGGCCCCAACCGGAAAGACGACCCGGGGCAACGACTTCGCGTTCATCATCAGCCCCGAACTCACGCCCATGAAGGGGCTCGACATCAAGCCGCTCTACTCGCTCTTCTACGCCGAAGGTAACACGAGCACCACGGCCCGGCGCTCGGCCGCCGACGTTCACCTCGGCGGAGGGACCACTGCTGCGGCAGCGGCGTACAATGCTTCGGTATTCGCAAACGGCTCGCCGACGATGCATGAGAACCGGCACACGATCGGCTTCGACGCGATGTGGCGCATGGGGCCATGGGGTCTCGATCCCACGTTCTACTACCAGACCGGAACCCGCGATGTGTTCGGGACAGATAGCAACGCTTCAATCCATAAGATCGAAACGAAGCTGAACTCCTTCCTCGCCGACGTCATCGGTAGTTTCCAGACCGGCCCGCTGCTTCTCGAGGTCCGCGGTGTCTACAGCTCGGGTAACAAGGCGAAGGACAACCTCGCCAAGCGGATCCAGTACTTCGAGCCGATCAACACGGACACGAGCTACTACGCCGGATGGACCTCCATCCTGGGCCTGGGTGTCGACTACATTAGCGGCTGCTCCGCCGGCACCCTCGGCATGTGCACGAACGTCGGCTACGACCGCTACGGCCGCGCTCAGTTCGGCGTGCGGGGGACGTACAGCCTGACGCCCAATCTGAGCGTCTGGGGAGTGGTCAACCCCACGTGGACGGCGGAGAAGGTTGACACCGCCACGGGCCCGACTCGCGCTCACGTCACCGGCGACATGCAGGGTGACTCCCGCTATATCGGTACTGAGAGCAGCATAGGGCTGACGTGGAAATTCGCCCCGAACGTCGCGCTCGACTGGTCGGGGGCGTATCTCGCGGCGGGTGAAGGACTGGACACCACCGAGACGCCCATACCTGGTGTGTTTGTGAAGCGGAAGGCTGACGACGCCTACCTCACGACTGCCCGCGTGAGGCTCAGCTTCTAACTCGACGGGACGTTGCAGGCAGCAGCGCGGGGCATGGGCGGGACATCGCCCATGCCCCGTTTCAGTTTTTGGCAAGGGGGACGAGAAGTTGACTGGAGTCGGTGCGCGGGCTAGGCTCAGCGCGTGGGAGAAGTCATGAAGCTCCGCGTCGCGCGCGCCCTTGCCTGCGTCACGCTCGTGCTCGCCGCCGTCGCCCTCGCCACCGCCCAGACCGCGGCGCCCACCCTCGGGGTCCTCGTCAGTCAGGTCGTCGCCTTGTTCCCGCGGGTGGACGGCGACGTCCTCGAAGTCCAGGGCGAGACGGTGACGCTCTCGATCGGCAAGCGGGACGGTCTCGTGCCCGGCGTCGAGCTCTCGCTGTACCGCGAGGGGCGGGAGCTGCGTCATCCGAGGACCGGCGAGGTGCTCGGGAAGACCGAGCAGGCCGTGGGGCGCATGTTGGTGCAGCAGGTCTTCGAGGCGTATGCGACGGGGCGAGCGACGCCCGGGACGGACGTCAAGCCGGGCGACCGCGCCCGCGTGTCCGCTGGCAAGGTCAGGCTCACGCTGCTACCGCTCGTGGACGGCGTCAAGGACGGGCTCGCCGAGGCGGCGACGTACGAGCTGATCGAGACGCTCAACAAGACGGGGCGGTTCCAGGTCGCCCTCGGCGACGCGGTCGGCGTGTGGCTCGGCCAGCAGGGCATCAAGCGCCAGGACGTGCTCGACGGCAAGGGCCTCGCGCCGGTCGGCGAGCGGTTCAAGATCGAGAACCTGCTCGTCGTCTCCTACACGCGCGTCGAGAAGAAGCCGTACATGGACGTCAAGCTCTTCACCTTCCCGGGCGGGAGCACGCTGTTGACCACCGCGCTGTTCCTCCCGCCCTCGATCAAGGCCGGGCCCAAGGGCGACTTCTCCGCCGCGGGCAAGCCCAAGGAGAGCCAGACGCCGGGCGTCGTGAAGTCTCTCCTCGCCCGGCTCCTCACGGGCGAGCTCGACGCAGGGACGTACTCGAGCGGCGAGTCCCAGATCCCCCTCAAGGAGATCGCGAAGTTCCCCTACGGCGTGATCGGCATGGACGTCGCCGTGGCACCTCGGGACAGCGGCCCGCGCATGGTGGTCACCGACGGTGAGAGGGTGTACCTCTACAAGATCGTCGAGCAGAAGCTCGAGGCGGAGTGGACCTACCAGGCGAGCGCGCGAGGCCGGATTTTCAGCGTGCAGCTGGCCGATCTCAACGGCGACGGCGTGCTCGACGTCGTGGCCAACCGCTATCACGCGAACCCCGCCATTCTCATGACGTCCTTCATCCTCACGACGACGGCGGGCAAGCCCGCCGTGCTCGTCGACAACGTCAGCGACATCCTCCTGGCGGTGGATCCCACCGGCGAGGGGCTGAAGAAGACGCTCTGGGCCCAGCCTTTCGACCCGAAAGGCTTCTTCAAGCAGGGCGACGTCCAGCGCGTCGTTCTCCGCGGCGGCAAGCTCGTCACGGACGGGCGCGTGCAGGTGCCGAGCACGTTCCGCGCGACGGGCGCGACGTTCGCGGGGATCGCCGGCAAGGGTCTCCACGCCCTGGCGTTCGTGGACGATTACAACCGCATGCGGATCTCCGTGGACGCGGAGGACATGTGGCGGTCGGCCGCCCCGGTGGGCGGGGGCGGTGTGAAGCTCGAGGTCATGACCCAGGTCGAGCGCGGGGGACGCAGCTACATCTACACGTCCGAGCCGATGCCGCTCGCGGTGGACCTCGACGGCGACGGCGTCGAGGAGGTCGTCGTGCCCCAGAACCAGCTGCCGGGCCGGCTGGCGGTCGTCTACAAGGGGCCCGCCGGATACCGGTTCCAGACCGTGAACTCCGGCTTCGAGGGGACGGTGACGGCGCTCGGGGCGATCCCCGGCGACGGCGCGGGCTCGATGCCGACGCTCGTCATCGCCGTCGTACGCTCCCAGAACTTCTTCAACACCATCGCCGAAACCCAGATCATCGTGACGACCGGGGAGTGACTCCGGCACGCGTCCCCCCGGTCCCCTGATCCCGACATCCTCCGGCCGCGCCCGATGATTCCCCGCGAGCGGCCTTCCGTCCGGGCCGTGGGCTCGAGCCCCTCCGCGACCGCCCGCCGATGAAGTTCGAGACGGCGCCGCCGCGCGGAATGCGGGATCTGCTGCCGCGAGAGGTGGAGCTCCGCGACCGTGCGGCGGCGACGATTCTCGCGACGTACACGACGCACGGGTTCCGGCGCATCGAGACGCCGGCGCTCGAGAGCCTCGGGCTCCTGCTGGGCAGTGAGGGTGGGGAGAACGAGAAGCTCGTCTTCAAGGTCCTGAAGCGCGGCGCCAAGCTCGAATCCGTCACGTCGCATCGGGAGGACGACCTCGCCGATCTCGGACTGCGCTTCGATCTGACCGTGAGCTGCCAGACCCGTTCAAGGCCATCCAGATCGGCCCGGTGTGGCGCGCCGAGCGGCCCCAGAAGGGCCGGTTCCGGCAGTTCACCCAGTGCGACATCGACATCCTGGGGATCGCGTCCGAGGTCGCGGAGATCGAGCTCATCCTTGCGACCGCCGAGGCGCTCCTGGCACTCGGCCTCGAGCGCCCGACGATCCGCCTGAACGATCGGCGGCTGCTCACCGCGGTCGCGGCGCACTGCGGCTTCGACGGCGCCCGTCAGGCCGACGTCTTCGTGACGCTCGACAAGCTCGACAAGATCGGACGCGAGGGCGTGGAGCGGGAGCTGCGCCTCGCCGGGCACGACGAGCGCGCGATCTCTCGGCTCTTCGCGCTCGTCGTGCCCTCGGCGGACCCGTCCGAGCGGACGGCCGCCCTCGAGCGCTTGGGCGGGGCCATGCCCGCGGTGCGGGAGGTCGTCGAAGGACTCCGAACCATCGCGCGGACGGTCGAGCGGGAGGCGGGCCCGCGGTACGGCATCGTGCTCGACCCCACGCTGGTTCGGGGCATGGGGTACTACACCGGGCCGATCTTCGAGGCCACCGCGCAAGGGTCCGCATCGTCGATCGCCGGCGGCGGTCGCTACGACAGGATGCTCGGCCGGCTGCTGGGAGAGGACGTCCCGGCGTGCGGCTTCTCGATCGGCTTCGAGCGGGTCGTGGCGATCCTCGAGGCGAAGAGCGGGGCCAGCCGGCCGGAGCGGGACCGGATCGCCTTGCTGTTCGACGAGAGCGACGCTCTGGACGAGGTCATCGCGGTGGCGAACCGGCTCCGGAAGGAAGCGCGGGTCGTGTCGATGACGCTGAAGCGGAAGAATCTCGCGAGGCAGCTCGACGAGCTGGCGCGCGAGGGGTTCGGCGCGTACGCCGTGTTCCGTGCCGGCGCGGGCGCGCCGGAGGTCAAGCCGCTCGTGGCGCGGGCGCCGGACGCGAGGCGGGCCGATGCATAGCTGCCGGACCCACACCTGCGGCGAGCTGCGGCCCGAGCACGCGGGGGGCACCGCGCGGCTCTCGGGCTGGGTCCACCGGAAGCGCGACCACGGGAACCTCCTCTTCATCGACCTCCGGGACCACTACGGGATCACGCAGTGCGTGTTCGCCGGCGGCAGCGCGCCCTTCACGGCCGCCGCGGCACTCAAGCTCGAGAGCGTGATCACGGTCACCGGCACGGTCGTACCGCGCGCGCCCGACGCGGTCAACCCGAAGCTCGCCACCGGGCAGGTCGAGCTCCAGGTTGCCGAGCTCGCGGTCCAATCCGTGGCGGAGCCGCTTCCGCTCCAGGTCGCGAGCGACGCCGAGTACCCGGAGGAGACGCGGCTGCGCTATCGCTTCCTCGACCTCCGGCGCGAGACGCTCCACCGGAACATCATGCTGCGGAGCCACGTGATCGCCTCGATCCGCCGACGGATGATCGCCGCCGGGTTCACGGAGTTCCAGACGCCCATTCTGACCTCCAGCTCGCCCGAGGGCGCGCGCGACTACCTCGTGCCGAGCCGCGTCCATCCCGGCATGTTCTACGCGCTGCCGCAGGCCCCGCAGCAGTTCAAGCAGCTGCTGATGGTGGCGGGGTTCGACCGCTACTTCCAGATCGCGCCCTGCTTCCGGGACGAGGACGGACGCGCCGACCGCTCGCCCGGCGAGTTCTACCAGCTCGACTTCGAGATGTCCTTCGTCACCCAGGAGGACGTGTGGGCGACGATCGAGCCCGTTCTCGCCGGGGTCTTCGAGGAGTTCGGCGACGGGCGCGCGGTGACGGCACCTCCCTTCCCGCGCATCCCGTACGACGAGGCGATGGCGAAGTACGGCACCGACAAGCCGGACCTCCGGAACCCGCTGACCATCGCGGACGCGACCGCCGCCTTCCGAGGCTCCGGTTTCGGCGTGTTCGCTGACGCCATCGCCGCGGGCGCCGTCGTCCGCGCCATCCCCGCCCCGGGCGCGGCCGGGCGGCCGCGGAGCTTCTTCGACAAGCTGAACGCCTGGGCGCGCGAGCAGGGCGCCCCCGGTCTCGGCTACGTCGCGCTCGCCGAGGGCGCCGCCCGGGGCCCCATCGCGAAGTTCCTCGATCCGCCGCGCCTCGACGCCCTCCGGGCGGCCGCCGGCGTGGGCGACGGTGACGCCGTCTTCTTCGTCTGCGACCAGCGGCGGGCCGCCGATCCGCTGGCCGGCAAGGCGCGCGCGCGGCTCGGCGCCGAGCTCGACCTCCTCGAAAAGGACGCTTTTCGCTTCTGCTGGATCACCGACTTCCCGATGTACGAGTGGGACGAGCAGAAGAAGCAGATCGTCTTCAGCCACAACCCGTTCTCCATGCCGCAGGGCGGGCTCGCGGCCCTGGAGACGCTCGACCCGATCACGATCAAGGCCTACCAGTACGACATCGTGTGCAACGGCGTTGAGCTGTCGAGCGGCGCGATCCGCAACCACCGCGCGGACATCATGTTCAAGGCGTTCGCGATCGCGGGCTACGCGCGGACGGAGGTGGAGGCGCGCTTCGGCGGGATGCTGAACGCCTTCCGGCATCGACCGGATCGTGATGCTCCTGGCCGGCGAGACGAACATCCGCGAGGTGATCGCGTTCCCGATGAACCAGCAGGCCCAGGACCTCATGATGCAGGCGCCCGCGCCGGTCCCGCCGGAGCGGCTGAAAGAGCTCCACCTCAAGCTCGACCTGCCGAGTGTAGACTCGAAGAAGGACCGGGGTTGAGCGAAGCCACGACGATCACGCGCCGCATCTCGATTTCCCCCGACGTGGAGCTACTGCCTCTCCTCGGGCGGAACGACGACCACCTGCGGACCCTCGAGCACGAGCTCGACGTCCGCATCGTCGCGCGCGGCCACGACCTCACGCTCCGCGGCGAGGAGCCGCAGGTGAAGAAGGCCGAGCGCGCGCTGGTGCAGCTCGCCGAGCTGGTGCGGTCCGGCGCGCCGCTCCGGGGCGTCGAGGTCCGCGCCGCGCTGAAGATGCTGTCGGTCGACGAGGACGCCGATCTCAAATCGGTGTTCACCGATGCGATTCCCGTCCCGTCGCGGAAGAAATGGATCGCCCCGAAGACGCTCGGTCAGAAGCGCTACGTCGACGCGATCCGAAAGCACGACATGGTCTTCGCCATCGGGCCCGCGGGGACGGGCAAGTCCTACCTCGCCGTCGCGATGGCGGTGTCTGCCCTCATGAAGCGCGAGGTCGCGCGGATCGTCCTGACGCGGCCGGCCGTGGAGGCGGGGGAGCGCCTCGGCTTCCTCCCCGGCGACCTCTACGAGAAGGTCCACCCCTATCTCCGGCCGCTCTACGACGCGCTCTACGACATGCTCGAGGCCGAGAAGGTCCAGAGCCTCATGGAGAAGGGCGCGATCGAGATCGCCCCCCTCGCGTACATGCGCGGGCGGACGCTCAACGACTCGTTCATCATCCTCGACGAGGCGCAGAACTCGACGACCGAGCAGATGAAGATGTTCCTCACCCGGCTCGGATTCAGCTCGAAGATGGTGATCACGGGCGACGTGACCCAGGTGGACCTGCCGGCCTCCCGTGGCTCGGGGCTCATCCAGGTCCAGCGGGTGCTCCGCGACGTCGAGGGCATCCGGTTCGTCTACTTCGACGACCGCGACGTCGTCCGCCACCACCTCGTCTCCGCCATCGTCCGCGCGTACGACGCCTGGAGCGCGCGGCCGCCCGCCGAGGGCCCGGCCGGCGGCGGCGCCGGCGCCTGATGGCGGCGACGCTCGCGCACCGCCGGCGGCGCCACGCCGTCTCCCAGGCGCGGCTCGCGCGCGCCGCGGGCCGCGCCCTCCGAGCGGTCGGGCGGCCGCGGAGCCGGGTCGAGATCCTCGTCGTGGGCGACGGAAAGATCCGGCGCTTGAACGCCGCGTGGCGCGGAGTCCGCCGGCGCACCGACGTCCTGGCCTTCCCGCTCGAGGTCGCCGACGCGCCCGCCGCGCTCGTCGGCCAGATCGTGATCTCGGTGGAGACGGCACGCCGGCAGGCGCGGAAGGGCGGCGTCCCCCTCGCGACCGAGCTCGACCTGCTGGTCACGCACGGCGTCCTCCACGCGATCGGCTACGACGATCGTGACCCGGTCGAGGCGGGTCTCATGCACGCGCGCGAGCGCGAGATTCTCTCCGCCGGCGGTCGGCGGCCGCCCGCGCGGCTCTGGCGGGGGCTCCTCGCATGACGGCGAGCGGAGGGCACCGGGCCGGCTTCGTGTCGCTGATCGGCCGGCCGAACGCCGGCAAGTCGACGCTCCTGAACCGCCTGGTCGGAACGAAGCTCGCGATCGTCTCGCCGCGACCGCAGACGACGCGCAACCGGATCACGGGCATCAAGAGCCTGCCCGGCGCTCAGATCGTCTTCGTGGACACGCCGGGGCTCCACCCGGGCGGCGGCAAGCTCGGCGCGTTCATGCAGCGGACCGCCGAGCGCGCCGTCGAGGACGTGGACCTCGTGTGCCTCGTCGTGGACGCGACGGAGGCCGCTCGGCCCGAGCCCCCGGTCCTCGCTCCGCTCGCCACGTATCGGGGGCCCGTCTTCTGCGTGCTGACCAAGGCCGACCTCGTCCGGCCGAAGGCGCGGCTGCTGGAAGGCATCGAGGCCTGGCGCCGGGCCCGGCCGTTCCACGAGATCGTGCCCGTCTCGGCGCTCACGGGGTCGAACTGCGACCGGCTGCTCGAGCTGGTCGTCGGCGCCCTGCCCGAGCACCCCGCCTTCTTCCCGCCGGACACGACGAGCGACCAGCCGGAGACCTTCTACGTGGCCGAGGTCGTTCGCGAGAAGATCTTCCTGCTGACGCGCGAGGAGGTGCCCTACGCCGCGGCGGTGCGCGTCACGGAGCTCACCGAGCGCGCGGGACTCGAGTGCCTGTACATCCGAGCGACGATCTTCGTGGAGCAGGACTCGCAGAAGGGCATCCTGATCGGCAGGGGCGGGACGATGCTCAAGCGGATCGGCACCGCCGCCCGGCGAGAGCTGGAAGCGTTCTTCGGGATCAAGGTGTTCCTCGAGCTCAAGATCGACGTGCGCCGCCGCTGGCGCAGCGACGACAAGGCGCTGCGCGAGTTCGGCTTCAGGCTGACCTCGTGATGAGGCACACCGCCGGCCGGTTCCGCCCATGAGTGCGGCGGGACGACTCGCGTTGATCGCCCTCCTCGCGACGGCGTGCGCGACGGGCAATGGCGTGACGCCCTCTGAATCGACGACGACCCTCATGGCCGGCTGGGAGCGCCATTTCACCCTGGAGTGGACGGTCGAGGTGGAACAGGACGGGACCCGTCGGCTCCGCGGCTATGTCCAGAACCAGCACGGCGAGGCCGTCGAGCAGGTGCGGGTCCTGGCGCGGGCGCTCGACGCCCCCGGGGCCGTGATGGGCCAGCGCATCAGCTGGGTGCCCGGAACCGTCGGCGGCTTCGGGCGTGCCTACTTCGAGGTCCCGAATCTCCCGCCCGCCGACCGCTACCTGCTCACGGTCTGGGACTACACCCTCGTCCAGAGCTCGAGTGGCGGCTGGAACTGATGGGGCTCGGCAGATCCGCGGCGGTCGTGATCGGCTCGTTCCCGCTCGGCGAGAGCGACCGGGTCGTCACCTTCTACACGCGCGACTTCGGCAAGGTGCGCGGCGTCGCGAAGGCCTCGCGGCGGATCCGTTCGCGCTTCTCGGGGGCGCTCGAGCTCTTCACGCTGGGCGAGCTGGTCTTCTTCGACGGCGGCCGGAGCGAGCTGGTGCAGGTCGACCACTTCGACATCGTGCGCCCCTTCGCGCATCTGCGCGAGGACCTCGAGCGGCTCGGCCGCGCCGCGTGGATCGTCGAGTGCGTGAGCCGCCTCACCGCGGAGCACGACCGGCACGCCGCCCTCTACGGTCTCCTCGTGCGGAGCCTCAGAGCCCTCGAGGGGCCGACGCCGCCCGCGCGCGTGGCGGTCTGCTTCGGGGTGCGGGGCCTCGACGCGCTCGGCCACCGTCCGCGTCTGGACGCCTGCACGGTGTGCGGCCGCGCCTACCCGTTCCGTCACGCGGCGCTGGGCGCCGGCGGCCTCGTCTGCGAGGCGTGCGCGCGTAGCGAGACGGGCCTCGTGCTGATCTCGGGGGCGGCCGTGACCGCCTTCGAGCGGCTCCGGCTGGCGCGCTGGGAGGAGGCGCTCGCGGCGCCGCTCGGGCGGAGCGAGGTGGAGCTCGGCGCCCTGCTCGATCTCCAGATGTCGCGGCTGATCGGCCAGCCCACCCGCAGCGCGAAGTTCCTCCGCGAGCTCAAGCGGCTCGAGCCCACGGCGGGAGGACGCCCGTGAACACGGCGTACGAGGCGAGCCGATGAACATGGACGTCATCGTCTCGCTGTGCAAGCGGCGGGGCTTCGTCTTCCAGTCGAGTGAGATCTACGGCGGCATCGCCTCGTGCTGGGACTACGGGCCGCTGGGCGTCGAGCTCAAGAACAACGTCAAGCGGGCGTGGTGGCGCGACAATGTGACCCTCCGCGCCGACATGGTCGGCCTCGACGCCGCGATCCTCATGCATCCCGCCGTGTGGAAGGCGAGCGGCCACCTCGACCACTTCACCGATCCCATGGTGGACTGCCGGGCCTGCCGCCGGCGGTTCCGCGCCGATCAGCTCGACGCACAGCCGTGGACGCACTACTGCCCGGCGACGAAGGGCAACAAGTTCACGGTGGCCGCGGGCGAGGCCTGCCGGCACTGCGGCGCGCGGCGCACCCTGTGCCCGGAGTGCGGCAAGGGGGAGCTGACCCCGCCGCGCCAGTTCAACCTCATGTTCAAGACCTTCATGGGTCCGGTCGAGGAGGACGCGGCGGTCACCTACCTCCGGCCCGAGACGGCGCAGGGCATCTTCGTCAACTTCGACAACGTGCTCCAGTCGATGCGCCTCAAGCTCCCGTTCGGGGTCGCCCAGATCGGGAAGTCCTTCCGTAACGAGATCACGCCCGGGAACTTCATCTTCCGGACGCACGAGTTCGAGCAGATGGAGATCGAGTTCTTCGTCAACCCGAACGACACGATCGATGGTCGGCCGGCCGACGAGGTGTGGCATGAGCGCTGGATCGAGGAGCGACTCGCCTGGTACCAGCGCTACGGTATCCGCCGCGAGAACCTCCGGTTGCGCGAGCACGAGAAGGGCGAGCTCGCCCACTACGCCAAGCGGACCGCCGACATCGACTACAAGTTCCCGATCGGCTGGAGCGAGCTCGAGGGCGTCGCGAACCGCACCGACTTCGACCTCAAGCAGCACAGCCAGGCCAGCGGCAAGTCGCTCACGTACTTCGACGAGGAGCGGAAGACCCACGTCGTGCCCTACGTGATCGAGCCCTCGGCGGGCGCTGACCGGTCGGTGCTCGCGTTTCTCGTCGACGCGTACCGCGAGGAGGAAGTCCGCGGCGAGAAGCGGGTGGTGCTGCGCTTCCACCCCGACCTGGCGCCGATCAAGATCGCCGTGCTGCCGCTCCTCAAGAAGCGCCCGGAGATCGTCGCGACCGCGCAGGATCTCCGCGAGCGGCTCGCGCGCCGGTGGACGACCGTGTACGACGACACCGCCGCCATCGGCCGACTCTACCGGCGCCAGGACGAGGTCGGCACGCCCTACTGCGTGACCGTGGACGTGCAGACCGTGGGCGACGCTGAGAAGGGCGAGGCCGGCGACCGGAAGGTGACGGTCCGGGCGCGCGACTCGATGGAGCAGATCCGCGTGCCGCTCGAGGAGCTCGTCACGGTCTTCGGCGAGCTGTTCGATGGCGCCGTCTGGTCGGCGGTCGCCGCGCGCTACCCGGCGGTGAAGGGCTAGGGCGTCGAAGCGCGGACGGGCGCGGAGTCAGCGCGGCGCTGGCCGACACCGGCGCACGTGCTCGCGGGCTCGGTGCCCTTGATGAACGACATCGGCACCGGACGCACGCACTCGCCGGACGGATCCTCGTCCACGAGCACAGAGACGACGCCCTCCGGGGCCGGGAAGTCCTCCTTCGGGCTGTCGCCGAGGATCTTGCCCATGTACGCGACCCAGATCGGCACCGCGACGCGTGAGCCCGTCTCGTCCTTCCCGAGGCTCCGCGGCCGGTCGTAGCCGACCCAGACGCCCGTCGTCAATCGGGTCGTGAAGCCGACGAACCACGCGTTCGAGTAGTCGTTGGTGGTCCCCGTCTTCGCCGCGATGGGGCGACCGAGGACCTTGGCGGCCTGGCCCGTGCCGCGTTCGACCACGCCGCGGAGCATCTGGGTGATCACATACGCGGTTTCCGGCGTCAGGGCTTCGCGGCCTTCGGGGACGTGCTCCTCCAGCAGCTTGCCCTGCGCGTCCGTGACGTAGCGGACCGTCACCGGTGGCATCCACACGCCCTGATTGGCGAGCGCGCTATACGCGGAGGTGATCTCGAGCAGCGCGAGGTCGGACGTGCCGAGCGCCAGGCTCAGGTTGATGTCGAGGGGGCTCGAGATGCCGAGCCGGCGGGCCACCTGAATCGTCTTGCTGAGGCCGACCCTCTCCTGGAGCTTCACGGTCACGACGTTCACGGACTCCTCCATCGCCTGCTGGAGCGTCGTCGGCCCGCGAAACTTGCGGTCGTAGTTCTCGGGCTTCCACGCCTGGCCGTTCGGCCCCACGGCATAGGAGACCGGCGAGTCGTCGATTTGCGTCGCCGGGGTCAGGCCCGCCTCGAGCGCCGCGATGTAGATGAACGGCTTGAACGCCGAGCCGGGCTGGCGCTTGGCCTGGACCGCGCGGTTGAACTCGCTGCGGAGGAAGTCGTAGCCGCCAACCATGGCCTTCACATAGCCCGTCTGCGGCTCGAGGGTGACGACCGCGCCCTCGGGATGCTCGCCCGGGCGCGCCTTGGCCGAGCGGCTCTCGACGGCCTTCAGGCCGTCCCGGAGGGCCTGCTCGGCGGAGAGCTGCATGGCCGGGTTGAGCGTTGTGTAGACGTTGAGACCGCCCTTGAACAGGAGGTCGGCGCCGTACTTGGCCTCGAGCGCCTGCTGGACGTAGTCGAGGAAGTACTGGCCCGTCGTCCGACGGCGCTCGGGCGGGATCAGCCCGAGGTCGGTCTTCGCGAGCCGCTTCGCCTCGTCGTCACTGATCGTGCCGAACTCGGCCATGCGCCGGAGCACCACGTCGCGCCGCCGCTGGGCCGCGGCCCCGTGCTCGAACGGCGAGTAGCTCGACGGCGCACGGGGCAGCCCGGCGAGCAGCGCGGCCTCGCGCAGGTTGAGCTCGGCGACCGGCTTGCCGAAGTACGACCGCGCGGCCGCCTCGACGCCGTACGCGCCCTGACCGAAGTACACCTGGTTCAGGTACATCTCGAGGATGCGATCCTTCGAGTACCGGCGCTCGAGCTCGAGCGCCAGGACCGCCTCCCGCAGCTTTCGCCCGAGACTCTTGTCCGGCGTGAGGAAGAGCACCTTGGCGAGCTGCTGCGTGATCGTGCTGCCGCCCTCGACGATCCGCCCGCGCCGGTAGTTCTGCAGCACGGCGCGCGCGATGCCGATCGGGTCCACGCCCCAGTGGGAATAGAAGCGACGGTCCTCGGTCGCGATGACCGCGTCGCGCAGCGACTGGGGGATCTGGGCGAGCGGCACGAAGAACCGGCGCTCGACGTGGAGCTCGGAGATTGGCTCGTCGTTGTCGTCGTAGAGCTTGGTGCCCTGGAGGGGCTGGATCGTCTCGAGCGCCGTGACCGACGGGAGCGACCGGGGCAGGATCGTGAATGCCCAGAGCGCCGCCACGCCGGCGGCGGAGACGAGGAGAAGCGTGAGCACACCGACGGTCGTGAGCACCCACCGGAGCCAACGGCGGGCCGCGGTTCGTCTCGGACGGAGCTCGGAGGACTGGCGTCTCGACAGAGCCATTCCAGTCATTATACCGAGGACCACGACGCGCGGCACGGCGCCTTGCGCCTTTAGAACCGGTGTGATACAACGCCGATGCTTTGAGCCGCGTGGAGTTCCTGCCGGTCGACGAACAACTGCGGATCATCCGGCGGGGCGCCGCCGATATCATCGTCGAGGCCGAGCTCTCCCACAAGCTCGAGCGGTCGCGGCGCGCCGGCGCGCCGCTGAAGGTGAAGCTCGGCCTCGACCCGACGGCCCCGGACCTCCACCTGGGGCACACGGTCGTCTTGCGGAAGCTGCGCGACTTCCAGGACCTCGGCCATCAGATCATCGTGATCATCGGCGACTTCACTGGCATGATCGGCGATCCGACGGGGCACTCGGAGACGCGGCGGGCGCTCACCTGGGAGGAGATCCGGGCGAATGCCGAGACGTACCGCGCGCAGCTGGGCAAGGTCATCGACATGTCCCGGACGCGCGTCGACTTCAACTCGACGTGGCTGGGGAAGCTCACGTTCGAGCACGTCATCCGTGAGACCGCTCACCTCACGGTGGCCCGGATGCTCCAGCGCGAAGACTTCGCGCAGCGCTACGCCGCCGAGCGGCCCATCAGCCTCCACGAGTTCCTCTATCCGATCGCCCAGGCCTACGACTCGGTCGCGCTCGGCGCGGACGTCGAGCTGGGCGGGACCGACCAAACGTTCAACCTGCTCGTGGGGCGCGACCTGCAGCGGGCCCACGGCCAGGAGCCGCAGATCGCGCTCACCGTCCCGATCCTCGAAGGGCTCGACGGAACGCAGAAGATGTCCAAGAGCCTCGGTAACTACGTGGGCATCCACGAGAAGCCGGAGGACATTTTCGGCAAGCTCATGTCGGTCTCTGACGAGTTGATGTGGAGATACTACGCGCTCCTGACACGTGTCCCCGAAGGAGAAATCGACGCGCTCCGCGTGGGTCATCCGATGGAGGCGAAAAAGCGCCTCGCCAGGACGATTACCGCCCAGTACTACGACGAGAGCGTCGCTGCCGCCGCCGAAGCCCACTTCGTCAGGGTCCACCAGCAGCGTGACGACCCGAGCGATGTCGATACCGTCTCGCTGCCCGGCCCGGGCGGCGCAAGCAAGGGCCAGGCTTTGCCCGCCGCGGGGACTCCGTGGCCGGTGTGGCTCGTGCTGAAGGAAGCTGGGCTCGTGGCCTCGACCTCGGAGGCTCGACGGATGATCCAGCAGGGGGCTGTGGAAGTCGATCGAAGGCGGGTTGCGAGCGTGGACGAGGTTCTGCCCCCGGGCAGGGGTTACCTGATCAAGGTCGGGAAGCGCCGTTTCAAGCGAGTGCTGCTCGAGCGGTCGTGACGCCGCAAGGAAGACTTGACACGATCTACCGACATCCGTATAGTGAGTTTTCGCCCACGGCTACGTGGGTTGCGTCGGTTGGCCCGGTCACCTTTCCAAGCTGACCGTAGTGCTCTTTGAAAGCTGGATATGCTACTGGCTCACCGAAAAGGTGTGAGCACCCATCCGTTCTATCGAGCCTTGCGCTCGGCCGAGTAACTGTCGAGCAGCATCGCAGTGAAACGTTCGAGCTACCAGGTTCATCGCATTTTTTGGCGAGTTTGATCCTGGCTCAGAGCGAACGCTGGCGGCGTACTTAACACATGCAAGTCAAACGGGGATCGTCGGGTTAGCAATAATTCGGCGGTCCTAGTGGCGCACGGGTGAGTAACACGTGGGTAACCTGCCCTAGAGACCGGGATACCCTCTCGAAAGGGAGGCTAATACTGGATACGTTCCCTGGGTCGCGAGACTCGGGGAGGAAAGGTGGCGCAAGCTGCCACTCTTGGAGGGGCTCGCGGCCTATCAGCTAGTTGGTGAGGTAACGGCTCACCAAGGCTATGACGGGTAGCTGGTCTGAGAGGACGACCAGCCACACGGGAACTGAGACACGGTCCCGACTCCTACGGGAGGCAGCAGTGGGGAATTTTCCGCAATGGGCGAAAGCCTGACGGAGTGACGCCGCGTGGGGGACGAAGGCCTTCGGGTCGTAAACCCCTGTCAGAGGGAAAGAAGGGTATCGGCGTGAACAGCGCCGGTATCTGACGGTACCTTCAGAGGAAGCCCCGGCCAACTCTGTGCCAGCAGCCGCGGTAAGACAGAGGGGGCAAGCGTTGCTCGGAATCACTGGGCGTAAAGGGCGCGTAGGCGGGATGGCAAGTCGGTCGTGAAATCCTTCGGCTCAACCGAAGAACGTCGGCCGATACTGCCGTTCTTGAGGGATGCAGAGGAGACTGGAATTCCCGGTGTAGCGGTGAAATGTGTAGAGATCGGGAGGAACACCGGTGGCGAAGGCGGGTCTCTGGGCATTTCCTGACGCTGAGGCGCGAAAGCGTGGGGAGCAAACGGGATTAG
>QHSZ01000365.1 GCA_003220595.1 Candidatus Rokuibacteriota bacterium | reverse complement strand
CCCGATCAACCCGACGCTCGAGACACGCCTGGACTGGGACGCGACGCTCGCCTACCGGCGCTACGTCTGGTCGCTCGGCCTTGCCGTCGCCGAGGCCATGGACACCTCGCAGCGCGGGATGGGGTTCGACTGGGGCCCGGCGCAGGAGCTGATCCGCCGGTCCGTCGCCGCGGCGCGCGCGCTCCCCGGTGCGGTCCTCGCCAGCGGCGCCGGCACCGACCAGCTCGAGCCGGGGCCGCGCGTGACGCTCGCGGACGTCGAGGCGGCGTACGAGGAGCAGTGCGGCTTCATCGAATCGGTCGGCGGCCGGATCATCCTGATGGCGAGCCGCGCCCTGGCCGCCTGCGCCAGAAACGCGGACGACTATCTCAAGGTCTACGGCCGCATCCTCGCGCAGGTCCGCGAGCCCGTCATCATCCACTGGCTCGGCGACATGTTCGATCCGGCGCTCGCGGGCTACTGGGGCTCGCGGGATCTGGACGCCGCGACGGAGACCCTGCTGGCGATCGTGGGCGAGCACGCGCGGAAGATCGACGGCGTGAAGATCTCGCTCCTCGACCAGCAGCGCGAGATCGCGATGCGGCGGCGCTTCCCCCGGGGCGTCCGGATGTACAGCGGCGACGACTTCGACTACCCGACGACGATCCGCGGCGACGCGCAGGGCGCGAGCGACGCGCTGCTGGGGATCTTCGACGTGATCGCCCCGGCGGCCTCGGCCGCGCTCCACGCCCTCGACGCCGGCGACGTCGCGACGTTCGACCGGATCCTGGCCCCGACGCTCCCGCTCTCGCGCCACGTCTTCGGCGCGCCGACGCGCTTCTACAAGACGGGCGTCGTCTTCGCCGCGTACCTCAACGGCCACCAGGCGCACTTCCGGATGGTGGGCGGCCTCGAGAGCGCGCGCTCGGTCGTGCACCTGGCCGAGCTGTTCGTGCTGCTGGATCGGGCGGGACTCCTGCGCGACCCGGCGCTCGCCGCCCAGCGCATGCGCGCCGTCCTCGCCGTCGCCGGCGTCGGGTAGAGCCTAGGCGATCTCGCCGACCACCCGCACGCGCACGCGGAGCGAGTTGCCGGGGAGGTAGGCGAGGGGCAGGTCCTCGACCTCGACGAGGGTGAGCGTTGCGGGGTCGGCGCCCGCGCTCGTCGCCTGCGCGTCGGCCAGTCGCCGCGCCCGCTCGATCGCCTCGTCGCGCGACAGGTTCTGGAAGATCTGGTCCACCTCGCCGCTCACCTGGGCGATCGCGGCGCCCACCGCGTTCGCGACCGCCTCGTGCTGGACGTGGACGACCTCGGAGACGCCGGCGAGCCGCTCCGGCACGAGGAAGCAGCCGCCGCCCACGGCGATCAGCGGTTCCTCGCGCGCGTCCGTCTTCATCCGGTCCACCCCCTCCTCGATCATCGCCGCCGCGCTCGCGAGCACTTCCTTGACGAGCGCCGGCGGGAGCGAGGCCACGCGCCGCCCGTCGCCGACGTCCAGGAGCCCGGCCGCGACGGCGACGTCGGTCGCGGTCAGCGCGTCGCCGCCGAAGACGAGGCTCTGCTCGGTGAGCCGGTAGCCGACGCTCAGCGGGCCGACGGCGACGGGCGCCCGGCGGACGAGCGAGCCGCCGCCGAGGCCGAGCGAGAGGAGGTCGGGCATCCGGAAGAGCGTCCGGACCCCGCCGATCTCGACGACGTTGTTGGCCTCCCGCGGGAAGCCGTGACGCAGGCAGCCGATGTCCGTCGTCGTTCCCCCGACGTCCACGACGAGCGCGTCGGTGCGCTTGGACAGGAACGCGGCGCCGCGCATCGAGTTGGTCGGCCCGGAGGCGAAGCTGTAGACAGGGAAGGTCTCGGCGACGGACGCGAGCATGACCGTGCCGTCGTTCTGGGTGAGGTAGAGCGGCGCGGTGATCCCGCTCGCCCGCAGCGCGTCGGTGAAGGCGCGCGTCGTCCTCTGCGCCAGATCCACGAGCGCCGCGTTGAGCAGCGTCGCGTTCTCGCGCTCGAGGAGGCCGAGGCGGCCGAGGCGGTGGGAGAGCGTGACGGCGACGCCCGGGCACTCCTCGCGGAGGATCTCCGCCGCCTGTTCCTCGCAGAATGGGTTCAGCGGGGAGAAGACCGAGGCGACGCCGACCGCGGTGATCCCCGCCTCGCGGATGCGGCGCGCGGCGGCCCGCATGCCGGCCGTGTCGAACGGGACGAGGGGCCGGCCGTCGTACTCGTGGCCGCCCTCCAGCATCACGATCTCGCCGCGGACGAGCGCCGCGAGATCCTCGGGCCAGTCGCTGAAGGGCTCGAGGGAGGCGCTCGCGGGAAGCCCGATGCGGACCGCGGCGACGCGCGTCAGCTCGCGGTGCTGGACGACGGCGTTGGTGAAGTGCGTGGTGCCGAGCATCACCGCGCCGATCGGCGCGAGGCCCCCGGCGGACCGGAGCAA
>QHSZ01000027.1 GCA_003220595.1 Candidatus Rokuibacteriota bacterium | reverse complement strand
CCGCGACGACGACCGTGTAGGTGACGACGTTCTGGACGATCTGGGCGGCCTTGCGGATCTGCGTGACGCTGCCGACGAATGTCTCGCCCGGAAACGCGTCCACCGTGAACGTCGCGCGATCGTCGACGTTGATGCGCCCGATGTCGGCCTCGTCCACGCTCGTCTCGACCTGCATCTGCGTGAGGTCCTGGGCGATCGTGAAGAGCACCGGCGCTTGAAGGCTCGCCGCGACCGTCTGTCCCACATCGACCTGACGGGAGACGACGACCCCGTCCACCGGCGCGGTGATCGTCGTGTGGTCGAGGTCCAGCTGGGACTGCTTGAGCGCGGCGATCTTCTGCTCCACCTGGGCCCGCGCCGAGGCGAGCATGGCTTCCGCCACGCGGAGCTGGGCGATCGCCGACTGGATGGCGGACGCGAGCGCTTGCTCGTGGGCACGCGCGGAGTCGAGCTGGGCCACCGCGGAGTCGTGCGCGGCCTGGGACGAGTCGAGATCGCTCTTCGCGATGAGCTGTCGCCCGAAGAGCTCGGTCTTGCGCTCGTAGTCACGCCGCGTGTCCACGACGGCGACCTGGGCCTTCGCCGTCTGAGCCTTCGCCTCGGCGTGGGCCGCCCGCGCGTTCTCGACGTCGGCGCGCGTGCGCTCGATCTGGGCTTGCTGGTTGAGGACGGTGGCCCTCGCCGAGTCGAGGTCGGCCTTGGCCTGGTTGACCTTCGCCTGGAAAATCTCCGGATCGATCCGCGCGACGACCTGGGCCTTCTTCACGACGGAGTTGAAGTCGACCAGGAGCTCCTTGATCTGGCCCGAGACCTGGCTGCCGACCTGGACGGTGATCACGGCGTTGAGGTTGCCCGTGGCCGAGACGGCGGCGGTGAGGGCGCCGCGCTCGACCTTGGCCAGGCGGTACTTCGGCGCGTTGCCGATGCTCTGGGAGTAGAGGTAGGCCCAGACGCCCCCGCCGACGACCGCGGCCACGAGCACCACCGAGAGGATCCGTCGCATCATCTACTTGGACGTCGGCGCGGCGTGGTCGGTTTACCTCGGCGTCAGCGGCGACCCAGGGCGCGGTCGAGCCGCGCCAGGGCGATGCGGTAATCAGCCAGCGCCTGGCTCTCGGTGCTCTGCGCCTGGGTGAAGGCCAACTGGGCGTCGGTGAGCTCGAGGATCGTGCCGACTCCGGCGTCGAACCGTCCCTGCGCGAGGCGGAAGTTCTCCTGCGCCGACGCGACCAGGGCCTGGGCGGCCTGGATTCGCTCCTGCGCTTCCTCGATGGCGATCTCCGACTGCTCGACGTTCTGGATGATGTCGAGCTCGGTGGACTGCACGCGCGCCTTCGCGGCCTGGAGGCTGGCCTTCGCCTCCTGGTACCGGGCGATACGGCCGCCGCCGTCGAACAGCGACCAGGTGAAGGCGAGGCCGAGGGTCCAGCTCTCGTTGAGCTGCGCCTGGCTACCGCCGTAGCTACCGATCCCGCTGACGTCGGGGAAGAATCCGCGGAAGGTCTGGCGCTCGGTCGCCTGGGCCGCGCCCACTTGAAGGACGGCCTGGCGGTACTCGGGCCGATTCTTGAGGGCCTCCGCGCGCTGGGCCTGGCGGTCGATGGTGATCGCCTCGTAGACGAGGTTGTCCACGATCTGGGTCGGCGTGTCCACGTCGATCGCCATCGCCGTGTTGAGGGCGACGAGCGCGGTGCGCAGCGCATTCTTCGCCCTGATGAGGTCGAGCTTGGCGTTCGCCACGTCGACCTCGGCCCGCGCCACGTCAGACTTCGGCCGCGTGCCCACCTCGAAGAAGCCCTTGGCGGACCGGAGGTTCAGGTCTGCGCGCTCGAGCGCCTGCTCGGTCACCCTGATGAGGCGCTGGGCAAAGAGCGTGTTGGTGTACGCCTCCTTCACCGCGAGCGCGATGAGCTGGCGCTGGAGCTCGATGTTCTCGACGGCCACCTCGGCGAGCTTCCGCGCCGCCTCGGTGGCCGCGAGGGTCTTGCCGAAGTCGAAGAGGAGCTGCGAGAGCTGGACCTGCGCGAAGAAGGTATCGGCCAGCTGGCTACTCGCGACGCCTTTACTGGTGTTGCCGGTGGTCGTCGAGGTGACGACGAAGACGCTCTGGCTCCGCGTCGCGGTGGCGGCGCCCGTGAGCTGTGGGAGGAGCGGGGCGAACGCCTGGTTCACGCGATAGCGCGCTGCGGCGTAGTCATAGAGTGTCGCCTGGATCCTCGGCTGAGCCTCGAGCGCGATGGCGATGCACTCGTCGAGCGTCAGCACCCTGCCGGCGATCGGCGCCCGACCCGCCAGCGGCGCGGGAGCCGGGGGCGCCGCGGGAGTGGGAGCCGGTGTCTGAGCGAGGGCGAGCGTGACGCTGCAACCGATGATGGCTAGAGGGAGAATGAGGACTGTGCGCGGATTTTTCATACGGCCCGAAGGATAACACGACCATGTGGACGGACATGTGGAAGGCCGGTGCACGGATGTGGACACCTTTTTTCTTGACGACCTCTACATTCTGCGTGCTAGATTCGCCTGCACCACTAGGTGTCGTATGTGATTGGGAGGAGGCCCCATAATGCTGTCTGAGACTCGCCCGGCCAAGGTCGGCCAGTGGACCGAACCGGCGCTGCGTGTTCTCCGGGAACGCTACCTGAGGCGCGAAGGCGGCGAAGTCGTCGAAACCCCGGAGGAAATGTGCTGGCGGGTCGCGCTGTCGATCGCCGCGGGTGAAGCGCGCTACGGGCGGAGCCAGGCGGCGGTGCGGGAGATCGGCAGCGCGTTCTACGAGATCATGGTGGACGGCTACTTCCTGCCGAACTCCCCGACATTGATGAACGCGGGCAAGGGCAACGGGCTTCAGTACTCGGCCTGCTACGTCCTGCCGGTGGGCGACTCGATGGAGGAGATCTTCGACTCCGTCAAGGCGGCCGCCATCATCCATAAATCGGGTGGCGGAACCGGATTCGCGTTCTCGCGGCTCCGTCCGAAGGACGACATCGTCGCCTCGACTGGTGGCCGCGCCTCCGGTCCCATCTCCTTCCTCCGCGTCTTCAACAGCGCCACCGAGGCGGTGAAACAGGGCGGCACGCGTCGGGGCGCCAACATGGGGATCCTGAAGGTGGATCATCCCGACATTCTCGAGTTCATCGAGTGCAAGCTCGATGGCGGGATCACCAACTTCAACATCTCTGTCGCGGCGACCGACCGGTTCATGGACGCCCTGGCGGCGGGCACGGAGTACGACCTGGTGAACCCGCACACGGGGCAGGTCGTCGAGCGGCTCTCGGCCAAGGAGGTCTTCGAGCGGATCGTGCGCGCCGCCTGGCGGACCGGCGATCCGGGGATGGTCTTCATCGACCGGATCAACGCGAGCCCGGCCAACCCGACGCCCGAGATCGGGATGGTCGAGGCGACTAACCCATGCGGAGAGCAGCCACTTTTGCCCAACGAGGCGTGCAACCTCGGCTCGCTCAACGTATCGAAGTTCGCGCGGCGGGGCGAGGACGGGGAGTGGTCCATCGACTGGGACGAGATGGAGCGCGTCGTCCGGCTGGCCGTGCGCTTCCTCGACGACGTCATCGAGATGAACCCGTACCCGCTGCCGGTGATCGACGCCACGGTGAAGGCCAACCGGCGGATCGGCCTCGGCATCATGGGCTGGGCCGACCTGCTCTTCACGCTGGGCATCCCGTACGACAGCCAGGAGGCGATCGACCTCGCCGACCGGCTCATGGCCTTCGTGAAGGAAAAGTCCCACGACCAGTCGGCGAAGCTTGCCGAGGAGCGCGGGCCGTTCCCGAACTGGAATCAGTCCATCTACAAGAGCGAGCGGCCGCTCCGGAACTCGACCGTCACGACGATCGCCCCGACGGGCACGATCTCGATGATCGCCGGCTGCTCCTCGGGCATCGAGCCGATCTTCGCCCTCGCCTTCGAGCACCGCGTGAAGCAGCCCGAGGGCGAGCGCGTGCTGACCTTCGTCAACGAGACCTTCGAGCGGATCGCTAAGGAGCAGAACTTCTTCTCGAGCGCCCTCATGCAAGAGGTCGCCAAGCGCGGCTCGCTCCACGGGATCCCGGGCCTGCCGGAGACGGCCGAGCGCATCTTCAAGACGTCGCACGAGATCGGCTTCGAGTGGCACGTGCGCCACCAGGCGGCGTTCCAGCGCTACACGGACAACGGCGTCTCGAAGACCATCAACCTCCCGAACGACGCGACGGAGGCCGACGTGACCCGGGCCTACACGCTCGCGTGGGAGCTCGGCTGCCTCGGGATCACGGTGTTCCGCGACGGATGCAAGGGCGAGCAGGTGCTGAACGTCGGCGTCGGGAAGAAGGACAGGGGCCTCGCCCCGGGCGCCCCGGCGATTATCCGGCCGCGGCCGCGGAGTCTCCAGGGCTCCACGTACCGAACCGAGACGCCGATCGGCACGGCGTTCATCACGGTCAACGAGACCGCGGATAACGACCCCTTCGAGGTCTTCGTCCAGGTCGGCAAGGGCGGCTCCGACACGATGGCGGTCGCGGAGGCCCTCGGGCGACTGATTTCGCTCGTGCTCAGGCTGCCTTCGCCGCTGTCGTCTCAGCGGCGGCTCGAAGAGGTCATCAGCCAGCTCGCGAGGATCGGCGGCGGTCAGCCGACGGGCTTCGGGCTCGCCAAGATCCTCTCGCTGCCCGACGCGCTCGCCCGGACGCTCGCCGAGCACATCGGCCAGGTGAAGCCGGTATCCGAGCTGCCGGTGGTCGCCGGAAACGGCAAGAAGCAGATCGGTGACCTCTGCAAGGAGTGCGGCCAGGCGACGTTCATCTACGAAGAGGGGTGCAAGAAGTGTCTCTCCTGCGGCTTCAACGAGTGCTAGGAGACTGTCGGGTTATCGAGGGGCGCCACGGCTCCGCCGGGGCGTCCCGAGCGACCCGGGGGGCTTGGGGGCCATCTCGAGGCCCCCATGTTCAACGAGGAGCGCCGAGAGCCTGACGTCGGCGTAGCGGCGCGAGGGGCTCTGCTACAATGCGCCCATGTTCTCGGGTGGGACGTACGACGAGGTCGCGCGCTGGCTCCGGAACTTCCTCACGTCGCACGCCAAGCGCGTGAGCCCGCGCGTCGAGGTCGTGCTGGACGCCGGTGACGCGCGTGCGGGGAAATCGTACGGCGCGCGCCTGCGCGTGGGCACGCGCGTGAGCCCTGTCGTCGAGTTCGACTTCCACGAGGTCGCCGAGGGGCGGGGGAGCCTCGCCTGGTGCGCCGAGCTCGCCGAGCGGACGCAGGCCCTGGCGCGCGAGCTCCTCGCGGAGCGGGGAACGGCCGACGCCCGGACCCGCTAGGCGTCTCCCGCGCTGGATCACGCCCGGGGACCTCAACGGGTTCCTCGGGCTCGCCCTCGACAACGTCACGCAGCTGGTCATCCTCTCGAGCCTCCTGATCGGGGTCTTCAAGTTCCCCGCCGACCTCGTGCTGCTCCGCATGGTGCCGGGTACGGCGCTCGGCGTGCTGGTCGGCGACCTGGCCTACACGTGGCTCGCGGTCCGGCTCATGCGCCGCACGGGGCGGGAGGACGTCACCGCGATGCCGTTCGGCATCGACACGCCGACGCTCTTCGCGATGGTCTTCGGCGTCCTCGGGCCCGTGATGGTGGCGACTGCGGATCCTGTGCTCGCGTGGAAGGTGGGCATGGCCACGACCGTCGCGATCGGCCTCGTGAAGGTCGGGCTCGCGTTCGGCGGCGACTGGGCCAGGCGCGCGGTGCCGCGCGCGGCGCTGCTGGGCTCGATCGCGGGTGTCGCCATCCTCCTGATCGCGTTCCTCCCGACGCTCAAGATCCTCCGTGACCCGCTCGTCGGCCTCGTCGCGCTCGGGGTCATGCTGCTGGCGCTCTTCGGGCGCGTGCGGATGCCGTTCGGCCTGCCGGGCGCCTTCGCCGCGGCCGCCGCGGGCACGGCGATCTTCTGGCTCCGCGCGTGGCTCGACGCGGGCCCGCGGGCCGCGCTCGCGATCGGCACCCCGCGGCTGGCCGTCCCGTGGCCCACGCTCGCCTGGCTCGACGCGCTCCCGGCGACGCTGCCCTACCTCGCGGTCGCGCTGCCGTTCGCGCTCGTGACGATCATCGGCGGGATCGACAACACGGAGAGCGCGGCGGCGGCCGGCGACGAGTACCGCGCGCGCGACATTCTCTTCACCGAGGCGGCGGCGACGATCCTGACGGGGCTCTGCGGGGGCGTCATCCAGAACACGCCCTACATCGGCCATCCCGCGTACAAGGCGATGGGCGCGCGCGCGGGCTACACGCTGGCGACGGGCGTCGTCATCGGCGCGGGCGCGGCCCTCGGCGCGCTGTCCGTCCTCGTGTCCGTGCTCCCGGAGGCGGCGATCGCGCCGATCCTGGTCTTCATCGGCCTCGAGATCACGGCGCAGGGGTTCCAGGCCTCACCGCCACGCCACGGCGCCGCGGTGGCCCTCGCCTTCGTGCCCGTCGCGGCGGCGGTCGTCCTGATCGAGACCGCAGGCCTGCTCGCAGCACTCGGCGCGTCGCCGGCGTCGCTCACGGGCGAGGCGGCGCTCGCCCATCAGACGCTGCGCGTCCTCGGCAACGGCTTCATCCTCACGGCTCTCCTGTGGGGGTGGACGCTCGTGGCGATCATCGAGCGGAGGCTCGGCGTCGCCGGCGCGCTCTGCGCGTTCGCGAGCCTCGTGACGCTCTTCGGCGTGATCCACTCGCCGCTGGCGGACGGCGCGCTCTTCTGGCCCTGGGCGGCGCCCGCGGCGCTGCCCCAGCGCCTGGCCGGCGCTTACGGCGCCGTCGCGGCGATCTGCTGGCTCGCGGCGTGGGGCGCGCCGCGGCCGTCGGAGCGAATATCGGCTTGACCAGCCTCGTCCCACGTGTGTTAAATGGCGACGTTGTGAAGGCCATCACGACCAGCGAACCAAGAGGAGGCGCCATGAGCGCGTTCGGGAAGTTGGTGACAGCCGCCATCGCGGGACTCGCCCTCAGCGTCGGGGGCGTCGTGACCGCCGCGGCGCAGGGCCCGTGGGTCGCGCCGCCCGAGGCGAAGAACATGAAGAACCCCGTCAAGGGCGTCGGCGACGCGAAGAAGAACGTCGAGACCAACTGTGTCTCGTGCCATGGCGCGAGCGGGCACGGCGATGGACCCGCGGCGGCGGCGCTACCGCCACCCAAGCCGGCCAACTGGACCTCGGACGCGGTGCAGAAGCAGACCGACGGCGAGATCTTCTGGAAGATCTCCAACGGCCGTGGCGCGATGCCGCCCTGGAAGCACCTGCCCGAGAAGGATCGCTGGGAGCTCGTCAACTACATCCGGACGCTCAAGGGCAAGTAGACGAGAGCGACGTCGCCGTACGACACGCCCCGCCGGCCCCCACGGCGGGGCGTTCGCTTGTCCTGAGGCATGCGCGTCTCGACCATCGACGTGGGCACCAACACCGTCCGGTTGCTCGTGGCCGACGTGGAGGGACCGGGCGCCTGGCGGGTGGTGACGCAGCACCAGACGGTCACCCGGCTCGGCGAGGGGCTCGCGGCCTCGGGCGCGCTCGGCGAGGCGCCGATGCGGCGCACGCTCGCGGTCGTCGTCGACTACGTGGCGCGGGGGATCGGCCTCGGCGCGGTCGAGGTGAAGATCGTGGCGACGAGCGCGATGCGCGAGGCGTCGAACGGGCGCGCCTTCGCCGACGCGATCGAGCGGGCCACTGGCCGGCGCGTCCAGGTGGTGAGCGGTGAGGACGAGGCGCGGCTCACGCTGCGCGGCGTGCGCTCCGGGCTCGGACGGCTCGCCGGCCGCGTCGTCGTGTTCGACATCGGGGGCGGCAGCACCGAATACATCCTGGCCGAGGGCCCCCGGATCCTGGCCGCCGTGAGCTTGCGGCTCGGCGTCGTGCCGCTCGCCGAGCGGTTCCCCTTCCCCGGCCGAGTGGACCCGGACGGCTTTGCCGGGCTCCTCGGCGAGGTGCGGGGTCGGCTCGCGCGGGAGCTGCCGGCGGCGATCCGCGGGGCCCGTCCCGCCCATCTGGTCGGCACCGCCGGGACCGTCACGACGCTCGGCGCCCTCGACCTCGGCCTCCGGCACTATGATCCGCGGCGCGTGCAGGGCCACACGCTCTCGCGCGCGGCGATCGAGGCCCAGCGCGCACGGCTCGCGTCCCTCAGCGCGGCGGAGCGCGCGGACCTGCCGTGCCTCGAGCCGGGACGCGCCGACCTCATCTTGCCGGGCATCGCGATCGTGCTGGCGACGCTCGACGAGGTCGGCGCGGATCGCGTCGTGGTGAGCGACGCAGGGCTGCGCGAAGGCATCCTGGCCGCGGCCGCGGACGCTGCCCCGTAGGCGCGTGATTTGACACTGTCGCAGGCCACGTCTATCCTTAGCCGTTAGTATGGATGAAGTCGCCGTATTGGTGCTGAACTATACCTTTGAGCCGCTGCACTTCACGAACGCCCGCCGGGCGATCACACTCCTGATGAACGGAAAAGCCGAGGCGGTCGAAGCCTCGCCACGGGTGGTGAGGTCACCATCCGTGGCGTTCCCGCTCCCCGCCGTCATCCGCCTCGCCATCTACATCCGCAAGCCCTTCCTCGATCGGGTCGCGTTCAATAAGAAGAACATCCTTCGCCGCGACGGCTACACCTGCCAGTACTGCAACCGGCGGGGCGAGCGGCTGACCGTGGATCACATCGTGCCGCGCTCGCGCGGCGGCGAGACCACGTGGATCAACGTCGTGGCAGCCTGCCTCCGCTGCAATCTGCGCAAGGGGAACCGGCTGCCCGACGAGGCCGGGATGCGGCTCTGTCGAGAGCCGGTGCACCCGAAGTTCGTGTTCTCGACGCACATGCTCCGGCACCCGCACGCGAGCTCCCTCCTGGACTCCTGGCGGAAGTACCTCCTGGCCGTCCCGACGCCCTCCTGACGCAGTCCAGAGCCGTGTTCCGGCTCGCCTCCGAGTACTCGCCGCGCGGCGACCAGCCGCAGGCCATCGCGGCCCTCGACCGCTTCATCAGCGAGGAGCGCCGGCACGCCGTCCTCAGGGGCGTCACGGGCTCGGGCAAGACCTACACGATCGCCAACGTGATCGCCCACGCGGGGCGCCCGGCGCTCGTCATCTCCCCGAACAAGACGCTCGCCGCCCAGCTCTTCAGCGAGTTCCGGGCCTTCTTCCCCGAGAACGCGGTCGAGTACTTCGTGTCCTATTACGACTATTACCAGCCGGAGGCGTACATCCCGCAGTCGGACACCTACATCGAGAAGGACGCGCTCGTGAACGACGAGATTGATCGCATGCGTCACTCGGCGACGAAGTCGCTGCTCGAGCGGCGCGACGTCATCGTGGTCGCCTCGGTCTCGTGCATCTACGGCATCGGCGAGCCCGACACCTATCAGGGCCTACACCTCGAGCTCCGCACGGGCGAGCGGATCGACCGGGACGAGATCATCCGGCGGCTCGTCGCGGTGCAGTACGAGCGCAACGACTACGACTTCCACCGCGGCACCTTCCGCGTCCGCGGCGACGTCGTCGAGATCTTCCCGGCCAACGAGGAGTCGCTGGCCCTCCGCATCGAGCTCTTCGGCGACGAGGTGGACGCGCTCCACCGGATCGACCCGCTCAAGGGCTCGGTGCTCGAGCGGCTCGAGCACGTGCACGTCTACCCGGCGAGCCACTACGTGACCGAAGCCTCACAGCTCGAGCGCGCGCTGGCGACGGTGCAGGAGGAGCTCGGGGAGCGGCTCGCGTTCCTCCGGCCGAAGAACCGGCTCCTCGAGGCCCAGCGGCTCGAGCAGCGGACGCTCTTCGATATGGAGATGCTTCGCGAGCTCGGCTACTGCCACGGGATCGAGAACTACTCGCGCCACCTCACGGGCCGGCGGCCGGGCGAGCCGCCGCCCACGCTGATCGAGTACCTCCCCAAGGACGCCCTCATCGTCATCGACGAGAGCCACGTGGCGGTACCCCAAATCCGGGGCATGTTCTACGGCGACCGCTCGCGGAAGGAGGCGCTGGTCGAGTACGGGTTCCGGCTCCCCTCGGCGTTCGACAATCGGCCGTTGACGTTTGACGAGTTCACGCGGGCGACGGGCCAGACGATCTACGTGTCGGCGACGCCGAGCGCGTACGAGGTCGAGCTGGCGGGCGACGCCGTGGTCGAGCAGGTGATCCGCCCGACCGGGCTCATGGATCCCAAGATCACGGTCCGGCCCGCGACGGACCAGGTCGACGACCTCCTCGCCGAGGTCCGGACGCGCGGCGAGCGCGAGGAGCGGGTCCTCGTGACGACGCTCACCAAGCGGATGGCCGAGGACCTCACGGAGTACTATCAGCAGGTGGGGCTCCGGGTGCGGTACCTCCACTCGGACGTCGACACGCTCGATCGCGTCGCGATCATCCGCGATCTCCGGCTCGGGAAGTTCGACTGCCTGATCGGCATCAACCTCCTCCGCGAGGGGCTCGACATCCCAGAGGTGTCGCTCGTGGCGATCCTCGACGCCGACAAGGAGGGGTACCTGCGCTCGGGGACCTCGCTCATCCAGACGGCCGGCCGCGCGGCGCGCAACGTCAACGGCGAGGTGATCATGTACGCCGACCGCGTGACCGACTCGATGGCGGCGACGATCCGCGAGACCGAGCGCCGCCGGGAGCTCCAGGCCGCCTACAACGACCAGCACGGGATCACGCCGGAGACGATCCGCTCGTCGATCCGCGAGCTGCTCCAGACGGTCTACGAGCGCGACTACTACACCGTCGAGGTCGAGGCGCCGGTCGAGGAGCGGTTCGAGTCCGCCGCGGAGCTGCAGAAGCGCGTCGCCGAGCTCGAGGCGAGGATGAAAGAGGCCGCACGGCGGCTCGATTTCGAGCAGGCCGCTGAGCTCCGCGACCGGATCAAGGGTCTGCGGAAGCTCGAGCTGCGATGACGCTCACGGAGAAGCTCGCGCGGCTCCCCGACCGCCCCGGGGTCTACATGTACCGCGACGCGAAGGCCCAGGTCCTCTACGTCGGCAAGGCCGCGTCGCTCCGGAGCCGCGTCCGCTCGTACTTCCAGGCGGCGCGGCCGCGCGACCCGAAGACCGACGCCCTCGTCCGCCACACCCGCGACCTCGAGTACATCGTGACCGACAACGAGCTCGAGGCGCTCATGCTCGAGGCCAACCTGGTGCGAAAGCACCGGCCCCGCTACAACATCATTCTGCGAGACGACAAGCATTACCCGTTTCTGAAGCTGACGACCAACGAGGACTTCCCCCGGCTCCTGGTCGCGCGGCGCGTGCAGGACGACGGCGCGGTGTACTATGGGCCGTTCTATCCCGCCACCGCGATGCGTGAGACGCTGCGGCTCACGCGACAGCTCTTCCCGCTGCGGACCTGCTCGATCACGATCGACGGTCGCCTCGAGCGCCCGTGCATCCAGTACGCGATCCAGCGCTGCAACGCGCCGTGCACCGGCTGGGAGACCCGTGAGGGTTACGGCCGGACCGTCCGCGACGTGGCGCGCTTCCTCGAGGGCAAGGATGACGAGCTGGCGCTCCGGCTGACCAAGGAGATGGAGGTGGCGGCGGCGGAGCTCAAGTTCGAGCGGGCGGCGGTGCTCCGCGACCAGATCCAGTCGCTCAACAAGGTCCGCGAGCGCCAGAAGATCATCTCCACCGAGGAGCTCGACCAGGACGTGCTCGGCGTCGTCCGCCAAGGGAACGACGCGTGCGTCGAGCTGTTCTTCGTCCGCAAGGGCCGGCTCGTCGGCCAGGAGCCGTTCTTCTTCGACAAGGTCGCGGGGTCCCGCGACGGCGAGATCCTGTCGGCCTTCGTCCGGCAGTTCTACGGCAAGTCGGTCGCGCCCGCGCCGGAGCTGCTCGTCTCCGAGGAGCTGCCCGAGGCGGAGCTGACCGCCGAGTGGCTCAGCGGGCTCGCGCGGCGGCGCGTCCAGATCCTGGCCCCGCAGCGCGGCGCCCGGCGTGAGTTCGTGGCGATGGCGGAGGAGAACGCGGTGCTCGCGCTCCAGAACCACCTCCTGTCGCGCGACGATCGCCAGCAGGTCGTGCTGGAGGAGCTGCGGCGCGCGCTCACCCTCCCCGGGCTCCCGAACCGGATCGAGGGCTACGACATCTCCAACATCCAGGGCACCGAGCAGGTCGGGTCTCTCGTCGTGTGGGAGAACGGCGGCATGAAGAAGGACGACTACAAGCGCTTCCGCATCCGGACCGTCGCGGGCGCCGACGACTTCGCGTCGCTGGCCGAGGTCCTCACGCGGCGGTTCGCGAAGGCGCTGGAGCAGGGGACGCCGCTGCCCGACCTGGTTCTGATCGACGGGGGGCGCGGGCAGCTCAATGTCGGGCTCAAGGTGCTCCAGGACCTCGGCCTCGACTACCTCCCGGTGATCGCGCTGGCCAAGCAGCAGGAGGAGGTCTACATCGGCGAGAGTCTCCATCCGCTCATCCTCGATCCCACCTCCCCCGCGCTCCACACGCTCCAGAAGATCCGCGATGAGGCGCATCGCTTCGCGATCACGTATCATAAGAAGCTGCGGGCGAAGCGTACGCTACAATCCGTTCTCGACACGATCCCGGGCGTCGGGCCGACGATCCGCACGAGCCTGCTCAAGACGCTCGGCTCGGCGCGGCGCATCCGTGAGTCCTCGGTCGCCGAGCTCGCGGCTGTGCCGAAGGTGACGCCCAAGCTCGCTCAGAGAATCTACGAGCACTTCCGCGGTGGGGGGTCTCCGGAACCCCACCCGGGCGATGGCAGTTGAACGATCAGGCCAACTAGGCACCGAAGGAGGTGATTGACCCATGAGGAAGCTCATAGCAGCGACCGCCGTGATCACGGCGCTCGCGGTCAGCGCCGGGACGGCGCTGGCGTTCCAGTGCCCGACGCTGATCAAGCAGGGCCGGGACGCGGCCGCGAAGATGGACGCGAAGGACGAGAAGGTGAAGAAGGCCACGGCCATGCTGGACAAGGCCGAGGGGCTCCACAAGGAAGGGAAGCACGCG
>QHSZ01000363.1 GCA_003220595.1 Candidatus Rokuibacteriota bacterium | reverse complement strand
CGGACCTCGACGAGGTCCCGTGCGGCGCCTCACACAACGCCTGCTATATCAGCGCCTACGGGGACGTCATGCCATGCGTGGCCATGCCCATCGCGTGCGGCAACGTGCGCGACGAGCCGTTCGCAGAGATCTGGCACCGGTCGCCCGAGATGCTGAGGGTCAGATCGATTCGGATCCGTGACCTGCACACGTGCTCGTCCTGTACGGCTTCCCGTTTCTGCACACGCTGTCCCGGCCAGGCCCTCGTCGAGACCGGCGACCTCTACGGGCCGTCGCCCGCCAACTGCGAGCACGCGCTGGCCTCCGCCCAGGTCGCGGGATCATCGGTCATCCCCGCCTCGATGCTGCGTTCGTCCGCGTCGGCACTCTGAGCCCCGAGACGCGCTGGATCGTCGGGTGCCTGCGCTCTCTCGAAGGGCGCGGCGCGCCGGCCGTACCCTGCGGTGCCTTCGACTGGGACGGACTGCTCGCTTCGGCAGCGGCCGAAGGTCTGGGCGCGGCACTCGCGTTGGCGTGCAAAGCGAGTCCGCCCGCCTCGATGCCCCTCGCCGTGCGGGAGCGATTACACCGACACCTCGTCGACGGCACCGCCGGCCAGCTGATCTTCAGCCGCGAGCTCGGGCGACTCCTCGAGGCCTTCGAGCGGGAGGGCGTCCCGGTGATTCCGCTCAAGGGGCCGGCCCTCGCCGAAACCGTCTACGCCCATCCGGCACTCCGTCCCTGCACCGATCTCGATCTGCTGATCAAACGCGAGAGCCTCCGCCAAGTGGACGATCTTCTCCGGCGCCTCGGCTACCGCCGGCTGGCCGACGCCCACAGCTTTCGCTTCGACCTCGCCTACGACCGCGCCACGCTGTACGAGGGGACGGCGGGCGTTCACGTGGACCTGCACTGGGGGCTCCTGAGCGACCCGCGGTATTCATGGAACGAGCGCGAAGGCCTGACGGTCTGGGATCGGGCCGTCCCGATCCGCGTGGCAGGCCAGGACGCCCTCGGCCTCTGTCCGGAAGATCTCCTGCTCTACCTGGCCGTCCACCTGGCGGTCCACCATGGCCTCGCGGGGCTCCTCTGGTTCTGGGACCTCGCGCTGGTCCTCGACCGTTGGGGAGGCCAGATCGACTGGGAGGCGCTGGTCACGCGCGCGTCCCGCTGGCGTGTGCGCTCGGCGCTCTACTGGGCCCTCTCGGAGCTGGAGACGCTGTTCGGCGCTTCTGCTCCTGCCGCGGCGATGGCAAGGCTCGAGCCTCGGGGCCCGAGGGCCGCCGCGATGGGCTGGCTCCTGCGGCATCGAGCGCCGCAGCAACGCCGCGCGCTCGAGCACCTCATCGCGCTCCTCCTGGTGGACCGAGGGCGCGATCTCCTCCCCACGCTGCGACACGCTCTGCTCCCGCCCCCCGCCTGGCTGGGGGCGCGCTACGAGGGCGCGGGCTCCTCTCTGGTCGGCCACTATCTGGCGCACTACCGGCGGTTGGGCCAGGTGGTGAGCCGGGCGAAGGAGGGGCTCAGGCGCTGATGCGCTGGCTCATCGACGGCTACAACGTGATCCGCCGCGATCCCGACCTGCGCGCCCACGAAACTGAGAGTCTCGAGGCGGGGCGGACGGCGCTGCTGCGCCTCCTGGCCCGGGCTCACCGCGACGCGCGCGACGAGTTCACCGTGGTGTTCGACGGCGCGCGTGTGCAGGGGGGCGCGCCCTCCGCCGGCCGGATCCGCGTGGTGTTCTCGCGCCCGCCTTTCACCGCGGACGACGAGCTGATGCGGCTCGGGCGCCAGCACGGCGCCGGGGCCGTCATCGTCACGTCGGATCGGAAGGTTCAGGACGCCGCGCGTCGCGCCGGCTGCCCGGTCGTCACTGCGGAGGAATTTCTCAGCGGGCTGTCCGCAGACTCGGAGCCACACCGCATCCAGCCCGCGACAAAAGACGAGGGGAATGATCGTCCGCGGGAGAAGCGTGGGAACCCCCGTCGTCTCTCCAAGCGGGCGCGCGCGACCGCGCGAGCCCTGCGGCGACTTCGCCGTCCTTGACTCACACTGCCACGTGTGCAATAACCCGCGCAGCAGACCATGGGCCAGGAACAACACCTCTTCATCGTTGCGAGCGACCTCGATGACCTCTGCGCGTATCTCCGGCGCGAGTTCTCCACCGAGGACAACGTCCAGATCGTCCTCGACCGGCGCCGGGCTGAGCGGCGCGAACACGTCGACGCCGAGCCCTGGGTCGCCCAGGACCGCCGCGCGAGCCAGCGCCGAGGCCGCCCCTTCGTGGAGACGCAGCTGCGCTCGCTCGGCTACGCCATGCTGCGCCTCAGAT
>QHSZ01000026.1 GCA_003220595.1 Candidatus Rokuibacteriota bacterium | reverse complement strand
GCCCCAGGCCGTCGCGCTCGCCTCCAGGCCGCCATTCATGATCACGCACAGCCCGGGGCACATGTTCATCACCGACCTGCCGAACTCCGCCCTCGCGGCGCTCTAGGCCGTTGCGGTTCCTCCCGGCGGGCGATCTCGCGGTTTCCGTCGAGTTCGGCGAGGAGATCAGCATCGAGATCAACGGCCGGGTGCGCGCCCTGGAGTACCTCATCCAGCAGAAGGCGCTGCCGGGCGTCGTCGAGACGGTGCCCACCTTCCGTGCGCTGCAGGTGTACTACGATCCGCGTGAGGTCGGCTACGACGCGCTCTGCGCGGCCATCACCGAGCTGCTCCCGCAGGCCACCACGGCCGTGCTGCCGCCCTCGCGCCTGGTCGAGCTGCCCTGCTGCTACGAGGATCCCGAGCTCGGCTTCGATCTCGAGGTGGCGGCGCAACGCCTCTCGCTGCCGGCCGGAGAGCTCGTGAGGCTCCACGGCGGGGCGGAGTACCTCGTCTACTTCATCGGCTTCACGCCGGGCCTGCCGTACATGACGGGCATGCCGGAGCGGATCCACATCCCGCGGCTCGAGACGCCGCGCACGAAGACGCCGCCCGGCAGCGTGAGCATCGGCGGCACGCAGTGCTGCGTCTATTCGGTCGAGAGCCCGGGCGGCTTCTGGGTCCTCGGCCGGACGCCCGTGCGCCTCTACGACCCGGACGCCGCCGAGCCCGTCCTGCTGCGCCCGGGCGACCGCGTGCGCTTCAATAGGATTGACCGGGCCGAGTACGACCGCATCCTCGCGCGCGTCGAGGCGCGCGCCTACACGCCGGTGGTCGCATGATCAGGATCCTCGACGCCGGGCCGCAGACGACCGTGCAGGACGGCGGGCGTCTGGGCCAGCTCCGCTACGGCATCCCGCCGTCGGGGCCCGTGGACCGCTTCGCGTTCGTCCTCGCGAACCGGCTCGTCGGCAACCCCGACGGCGCCGCGGCGCTCGAGTGCACGCTGGTGGGCCCGCGCTTCGAGGTCGAGGCGGCGTGCGCCGTCGCCGTCACCGGCGCCGACATGCCGCTCAGCGTGAACGGCAAGGACGCGCCGCGCTGGGCGACGCTCGCGCTGAAGGTTGGCGACGTCGTCAAGCTCGGCCACGCGCGCTCGGGCGTGCGCGGCTACATCGCGTTCGCGGGCGGGCTCGACGTGCCGCTCGTGATGGGCTCGCGCGCGACCTACCTGCGCGGCCGCCTCGGGGGCGTCGAGGGCCGCGCGCTCCGGAAGGACGACCGCCTGCGCCTCGCCCCGGCGGCAGCGCCGCGCCCGCGGCGCGTCGAGCGGCGCGCGCTCCCCGACTACGGCGGCGAGCCCACGCTCCGCGTGGTGCTCGGGCCGCAGGCCGACCGCTTCACCAAGGAGGGCCTCGGCGCGCTCCTCGGCTCGTCGTACGAAGTGCTACCGCAGTCCGACAGGATGGGGGCACGCCTGCGCGGCCCCCGCATCGCGCACACGCGCGGTCACGACATCATTTCCGACGGCATCGCGGTCGGCTCGATCCAGGTGCCCGGCGACGGCCAGCCCATCGTGCTCCTCGTGGACCGCCAGTCCACGGGCGGCTACACGAAGGTGGCGACCGTCTGCTCGTTCGACATCGCCCGCATCGGCCAGGCCCGGCCTGGCCAGGCGGTGCGGTTCAGGGCGGTCACCGTGGACGAGGCACACCGGCTGCTGCGGGAGTGGGACGCATCCCTCGAGGGCGTCATGAGAGAGGAGTCCGCATGAGTGTCGACAAGGAAGTGGCCGAATACACCGCGAAGACGAGCCGCTCGCGCGCGCTGCACGAGGAAGCGCTGGCGGTGATGCCCGGGGGCAACAGCCGGACCACGACGTTCTTCGATCCGTACCCGTTCTACATCCAGCGCGGGCAGGGCGCCCACGTCTGGGACGCCGACGGCACCGACCGCATCGACTTCAACGGCAACTACACGAGCCTGATCCTCGGCCACGCCCACCCAGACGTCGTGAAGGCGGCGCAGCAGGCGGCCGAGCACGGTCTCTCGTTCCCGGGCCCGACGGAGCACGAGATCCGTCTGGCGGAGCTCCTGAAGCGCCGGGTGCCGTCGGTCGAGAGCCTCCGCTTCACGAACTCCGGCACGGAGGCCACGATGAACGCCGTGCGCCTGGCGCGTGCCTTCACCGGGCGGCCCAAGATCGCGAAGTTCGAGGGCGCCTACCACGGCACCCACGACTGGGTCATGGTGAGCGTGGGCGGCGACCCGAAGGCGGGCGGGAGTCGCAAGCGCCCGAAGTCGGTCGCCTGGTCGGCGGGCTTGCCGCCCGCGGTCCTGAAGCACGTGGTCGTGCTCCCCTGGAACGACCCGGAGGCGTGCGAGCAGATCCTCGAGGCGGAGGCGGCCCACCTCGCGTGCCTCATCGTGGACCCGCTGCTCTGCAACGCCGGGCTGATCGCGCCCGCCGAGGGCTTTCTGCAGCGCCTGCGCGCGAGCACGGAGCGGCACGGGATCGTGCTGATCTTCGACGAGGTGATCTCGTTCCGCGTCGCCTGGGGCGGCGCGCAGGAGCGCCTGGGCGTGCGGCCCGACCTCACGACGTTCGGCAAGATCATCGGCGGCGGTCTCCCGGTGGGCGCCTTCGGCGGGCGGACCGACGTCATGAACTTCTACGACCCGCGCAAGGGCGGCGCGCGCATCAGCCACGGCGGCACGTTCAACGCCAACCCGGTCACCATGGCAGCGGGCGTGGCCACCCTGAACGCGGTCACGCCGGAGGCGTACACGCGGCTCGACGCGCTCGGCGAGCGCCTGCGCGGCGGCGTCACCCGCCTGCTGGCCGCGACCCGGCGCAAGGGGCAGGCGACCGGCATGGGCTCGCTCTTCTGGTTGCACTGGACGGCGGAACCGCTGACCGACTGGCGCTCGGCGCGACCCAAGGACGCAGAGGCGCCGCTGCGCGTCTTCCTTGGCCTCTTGAACGAGGGCGTCCTGCTCACCCAGCGGGGACTCGGCGCCTGCTCGCTCGCGATGACGGACGAAGACGTGGACCGGCTGATCAACGCGCTCGCGCGGGTTGTGGCGAGAGCGTAGGGAGTCCCGAGACATGGCCACCAAATACATCGACATCAACTGCGATATGGGCGAGAGCTACGGGCGCTGGACGCTCGGCGCCGACGACGAGATCATGCCGCACATCACGTCGGCGAACGTCGCGTGCGGCTTCCACGGCGGCGACCCGCACGTGATGCGGAAGACCGTGGAGAACGCCGTCAAGCACGGCGTCGCTATCGGCGCGCACCCGGGCCTGCCCGACCTCATGGGCTTCGGCCGGCGGCGCATGGACGTCTCGCCGCAGGAGCTGAAGGACATTCACCTTTACCAGACCGGGGCGCTCACCGCGTTCGCCGCGGCGGCGGGGGCCAAGCTCCAGCACGTCAAGCCCCACGGCATCCAGTACCACATGTTCGAGGAGAACCTGGCCCTCGCCCGCGCCACGGCCGAGCAGGTGATGGAGCTCGACCGGAGCCTCATCCTCATGACCATGGCGATGACCAAGTACGACGCCGAGGCGCGCAAGGTCGCCGGTATCCGCGTCGCCGCGGAGGGCTTCGCCGATCGCGTCTACGCCGACGATGCCCAGCTCGTCAGCCGCAAGCTCGGCAAGGACGCGCTCGTGAGCGACCCCGCCAGGGCGGCCGAGCAGGCGGTGCGCATGGTGATGGAGGGCAAGGTGCGCACGATCACCGGCAAGGTCATCGACGTCAAGGTGGAGACCGTCTGCATCCACGGCGACAGCCCGGGCGCCGAAAAGATCGTGGTGGCCGTCCGCGAGGGGCTCGTCAAGGCGGGGTGCCAGGTGAAGCCGCTCCGGGAGTGGCTGCCGAAGGCCTGAGCTGGACGTCCCCCGCACACTCACGACCAGCGACGGCGCGACGGTCGCCTACCGGCTCCGCCGGCCCGGCGCCCCGCGCCGTCTCGTCGTCCTCCTGCACGGGCTCGCCAGCAACTCGACGCGCTGGTCCGAGCTGGTCGCGCTGACCAAGCTGACGGAGTCCTGGGATCTCTTGCGGCCCGACCTGCGCGGCAACGGCGGCTCCGTCTGGCGCGGCCGCCTCGGGATGCGCGAGTGGTGCGCCGACCTCGCCGAGATCCTCGACGCCGAGGGCTACGCGCGCGCGGTGCTCGTGGGCCACTGCCTCGGCGCAAACGTCGCCGTCGAGTTCGCGAGCCGGCACGCCGAGCGGGTGACGGGGCTCGTCCTGGTCGAGCCGATGCCGCGCGAGGCGCTTACGGGGACGCTCGGGACGGTCACGCGGGTCGCGCCGCTCCTCCCGCCGGCTGTCCTGTTCGTGCGCGCGCTCAACGCCCTCGGCCTCCACCGCCGGCAGCTCGAGCCGCTCGACCTCGCCGTGCTCGACAGCGAGACGCGGGCACGGATGGCGCGCGGGGCGGACGCGGCCGACCTCGAGCGGCGCTACGCCTCGTGGCGGCTCGACCTGCGCTCGACGGCCACGGGCGCCTACCTCCAGATGCTGCGCGCCGTGACCCGCCCGCTGCCCGACCCCACGACGCTGCGCTTGCCTGTGCTGGCGCTGCTCTCGTCGGGCAGCACGTTCACCGACCCGGCGATCACCGAGCTGTGGCTCGCCCGCATCCCGCACTGCCGCCTCCTCCGCCTCGACGCGCGGCACTGGATCCCGACGGAGCAGCCCGCGGAGATGCGCCGGGCCATCGAGGAATTCTGCCACGCTTGACCGTCTCCCCGGGGCGATGGTCTACTGAGGCGCCCGTGGATACACCCCTCAAGCGCACGCCCCTCTACCAGGCGCACGTCAAGGCCGGCGCCCGCATGGTGCCGTTCGGCGGCTGGGAGATGCCGGTGCAGTACACGGGCATCGTCGAGGAGCATCGTACGGTCCGGAGCGCGGTCGGGCTCTTCGACGTGAGCCACATGGGTGAGTTCGAGGTGGAGGGCCCGAAGGCCTTGGCGGCGCTCCAGCGCCTCACCACCAACGACGTTGCGGCCCTCCAGCCCGGGCACGTCCAGTACTCGGTCCTCTGCTACCCGAACGGGACGATCGTGGACGACCTGACGGTCTATCGCCTCGCCGCCGACCGCTTCATGATCACGGTGAACGCGGGCAACATCGACAAGGACTGGGCCTGGGTGACGGAGCACGGCGGGGGCGCGCGCTGGCGCAACGCCTCGGCGAGCACAGGCCTCGTCGCCGTCCAGGGGCCGAAGGCCGAAGCGCTCGTGGGCGGCCTCGCCGACCAGGACGTGACGAAGCTCGGCTACTACCGCTTCGCGCGCGGCGCCGTGGCGGGAGTCGCCACGCTGATCTCGCGCACGGGCTACACCGGCGAGGACGGGTTCGAGCTCTACGCGCCCGCCGGGGAGACCGAGCGCCTCTGGGCGGCGCTCCTCGACGCGGGCCGGGCGCATGGCGTCGCGCCGATCGGCCTCGGCGCCCGCGACACGCTCCGGCTCGAGATGAAGTACGCCCTCTACGGCAACGACATCGACGAGACGACCAACGCGCTCGAGGCCGGCCTGGGCTGGGTCGTCAAGCCGGCGAAGGGCGAGTTCATCGGCCGGGACGCCCTCGAGAAGATCCGCGCCGAGGGCCTCAAGCGGAAGCTCGTGGGGATCGAGATGGTCGACCGCGCGGTCGCGCGGCACGGCTATCCCGTGCTGAAGGACGGCCGCCGGGTCGGCATCGTGACCTCGGGCTCCTACGGGCCCTCCGTGGACAAGTACATCGCGATGGCGTACGTCGAGACGCCGCTGGCCTCGGTCGGCACCGAGCTGGCCGTCGAGATCCGCGGACAGGCGAAGGCCGCGCGGGTTGTCCGCACGCCCTTCTATGCGTCGAAAGTGAAGAAAGCGGGATGACGGCCCGACCGTCGAGCGCCGGAGGCCCGGCGAAGGCGCTCCGACGGCAAATCAAATGGAAGAAAGCGGGATGACGGCCCGACCGTCGAGCGCCGGAGGCCCGGCGAAGGCGCTCCGACGGCAAATCAAATGGAAGAAAGCGGGATGACGGCCCGACCGTCGAGCGCCGGAGGCCCTGCGAAGGCGCTCCGACGGCAAATCAAATAGAGGACATGATGACGAGCATCCCGAAGGACTTCAAGTACACGCGCGAGCACGAGTGGGCGAAGCAGGAAGGCGACCGCGTGCGCGTCGGCATCACCGCGTACGCGCAGGAGCAGCTCGGCGACGTCGTCTTCGTCGAGCTGCCGAAGGTCGGCGCCAAGGTGTCGGCGAGCAAGGCCTTCGGCGTCGTCGAGTCGGTCAAGGCGGTCTCCGACCTCTTCGCGCCCGTCTCCGGCGAGATCGTCGAGGCCAACGCCGAGCTCACGCAGAAGCCGGAGACGGTGAACGCGGACCCCTACGGCAAGGGCTGGATGATCCTCATCAAGCCCTCGAACAAGGCCGAGTGGGACCAGCTCCTGACGGCCCAGCAGTACGAGGCGTTCCTGAAGCAGGGGGGCCATTGATGACGTCGCGGTACATCGCCAACACGGCGGCCGAGCAGCGCCAGATGCTCGCGGTGATCGGCGCCAGCGGCATCGAGGAGCTGCTCGTCAGGATCCCCGCGAAGGCGCGCCTCTCGCGGCCGCTCAGTCTCGCGCCCGCGCTTGCCGAGACCGACCTGATCCGCCACATGAAGGCCCTCGCCGAGCGGAACGCCGACGCCGACCAGAACGCCTGCTTCATGGGTGCCGGCGCCTACGACCATTACATCCCGAGCCCGATCAACCACCTGATCTCGCGCGGCGAGTTCTTCACGGCGTACACGCCGTACCAGCCCGAGGCGAGCCAGGGGACGTTGAGGACGATCTACGAGTACCAGACGATGATCGCCGAGCTGACGGGCATGGACGTGGCGAACGCGTCCATCTACGACGGCGCCTCGTCCCTGGCCGAGGCGGCGCTGATGGCCCACGCCGTCACCGAGCGGAACGAAGTCGTCCTCTCGCGCGGCGTGAACCCGCTCTACCGCCGCGTGGCCGTCACGTACTGCGAGGGGCCGGGCGTCCGCCTGCGCGACGCGGCGGTGCCGGACGGCGTCACCGACCTCGCCGCGGCGAAGAAGCTCGTCTCGTCGAAGACGGCGGCGCTCGTCGTCCAGAGCCCGAACTTCTACGGCTGCCTCGAGGACATCGCCGCGGCCGCGGAGCTCGCCCACGCGGCGGGCGCCTTGCTGGTGGTCGTCGCCGATCCCGTGAACCTGGGCGTGCTCGAGGCGCCGGGCCGGCTCGGCGCCGATCTCGTCGTCGGCGAGGGGCAGGGGCTCGGCGTGCCGATGAGCTTCGGCGGGCCGAATCTCGGTGTGTTCGGCGCCAAGAAGGACCTCGTGCGCCGGATGCCGGGCCGCCTCGTCGGCGCCACCGTGGATCGCGACGGCCGGCGTGGCTTCGTGCTCACGCTCCAGACCCGCGAGCAGCACATCCGCCGCGGCAAGGCGACCTCCAACATCTGCACCAACGTGGCGCTCTGCGCGCTCATGGCGACGATCTACCTGGCGATCCTCGGCCGCCGGGGGCTCGTCCGGGTCGGCGAGCTCTCGACGGCGAAGGCCCACTACGCGGCCGAGCGCCTCGCGCAGGTCCCCGGCGTCTCGCTCCGCTTCGGGGCGCCCTTCTTCAAGGAGTTCGCGCTGAAGCTGCCGAAGTCGCCCGAGCGCGTGGTGGCGAAGCTCGCCAAGCAGGGGATCCTCGCCGGCGTGCCGCTCAAGACGTTCGACCGCGCCCTCGGCGACTGCCTCCTGGTCGCCGTGACGGAGAAGCGCACGAAGGTCGAGATCGATGCCTTCGCCGACGCGCTCGGGAAGGCGGTGGCCTGATGGCCGCCTCCGCGTACGACAAGCTGATCTTCGAGCTCTCCTCGCCCGGGCGCGTCGCGTGGTCCCTGCCCGAGGCCGACGTGCCCGCGAGCGACGCGAAGAAGCTCCTGCCCGCGCAGCACCTGCGCAAGGACGCGCCCGAGCTGCCGGAGGTGTCGGAGTTCGACGTGGTCCGCCACTACTCGCGCCTCTCACGCATGAACTACGGCCTCGACACGCACTTCTATCCGCTCGGCTCGTGCACCATGAAGTACAACCCGAAGCTCAACGAGGACATGGCGCGGCTGGCCGGGTTCGGCAAGCTCCACCCGCTGGCGCCGGAGGCGCTCTCCCAGGGCGCGCTCCAGCTGATGCACGAGCTCGGCGCGATGCTCGCCGAGATCGCCGGGATGGACGCGGTCTCGCTGCAGCCCGCGGCCGGCGCCCAGGGCGAGCTGGCTGGCGTCCTGATGATCCGTGCCTATCATCTTTCGCGCGGCGAGAAGCGGACGAAGGTGCTCGTGCCCGACTCCGCCCACGGGACGAACCCAGCATCCACTGCGATCGCCGGGTACGAGGTGGTCGAGGTCAAGTCGCTGCCGAACGGCGAGGTGGACCTGGACGAGCTGGCGCGCCACCTCGACACCGACGTGGCCGCCTTCATGATCACCGTGCCGAACACCCTCGGCATGTTCGAGCCGCGCATCGTCGAGATCACCGAGCTCTGCCACGCCAAGGGCGCCCAGGTCTACATGGACGGCGCCAACCTGAACGCGATCCTCGGCATCACGCGCCCGGGCGACCTCGGCTTCGACGTCTGCCACTTCAACCTGCACAAGACCTTCACGACGCCGCACGGCGGCGGCGGCCCTGGTGCCGGGCCTGTCGGCGTCAAGGCCCACCTCGAGCCGTTCCTGCCGGTGCCCGTCGTCACCAAGGACGGAGAGACCTACGCCCTCGACTGGAAGCGGCCGAAGTCCATCGGCAAGCTTCAGGCCTTCTGGGGGAACTTCGGCATGCTCGTGCGCGCCTACACCTACATCCGCACCATGGGCGCCGACGGCCTGCGGAGCGTCTCCGACAACCCCATCCTGAACGCGAACTACATCATGAAGCGCCTCGAGAAGGATTACGACGTCGCCGTGCCCGGGCCCTGCATGCACGAATGTGTGTTGTCTGCCCGGCGCCAGAAGAAGCTCGGCGTGACGGCGACGGATATCGCCAAGCGGCTCCTCGACCTCGGCTTCTACGCGCCCTCGACCTATTTCCCGCTGATCGTCGAGGAGGCGTTGATGATCGAGCCGACGGAGACGGAGGCGAGGGAGACGCTCGACCAGTTCTGCGATGCGATGATCCAGATCGCCCGCGAGGCCGAGCAGAGCCCCGCCGTGATCCACGACGCCCCCGTGACCACGCCGGTGCGCCGGCTCGACCAGACCAAGGCCGCGCGCGAGCCGAACCTGCGCTGGACCCGCCGGCCCTAGCTTAACGCCCGCGCCGCCTTGCCGCCTCGTCCGTTGGCAGGCTATAGTGCCCGCCAATGGGTGGACTTGACTCTCGCCCTTACGCGGCCCCGCAGTGTTTCAACCCAGGTGCGCCAAGATACGCGGCAGGATCTCGAGGCCTACCTCCGTTGCGCCAACCCGCGCGTCTCTAGCCGAACACGCCGCCTCCGCGATATGCTGCAAGAGCTCGCAGCGTTTGCTGTCTTATGCAGACCTGCCTATCCTGCAGCCGAATTCTAGTTCGGCGGCTTAGTCGATCGATCGGTTTGCAGGACCGAAGACCATGACAACCAGACCACGGAGCTGTGGGCCCCCAAGCGCGGCGCAGGACGTTGCGAATCTCGGTC
>QHSZ01000361.1 GCA_003220595.1 Candidatus Rokuibacteriota bacterium | reverse complement strand
AGCCGGAGGTGTTCCGCCGCCTCCTCACCGAGTTCCTCGGCGTCTGAGGACCGACGCGGCCCGCGACTTCACCGGTCGCGCAGCGTGCGCGCGGCCTCGGCGCGCATCTGCTGCATGGCGCGCGTCTCCTGGTCGGAATAACGCTCCTCCGTCCAGGGGTCCGCGTGCATGTGGTAGCCGTTCTGCTCCCAGAAGCCCGGCGGATTCACGTCGAGGAACTCGAGGGCCCGGAGCCACTTCGCGCTCTTCCAGAAGTAGAGCTTCGGCGCGACGAGCCGCATCGGCCCGCCGTGGTCGGGCTCGAGGTCGCGGCCGTTGTGACGGAGGGCCAGGACGACGTCGTCCTGCACGAGGTCCTCGAGCGCGATGTTCGTCGTGTAGTCGGGCTCGGCGTGCTGGAGGACGAACCGCGCGGCCGGCAGGGGCCTCACGCGTGTCAGCAGCTCCCGGATCGAGACGCCTTCCCATGTGTTGTCGAGCCGCGACCAACGCGTCACGCAGTGGATGTCCGAGGTGACCGTCACGCGAGGCAGCCGCCGGAACTCCTCCCACGTGAAGCTCGCCTCCTGCTCGACCAGGCCGAAGCAGCGGAAGGTCCAGGTCTTGGGGTCGAACCGCGGCGTCCGGCCGTACGTAAGGACCGGCCACTTCTCAGTGAGCGTCTGGCCTGGGGGCACACGGTGCGCCCGGGAAAGGTCTGGCGGCTTCATCCGCGACCTCCGTCGCCGCCCACTATACACCCGCCGATAGAAGCTTCTCGGCCGGCGCCGGCGGCCGACCATATAATGGTCGTGAGGCGCGGTCGCCCACGGAGCGGCTCGGCGGACGAAAGGACACGCGGATGAACGGGGAACGAAAGCTGGCGCTGTTCATCGATTTCGAGAACATCGCTCGCGGCGTCAAGGAGGCGCAGTACAAGGCCTTCGAGATCAAGCTGGTGCTCGAGCGGCTGCTGGAAAAGGGCAAGATCATCGTCCGGCGGGCCTACGCGGACTGGAACCGCTTCACCGAGTACAAGCGGCCGTTCCACGAGTGGGCGATCGAGCTGATCGACGTGCCGCAGAGCCGCTACAGCGGCAAGAACTCGGCGGACATCCGCATGGTCGTGGACGCGCTCGACCTCGCCTACGGCAAGACCCACATCGACACGTTCGCCCTCGTCTCGGGGGACTCCGACTTCTCGCCGCTCGTCTCCAAGCTCCGCGAGAACGACCGCTACGTCATCGGGCTCGGCGTGAAGTCCTCCTCCTCGGACCTCCTCGTCGGCAACTGCGACGAGTTCATCTTCTACGAGGACCTGATCCGCGACACGAAGAAGACGAACCTCCTCCGCGGGCTGCCCGAGAAGAAGGCCGAGGCGATGGCGCAGCTCATCGACGCGATCCAGGCCCTCCAGCGCGAGAACAAGGAGACGCTCTGGGGCTCGATGGTCAAGCAGACGATGATCCGGAAGAACCCCGCGTTCAACGAGTCGTACTACGGCTTCTCGACCTTCTCGAAGCTCCTCGAGGAGGCGGCCAAGCAGAAGATCGTCACCCTCGAGCGCGACGAGAAGAGCGGCACGTACGTCATCACCGCGCTCACCGAGGAGGGCGGCCGCGCCGCGTAAATCGAGGGGCGCCACGGCCCGCCGGGGCGTCCCGAGCCACCCGGGGCACCCGGGGGCTTGGGGGCCGCCCCACGTTCAACGAGTCGCACGTCGGAGTAAGCACCGTTCGAGCGCGGGCTCCGCCCGCGCAACCCTTCCTGGGGGTGGCTCGGAGGGGGCCGTCCAGGCCCCCTTCGATGATCTAGTCGCCCCAGGCCACGATCAGCCGGTCGATCGACAGCACGCCGCCGCCGCCGATCAGGAGCGCCAGCGCCATCGCGATCAGAGCCAGGTTGAGCTCGTAGCCGTGCCCCTTCCCCGGCGTCATGGACCAGTTGAGGAAGAAGCCGTGCGCCGCGTGCACCTTCGCGATCGCGACGAGCATGACGGCGATGAGCCCGAGGGCCGCCGGGCGCGTGAGGAACCCGACCAGCACCGCGAGTCCGCCGAAGCACTCGATGAAGGCCGCGAGCACGGTCGCGGCCGGGGGGATGTTCATCTGGCGGAAGCCGGCGATCGTCGCGGAGAGCCCGCGGCCGCCGAACCACCCGAACACCTTCTGGGCGCCGTGGGCGAAGAAGATCACCCCGAGGCCGAGCCGGACCACCAGGTGCGACCAAGAAGGAAACGTTCCGAACACGAGTGCAAGGAGATCGTCCATGGCCCCTCCTCGTCCGTTGCGATGGCCGCGCGCACAGCGTATCCTCGGCCCGTGAGCCGGGTGTCGAGCCGGGTCGGCTGGTTTCGGCGAGTCTACACCATCGTCGCCCTCACGATCTCGTGCAGTCTCGCGACCGGCGAAGCGCGCGGCCAGGTGGACCTCACGGCCGCGCCGAGCATGGTCAAGGGCGCGCCCGCCGCGCGGGTGACGATCGTCGAGTTCTCCGACTATCAGTGACCCCACTGCCGACGACTCCAGCGGGCGCTGGAGCAGATCCTCAAGGAGTACGACGGACGCGTGCGGCTCGTCTTCAAGGACCGGCCCCTCGCGGGCCACGGGCTTGCGCGGCCCGCGCACGAGGCGGCGCGCTGCGCGGGCGCCGCCGGGAA
>QHSZ01000362.1 GCA_003220595.1 Candidatus Rokuibacteriota bacterium | reverse complement strand
CGCCGACGATGGCGCGCACGATCACATCCCGATGCGATACCAGACGAGGCAACAGCGTCTGGCGCGCGAACTGCCCGGCGCCGATCACGGCCACGCGCAAGGCACCCGGGCGCGCCCGCCCGGTGCGGGGAATCGACACGCTCCGGGCCGGACGGGCGGCCGGCTCGGCGGTGTACTGCAGGAGCAACGCCACCCCCCGCCCCGCCCCCTCTAGCGCCTTGTAGGCTACCGGGGCGTCCTCGACGCTGAACTCGCCGCCGATCAGCTCGGAGAGCCGCAGGCCACCGTCGGCGGCCAACCGGAGAAACTCCTCCATGTTGCGGCGCTCGGTCCAGCGGACGTAGGCGAGCGGGTAGTCGAGCCCGTGCTCCTCGTAGCTCGGGTCGTAGCGGCCCGGCCCCGTGGACCGCGAGATGACCAGGTCCAGCTCCTTGTTGTAGAACGTCGGCCGCGACAGCTGGAGGCCGACGTCGCCGACGATCACGACGCGCCCCTTCTGGCGCGCCATCTCGAACGCCTGATTCACCGGTTCGCTGCTCGGCGTCGCGGCGGTGAGGAGAACCGCATCGGCGCCGACGCCGCCCGTGGCGGCCAGAACGGCCGCGACAGGATTCCCATCCCCCGCCACCAAGGCGACACCGGCGCCAAGCCGCTCGGCGAGGATCGCGCGCTCCTTCAGTGGATCGATCCCAATGACGCGGACGCCGGCGGCTCGGAGAATCTGGACCGTCAGGAGACCGATCAGGCCGAGGCCCACCACTACGGCCGTCTCACCCAGCTGCAGGTTGGCGCGCCTCACTCCCTGGAGGGCAATCGCGCCGAGGGTGACGAAGGCGGCATCCTTCGAGTGAAGCCCATCGGGGACCGTCACGGTGAGGTTCCGAGGGACGAAGACATATTCGGCGTGGGAGGCGTGACCGGTTCCTCCGCACGCCACCCGGTCGCCGACGGCGAGGTCGGGCACGCCCGCGCCGACTTCGATTACCACGCCGGACAGCGAGTTCCCCAGCTGAATCGGCCGATCCATCTTGTCCGTGACGAGCTTGACCGTCTCGGACAGACCCGCGCGCCTCACCTCGTTCCACACCTTGCCCACGACCTCGGGCTGCCGACGGAGCCGATCCACCACGCGCTGCCCGGAGATGTTGGTGCGTTCGGTGCCCGCGCTGAGCAGGGACCACGCGGTGCGGACCAGGACACCGCCCGCCGCGCAGAGCGGGAGCGGGACGTCCTCCACGACCACCCGCCCCCGCTTCGAGAACACCTGTCTCATGCGAGGGCCCGGGCCCACCGCAGCAGGCCGTCGGCGTCGACCGCGCCCCCGATGGCGACCGGCGCGAGCACGAAGGTGATGACCATCGGAACGACGCCCCGCTTCTGATACGTCACCACCGGCGCAGCCTGGATCGCGCCGTAGTGCTGCGAGAGCCAGCCCTCGCCGACCGTGACCGAGAGCCCCGGCTCCGGGCTCCAGGCGATGACGAGGTCAGACGCCGCACCGGTCACCCGGACCACCCAGGGTGCCTCGGATTCGAGCCTCACGCCGAGGGGCGCCAGGTGCAGAAACCCCCGGACCGTGTGTGTCCCCTCGCCGACGAGAGCGTCACGAATGACCCAGACTCCCTGGCCCTTGTGGAACCAGATCTGGCGGCGGTGGACCACGGGCTCGGGCAAGCGAGTGTAGCCGGTGTGCTCGCCGTCGAAGCGATCGAGGTCGTCCCCCACCTCCCAGCGTCGCAGGGTGAATCGCGCCGCCCCGTCGGACTCGACGGGAAAGAGGCTGGGGTCGTCGAGCAGACGCGTCTGCTCGTGATCGTCGACCACGACCGTGTTGTGCGACGCCGTGCTCCGGAACCGGTTCCGCCACTCGCGCGAGCCGCTGTAGCCGTACGTCCCTGGATCCAGCACGTAGGCCGTGCCGTCGGCCCAGCACTCGAACGAGAGCAGGTCGTGATGAAGATGGGCGGCCGGTCCGCGTCCGGGACCACTCACCACCAGGTGGCGGCCCTCGCCCCGCATCACGAAGAACCCGCCATCCGTAAAGGCGCGCGAGCCGACTGGCTCCGCCTTGTCGGGGATGGCGTCATAAGCGCTGAGCGCGGCCGGACCGAGCCACCAGAGATTGGCCGCGCCGAAGGTAGGCGCCGCCGCCTTGAGGTCGGATCGGCCGAACAGCGTCGCGCCGGCGGCCAGCAGGGCCCGGTGACTGCGGGGGGTTCGACGCTCGAGGTCAAGCAGGCTTCCGTCGTCGGCATCCCCGATGGCGGGGAACGTCCCGTCCGGACGGGTGTAGGCGAGCGTGAACTCGAGCATCCGCTCGATGCGCTCGAGCGCCGCGGCCGGGGGCTCCACGCCGTTCCGCTGGCAGAGGCTCAC
>QHSZ01000360.1 GCA_003220595.1 Candidatus Rokuibacteriota bacterium | reverse complement strand
CTATTACACCGGGCGCTCGTACAAGATCGGCGAGGTGCACGAGGGCACGGCGACGATGGACTGGATGGTCCAGGAGCAGGAGCGCGGTATCACGATCACGTCGGCGGCGACGACCTGCTTCTGGCGGGACTGCCGGATCAACATCATCGACACACCGGGCCACGTGGACTTCACCGTCGAGGTGGAGCGCTCGCTCCGCGTCCTCGACGGCGCCGTGGCGATCCTCGACGCCGTGTCGGGTGTCGAGCCCCAGACCGAGACGGTCTGGCGCCAGGCGGACAAGTACCGCGTGCCGCGGCTCGTCTACGTCAACAAGATGGATCGGGTCGGCGCCGACTACTACCAGTGCCTGGACATGCTGCGCGCCCGGCTCGGCGCCCATGCGGTGCCGATCCAGATCCCGATGGGCCGTGAGGACCAGTACCGTGGGCTCGTGGACCTCATCGACCAGACGGCGCTCGTCTGGGACGAGGACGACGAGTCGCTCGGCAAGGAGTACCGGAAGGTCGAGATCCCCGCAGACTTGCGCGAGCAGGCGAAGGAGTACCGGGAGAAGATGATCGAGGCGCTCGCCGAGGTGGACGAGCACCTCATGGGGAAGTACGTCGGGAGCGAGCCGATCAGCCCCGACGAGATCCGCGCGGCCGTCCGCAAGGGCACGATCGCGCTCAAGCTCTTCCCCGTGATCTGCGGCGCGTCGTTCAAGAACAAGGGCGTCCAGCCGCTGCTGGACGCGGTCATCGACTACCTGCCGTCGCCCCTCGACATCCCGCCGGTGCAGGGGATCAACCCGGACACCCAAGCGCCGGAGGAGCGGCCGCCGGCCGACGACGCGCCGTTCGCCGCGCTGGCGTTTAAGATCATGAGTCACCAGCACGTCGGCCAGCTCGTTTTCCTGCGAGTGTACTCGGGCACGCTGGAGGCGGGCTCCGGCGTGTACAACTCGACCAAGGACAAGAAGGAGCGCGTGGGTCGCCTCCTCCGCATGCACGCGAACAAGGAGGAAGCGATCGAGGGCGTCGCCTCCGGCGACATCGCTGCCGCCATCGGCCTCAAGGTCACGACCACGGGCGACACCCTCTGCGACGCCGGCAAGCCGATCGTGCTCGAGGCGATGACCTTCCCGGAGCCGGTGATCGCGGTCGCGATCGAGCCGAAGACGCGCGTCGACGAGGAGAAGCTCTCGGTGTCGCTCTCGCGGCTCGCGCTCGAGGACCCCACCTTCCGCGTGACGAGCGACGACGAGACGGGGCAGACGCTCATCCACGGCATGGGCGAGCTGCACCTCGAGATCATCGTGGACCGCCTGCTGCGCGAGTTCAGGGTGGAGGCCAATGTCGGTAAGCCCCAGGTCGCCTACCGCGAGACCATCCGCCACCCCGCCGAGGCGCAAGGGCGCTACGTGCGCCAGACCGGCGGCCGGGGCCAGTACGGCGACGTCTATCTCGAGGTCGAGCCGAACCCCGGGAAAGGGTTCGAGTTCCAGAACAAGATCGTCGGCGGCTCGATCCCGAAGGAATACATCCCGGCGATCGAGAAGGGCATCCGCGAGGCGCTCGAGACGGGCGTGCTCGCCGGCTACCCGATCGTCGACCTCAAGGTGCGGCTCACCGACGGCTCCTACCACGAGGTGGATTCCTCGGAGATGGCCTTCAAGATCGCCGCGTCCCTGGGCTTCAAGGAGGCGTGCCGCAAGGCCAAGCCGGTGCTCCTCGAGCCCGTGATGGACGTCGAGGTGGTGACGCCGGAGGAGTACATGGGCGCCGTCGTGGGCGACCTGAACAGCCGCCGCGGCCGCATCGTCTCGATGGAGGCGCGCGGCACCTCCCAGGTCATCCGCGCGAACGTGCCCCTCGGGCAGATGTTCGGGTACGTGACGGACCTCCGCTCGATGACGCAGGGACGGGCGACGTCCACGATGCAGTTTGCGCGATACGAAGAGGTCCCGGCGGCGATCGCCGAAGAGATCATGGCGAAGGTCGCCGGCAAGCCGGCGGCGCGCGCCGGATCCCGCTAGAACGCAGGAGTCGGAGGCCAGACCCATGGCGAAGGCGAAGTACGAGCGGAAGAAGCCGCACGTGAACGTGGGGACGATTGGGCACATCGATCATGGCAAGACGACGCTGACGTCGGCGATCACGAAGGTGCTGCACACGAAGTTCAGCGCGGTGGCGGTGCGGGACTTCGGGACGATCGACAACGCCCCGGAGGAGCGAGAGCGGGGGATCACGATCGCGGTGAGCCACGTGGAGTACGAGACGGCGAAGCGGCACTACGCGCACATCGACTGTCCGGGGCACGCGGACTACATCAAGAACATGATCACGGGGGCGGCGCAGATGGACGGGGCGATTCTGGTGGTGGCGGCCAACGACGGGCCGATGCCGCAGAC
>QHSZ01000135.1 GCA_003220595.1 Candidatus Rokuibacteriota bacterium | reverse complement strand
CTACAGCTGCCCCCCATCTCCCCAGGTGTCGAGCAGCCTGCGGTAGACCGGATCCTCGTAGCGCTCGAGCCCGAAGGCGGGGGCGTAGGGCGGCAGCGGCCGCCCGGCGATGTGGTCGGCGAGGAGATCCGCGGCGCCGTTCGACGCCATCAGCCCGTAGCCCGAGAGCCCGCCCAGCACGTACGCGCCCTCGACAGGCAACGGTCCGGCGAGGAAGCGGTTCTCGCGCGTCTTGGTGTAGTAGCCGCCGTCGACGACGGAGCGCGGCAGCCGCGGCAGGTACGCGCTGAGCGCGGGGATCATGCGGGACATCCCGCGCAGCGCGATCTCGCCGTACGCGGGGTCGAACGCGAGCGGGAACGTGGGCTCCACGGGCTCGACGTCGTAGGTCCAGATGAGCAGCACCGCGGGGCTCTCGCCCGCGCCCTCGGGGCGGCCGTGGACGCCGGCGGGGAACTCCTCGAGCAGGCGCCGGTGCTCGCGCGAGGCGGAGATCTCGACCCGCTCCTCCGGAGACCACGGCAGGCGCACCGGATCGGTCCAGATCAGCATCGGCGCCGCGCGCGGCACCGCGCGCAGCGTGTCGTTGAAGGCGACCTTGGCGTGACGCTCGCAGAACACGGGCAGCTCGACGCCGAGCAGCCGGCCGACGTGCTTGAAGAACGGCCCGGCCGCGTTGACGACGCGCGGCGTCCCGAGCGTCGTCCGGCCCTCGCGCGTGGCGAGCGTCACCGCGCGGACCCGGCCGCCGGCCGTGTCCACGCCCTCCAGTCGTCCCTCCACGAGCCGCACGCCCTTCTCGCGCGCGCGCTCGAGCAGGTACATGCCGAGCTGCTGGCCGCTGAACCATCCGCAGCGCCGCGCGTGGAGGACCGCCACGGTGTCCTCGGCGAGGTAGCCGAAGTGCCGGCGGATGAGCGCCGGGTCGGTGAGGACGTCGGCGCCCGTGGGCGCGCCCTCGAAGCCGTCGGCGGCCGCGGGCCGATAGTCGCTCGACGCGCTCGCGTGGATGCGCACGGGCCCGGCGCCGAGCCGCGCGGCCTCCTCCGCGCGCCGCACGAAGTCGGACGCGCGCGCGGGGTCGGCGGTGACGAAGACATAGCCCCGGCGGTTCATCCGGAACACGTTGCCGCTCTCGCGCGCGAGCTCCTCGAGGAGGTCGATGCTCCGGTTCATCAGGAGGACCATCGCGTCCCCGGGGCCGGGCCACCAGTTCCGGTAGCACTCGGTGGACTTGTCGCTGGTCAACGAGAGCGGCGGCCGCTCGTCCACGAGGACGACGCCCGTCACGCCGCGCCGCACCGCCAGGTGGTACGCGGCGGCGATCCCGGCGATCCCCGCCCCGCAGATCACGACCTCGGCGGTCTTCGGGCTCACGACCGGCCGGCACGCGGCGCGCCGCGCAGCGCCGCCCAGAGGCGGGCGGAGGTGAGCGGCATGTCGAGGTGGAGGACGCCGAGGGGCGCCAGCGCGTCCACGGCCGCGTTGACGACTGCGGGCGGGATCCCGATGCAACCGGCCTCGCCGAGCCCTTTCGCGCCGAGCGGGTTGCGCGGCGAGGGCGTGTGCATCTTCTCGATCTGGACGGGCGGCACGTCGTCGGCGCGCGGGAGCGCGTAGTCCATGAGCGTGCCGGTGAGGAGCTGGCCGTCGGCATCGTAGACGATCGCCTCGAGCAGCGTCTGGCCGAGGCCCTGCGCGAGGGCGCCGTGGAGCTGGCCCTCCGCGAGGAGCGGGTTGATGATGGTCCCCGCGTCGTCGACCCACACGAGCCGCTCGATCACGAGCCGTCCGGTCTCGGCCTCGATCGAGAGCGCACAGACGACGCAGCCGAAGCTCCACACCTCGCCCTCGGGCTGGAAGTAGGTGCTCGCCTCGAGTCCCGGCGTCTCGTCCGGCGGCAGCGCCTGGCCCCCCGCGTAGGCGGAGGCCGCCACCTCGCGCCAGGTCACGCGCCGCTGGGGCACGCCCACGACCTGGAACCCGCCCGCCACGGCGAGCACGTCCGGCGGCGCGGCCTCGAGGAGCTTCGCAGCGATGCGCCGCCCCTTCTCGCGCACCTCGCCCGCGACGCGGGCGAGGGCGCCGCCCCCGAGCGCGACGCTGCGGCTGCCGAAGGTGCCGAAGCCCTCCGGGCCCGACCGTGTGTCGCCGTGGACCACGACGACCTCGTCCGGGGTCACGCCGAGGTGATCGGCCACCACCTGGGCGAACGTCGTCTCGTGGCCCTGGCCGTGGGCGCTCGAGCCGGTGATCGCGGTCACGCGGCCGGAGCGCTCGACCCGGAGGCTGCCGCTCTCCCAGCCGAGCGCGCAGGGCTCGACGTAGGACGCGAGGCCGACGCCCACGATCTCGCCTCGCTTGCGACGCTCGGCCTGGGCCTTGCGGAGCGCGGAATAATCCGCGGCGGCCAGCGCGCGCTCGAGCGCCGCGGGATAGTCGCCCGAGTCATAGACCTGGCCCGTCACCGTCCTCCACGGAAAGCGGTCGGCCGGCACGAAGTTGCGCCGGCGGATCTCCGCCGGGTCGATCCCGAGGGCACGCGCGCCCGTGTCCATGAGCCGCTCGATGAAGAAGCACGCCTCCGGCCGACCGGCGCCGCGGTACGCGGCGACCGGCGCGGTCGTCGTGAGGGCGCCGGTGACGGCGATCTCGCACGCCGGGACGACGTACGCCCCCGGCAGGAGCCGCGCGTGGTTCCAGGGCGGCCCGGCCGCCGCGTTCATCAGCGCCCCCCCGAGCGGCGAGACCACGCGCGCGCGGAGCGCGGTGATGTGCCCCTCGGCGTCGAGTGCGAGCTCGCCCTCGCAGACCGAGCCGCGCGAGTGGTTGGTCGTCACCTGGTCCTCGCTCCGCGTGGCCACCCACTTGACGGGCCGGCCGAGCCGCCGCGCGAGCCACGCGAGCAGCACGTCCTCGCGGTAGGGCCCGCTCTTGACGCCGAAGCCCCCGCCGACGTCGGGAGCGATCACGCGGACGCGCGACTCCGGGAGCCCGAGGAGCCGCGCGACCTCCGCCCGGATGCGGAAGGGCGCCTGGCACGACACCCAGAGGGTCAGCTCGTCGGTGGAGGCGTCGAACGCGGCCAGCACGGTGCGGGGCTCGAGCGGCACGCCCGCGAGCCGCGCCTGCGCCACGCGGAGCGAGACGACGCGCGCCGATATTCTAAAAGCGTCCGCCGCGTCGCCCTCGCGGATCGTCCGAACGAACGCCCGGTTGCCCGGGACGTCCGCGAACAGCGTCGGCGCCCCGTCGGCCGCCGCGCCCTCGGGCTCGGGCAGCGCCGGGAGCGGCTCGTACCGGACCCGGATCAGCTCGAGCGCGTCGCGCGCGGCGTACGCGTCCTCGGCCACGACGGCGGCGACCGGTGTGCCGGTCGCGTGCACGTCGGTCTCGGCGATGATCGGATGGGGTGGCACCCGCATCCCGGGCACGAGCCGGTTCACCGGCATCGGGGCCAGGTGGCTCACCTCGGCGCCGGTGACCACCAGGAGCACGCCGGGAGCGCGGCGCGCGCGCTCGACGTCGAGCCGCGCGATGTGCGCGCGCGCGTGCGGCGAGCGCAGCAGGCTCACGTGGGCGCAGCGCGCGGGCCGGAGGTCGTCGACGAAGCGTCCGGCGCCGACGAGGAGGCGGTGGTCTTCGCGCCGCTTGAGAGGCCGGCCGATCCAGCCGTCGCCCGCGTGGCCGTCCGGTTGCGTCACGAGAACGCATGGTAGCATTGGCCGAGACCCGAAAGGAGAGCGTCCATGAAAGCCGCCGCCGCGGTCGCCGAGATCCTGAAGCGCGAGGGCATCCGGTTCCTGATCGGTTACCCCGTCAACCCCATCATCGAGGCGGCCGCCGAGGCCGACATCCGCACCATCATCGTGCGGCAGGAGCGGACGGGACTCCACATGGCCGACGCCGTCAGCCGCATCTCGTCCGGCCAGCGCATCGGCGTCTTCGCCATGCAGCACGGCCCGGGCTCGGAGAACGCCTTCGGCGGCGTGGCGCAGGCCTACGGCGACTCCGTGCCGATCGTCGTGCTGCCGGGCGGGTATCCGCGGCGGATCACGAATGTCCCCCCCAACTTCAACTCGTTCCTGAACTTCCAGCACGTCACGAAGTGGTGCGAGCAGGTCATCATGCCGGACGCGGTGCCGGACGCCATGCGCCGGGCGTTCACCCAGGTCAAGAACGGCCGGCCGCGGCCCGTGCTGGTCGAGTTCCCGGTCGACCTGCTGCGCGAGGAGGTGCCCGAGCCGCTCCAGTACACGCCGGCGCCCCGGCTCCGCTCGGCCCCCGATCCGCGCGACGTCTCGCGCGTGGCCGAGGCGCTCGTGGCCGCCGAGCGCCCGGTGATCTACGCCGGGCAGGGCGTGCACTACGCGCGCGCGTGGCAGCCGCTCCGCCAGCTCGTCGAGCTGCTCGAGGCGCCGGTGACGACGAGCCTGCAGGGCAAGAGCGCCTTCCCGGAGACACACCCGCTCTCGCTCGGCTCCGGCGGCCGTTCCGTCTCGAAGCAGCTCCACCACTTCCTCGCGAACGCAGACCTGATCTTCGGCATCGGCTGCAGCTTCGCCACGACGAACTACGGCGTGACCATGCCGAAGGGCAAGCGCATCGCCCACGCGACGCTCGACCCCACCGACATCAACAAGGACATCCCCGCCGACCTCGCGCTGATCGGCGACGCCGGCCTCACCCTCGAGGCGCTGCTGGCCGAGGTGAAGGATCGTCTGAAGGGCGGGCCGCGCGGCCGCTTCGCGGCCGTCACGCAGGAGATCAAGAACCTCAAGAGCGAGTGGCTGGCTCACTGGACGCCGCGGCTCACGGCCGATACCACGCCGCTCTCGCCGTACCGCGTGATCTGGGACCTCATGCACACGGTCGACGTCGCGAACACGATCATCACCCACGACGCCGGCAGCCCGCGCGACCAGATCTCGCCCTTCTGGGAGCCCGTGGCGCCGCTCAGCTACATCGGCTGGGGCAAGACGACGCAGCTCGGCTACGGCCTCGGCCTGGCGATGGGGGCCAAGCTCGCCGCGCCGGACAAGCTCTGCGTCAACGTCTGGGGCGACGCCGCGATCGGCTTCACGGGCATGGACTTCGAGACGGCCGTGCGCGAGCGCATCCCGATCCTCTCGATCCTGCTCAACAACTTCTCGATGGCCATAGAGCTGAAGGTCATGAAGACGGCGACGGAGAAGTACCGGAGCACCGACATCAGCGGCGACTACGCGGCCATGGCCCGCGCCTTCGGCGGCCACGGCGAGCGGGTCACGGAGCCCGGCGAGATCGTGCCGGCCATCAAGCGCGGGATCCGGAAGACGCAGGAGGGCACGCCCGTCCTCCTCGAGTTCATCACCGAGAAGGCGGTGGATTTCTCCATCTTCTGAGGGGCCCTACCCCACGATCACGTGCTCGCGCGTGATGATGAACGGCGGGCCGGCCGTGATGAAGTTCGGCTCGTCGGCGCGGACGCGCGCGTACTCGGGGCTCCGCGCGGAGGCGCGCATCGCCTCGGTGTCGTCGAACCACGTGAGCGCCACGCCGTCGTACACGGGCGCCCGTCCGCTCGCGTACGCCGAGCGACGCGTGTGGCTCTGCACGTAACGCCGGACCACCGGGATCCGCGCGGCGAGCAGGCCGTGGACCTCGCGCCAGTACCGCTGGAAGGCGTCGATGGCCATGCCGGGCCGGTGGGTCACGAACTCCACGTTCTTGACGCCGCCGGCAGGCGCCGACCCGCCCTTGATGACGTGCTCCTCGGTGATGATCAGGCCCATCGTCGCGCGCTCGATGAACCGCGCCTCGTCGGCCTCGACGGCCGCGTACGCGGGCGTGCCCGCGAGCGCGCGCATCGCGCCCGTGTCGTCGAACCAGATCTCCGCGATCCCGTCGTAGGCCGGCTCGCCCTTGCGATAGCCGCCCGGCAGGGTGTGGGACTGCACGTAGCGGCGAATGCCCGGCAGCCTGACGACGACGTCGGGGTGCCGCGTGAGCCAGTACGCCTGGAACGCCTCGACGGACATCCCGGACCTGCGCTTGAAGAACGAGACCGCCTTGACCATGGCTCTCTCCTCGGCGAAAGGCCGCGCGCAGAGTATAGGCGACGGGCCCCGGCCCGCGCTTGCCACGCCGCCCCGGCCTCACTATGATCGGCCCACCCTGCTCGCGGAGGCGACGCATGAAGATCCACCGGCTCTACGCTGACAAGAACGGCGAATCGCATTTCGAGGACGTCGAGATCACGTTCACCGAATCGACCCGCGCCGGACGGCTCTCGCCGCGCCTTCCGGCGACCGGGATCATCTTCCGCGAGGTGTCGCCCGACTACGACCTGGACTGGCACCCGGCCCCGCGGCGCCAGTACATCATCAACCTGGACGCGGGCGTGCAGATCACCGCCAGCGACGGCGAGATGCGGCGGATCGGCGCGGGCGAGATCCTCCTCGTCGAGGACACGTGGGGCAAGGGGCACCGCTCCAGGGCGCTCGACGGCAAGCTCCGCCACTGCATCTTCGTGCCCGTGGACTGAGACCATGAAGCTCGGCTGTCACCTGCCGACGATGGGCGCCGGCGCGACGCGCGAGGCGCTCCTGACGTTCTGCCGCGAGGCGGAGGCCCGCGACGTCCCCTCGCTCTGGGTGAGCGACCACGTGATCTTCCCGCGGACGGCGACCGGCCGCTATCCCGGCGGGCGCTTCCCCTGGGAGCCCGACACGCCATACCTCGAGCCCGTCGCCGTCCTGGCCGCCGCCGCCGTGGCGACCACGAAGGCGCGGCTCGGCTCCTCGGTCTTCATCCTCGGCCACCGCCACCCCGTCGTCATGGCGAAGATGCTGACCACGATCGACGCGCTCTCGCAGGGCCGGCTCATCGTCGGCGTGGGCGTCGGCTGGTGGGAGGAGGAGCTGACGATTCTAGGAGTGCCGTTCCACCAGCGCGGGCGACAGGCCGACGAGATCCTCTGTGTGTTCAAGGAGCTGTGGACGTCCGACAACCCGCGCTTCGAGGGCGAGTTCTACCGGTTCAGCGACGTCGGCTTCGCGCCCAAGCCCGTCCAGAAGCCGCACCCGCCGATCTGGGTCGGCGGCGACAGCCCGGGGGCGCTGCGGCGCGTCGTCGCGCTCGGCGACGGCTGGCACGCCACGTCGAAGCCGCCGGAGGAGCTCGCCAAGAGCCTCGTCGGGCTGCGCGCGGCGGCGGAGGCGGGACACCGGCCGTTCGAGACGATCGAGCTGTCGGTCCGCGTGGCCCTGCGGCGCGGCATCGCCCGCGAGTCGCGCCAGGCCGTCGTCGACCAGCTCTCCGGGTACAAGAGGCTCGGGCTCACCCACGTCATGCTCGACTTCCGGCGCGACACGCTCGGCGAGATGCTGGAGATCCTGGATCTGGTGACGCGCGAGATCCGCCCCGCGGTGGACCGGGCCTGACCGGGAGCGCGAGGAGGACGCATGGACTGGCAGTCGGAGATGGACGAGCTCAGGCGGCGCGAGGAGCTCGCCGAGCAGCTCGGCGGGCCCGAACGGGTCAAGCGCCAGCACGACGGCGGGCGCCTGACGATCCGCGAGCGCATCGCCACGCTCGTGGACGCGGGCACCTTCCACGAGCTGGGCAAGATCGCCGGCCGGGCGAGCTACGACGACCAGAACAACCTCAAGAGCTTCACGCCGTCGAACTTCGTCTTCGGGCGCGCGCGCGTGGAGGGGCGGCCCGTGGTGGTCGGCGGTGACGACTTCACGGTGCGCGGCGGCTCGGCGGACGCGACCATCAAGGGCAAGCACACCATGTGCGAGCGGATGGCGAACGAGCTCCGGCTGCCGCTCATCCGGCTCGTCGAGGGCTCCGGCGGCGGCGGCTCGGTCAAGACCATCGAGACGACCGGCCGCGCCAACGTCCCCGCCGTCGACGGCTGGGAGTGGGTCGTCGCCAACATGGGCACGATCCCGCGCGTGGCGCTCGGCCTCGGCTCCGTGGCGGGGCTTGGTGCGGCCCACCTGGCGGCGGCGCACTACTCGATCATGATCAAGGACCGGTCGGCGCTGTTCGTCGCCGGGCCGCCCGTCGTCGAGCGCCTCGGCCAGAAGCTCACGAAGAACGAGCTCGGCGGCTGGCAGATCCAGCTCAGGGCCGGCGCCGTCGACCACGCCGTGGACACCGAGGCGGAGGCCTTCGCCTGCGCCCGGCGCTTCCTGTCATACCTGCCGTCCTCGATCGAGGAGCTGCCGCCGCGCGGGCCCCGCGGCGACGACCCCGGGCGCCGCGAGGCCTGGCTCTTCGGCGCGATCCCGCACGACGTCCGGAAGCCGTACAAGATGCGCGCGATCGTCGAGGCGGTCGTCGACGCGGGCTCGTTCTTCGAGCTCGGGGCGCTCCACGGTCGCGCGATGGTCACCGGCCTCGCGCGCCTCGACGGCTGGCCCGTGGCGCTGATGGCGAGCGATCCGTTCTTCTACGGCGGCGCCTGGACCGCGGACACCTGCGAGAAGGTCGAGCGCTTCGTGGATCTCGCGCAGACCTTCCACTTGCCCGTCGTCTACCTCGTCGACTGCCCCGGCTTCCTCATCGGCAAGGAGGCCGAGCAGACCGGCACGATCAAGCAGGGCGTCCGGGCGATGTCCGCGATCTGGCAGACGACGGTCCCGTGGTGCGCGGTGATCGTCCGCAACGTGTTCGGCGTCGCTGGCGCCGCCCACCGGAACGGCAGCCGCTACTGCACGCGCTACGCGTGGCCCTCCGGCCGGTGGGGCTCGCTCCCGCTCGAGGGCGGCATCGAGGCGGCCTACCGGGCCGACCTCGACGCCGCCCCGGACCCGCAGGCGAAGCTCGCCGAGATCGAGGAACGGCTGACGAAGCTCCGCTCGCCCTTCCGCTCGGCCGAAACCTTCTGGATCGAGGAGATCATCGACCCGCGCGACACGCGGCCGCTCCTCTGCGAGTTCGCCAACCTGACGGCGCCGCTGCGGAAGCCGGGGCCGTCCGCGCACCCGATGCGCCCGTAGCGATCCGGGCGCGGGCCACGCGAGCCTGCGCTTGACAGGTCCGCCCGGCTCGCCTACTTTCGCGGCCATCAATCCTCCGTGCCCTTGATCCCGGGAAGGGAGGCCGCCATGTGTACGCGCCGCGAGTTCCTGACCACCACCGTGACCGCCGCCGGCGCGGCGCTCTCACCCCGGTGGGCCCACGCCGCGCCCAAGGCGATGACGGTGGTTCGCGAGAGCTCGTTCATCAAGCCGTTCGACGACTACTTCGCCAAGACGCTGGCGATGGAGTACGAGAAGCTCACCGGGATCAAGATCGTCTACGAGGCGGTGAGCGTGGGCGGCATGCTCACCCGGCTGACGACCGTCGCCGAGACCAAGTCGGGCCCCGAGATCGTCGGCACCAACCTCAACTGGCCCTGGCTGTTCGACCAGAGCCTCGTCGACGTCAGCGATCTCGCGACCGAGATCGGCAGGAAGATCGGCCCCTGGCACGACAACGTCCTCGACGCGGTGGTCGTGAACAAGAAGTGGAAGGCGCTGCCCTGGGGCAACATCGGCCAGCTCGAGGTCTACCGGACCGACTGGTTCAAGGAAGCCGGCGTCACCAAGTTTCCCGACACCTGGGAGGACCTGCTGGCGGCCGGGCGCCTGCTCAAGAAGAAGGGGCACCCGTTCGGGTTCGAGCTGGGTCACGGCTTCGGCGACAACCACGGCTGGCTCTACCCGCTGCTCTGGTCTCACGGCGGCCGCGAGGTGGACAAGGACGGCAGGACGGTCCTCATCGACTCCGACGAGACGGCCAAGGCCGTCGACTTCTGCCGGCGCTTCTTCAAGGAGACGATGCTCGAGGACGTGCTGGGCTGGACCGACGTCAACAACAACAAGGCGTACTTCGGTGAGCAGATCTCCTGCACCAACAACGCCTCGTCGATCCTCGTCGTGGCCAAACGCGACTTCCCCGAGATCGCCAGCGTCACCGACCACTCGCTCAACCCGCAAGGACCCAAGGGCCGCTTCCACATCATGCAGGCCGCGTCCCACGCGATCATGACCCACGCCCCCGACCACGCGGCGGCGAAGGCCTTTCTCCGGTGGCTCTACGACGACAAGCAGCTCTCCCGCTGGCTCGCCGCCGGTGAGGCGTACTACGCGCCGTTTCTCGCCGCGTACGAGAACCACCCGATGTGGAACCCGGAGCCGCGCTACCTGCCGTACAAGGAGTCGCTCAAGACGACGCGCCTGCACGGGTGGCCGGGGCCGCCCAGCCACGCCATGTCGGAGAGCGTCGCCAAGTACGTGCTCGTCGACATGTTCGCGAAGGCGTGCCAGGGCGAGTCGACGAAGAACGTCATCGCGACGGCCGCCGCCCAGCTCAAGCAGATCTACAAAGCGAAGTAGCGGATGGCCGTCGGTCCCGCGTCCGTGGTGGGGCCCGCCCGTCTCGCGGCCCGCACGGCGCGGCGGCGCGGCGTCCTCGAGCGCGAGGGCGTCTTCAGCTGGCTCATGCTCGCGCCCGGGGTCGCCTTCCTCCTCGCCTTCGTCGCCTATCCGTTCTTCTACGGCATCTTCTTGAGCCTGCAAGACAGGCGGGTGGCGAGCCCGGGCGTCTTCGTGGGCCTCGCAAACTTCGTGACGCTTGCCCAGGACCCCATCTTCTGGCAGGTGACGCGCAACACGTTCGTCTACACGACCGTGGCGACGCTGCTGAAGATCCTGGGCGGCCTCGCCATGGCCCTCGTCATCAACCAGCATTTCCGCGGCCGGAACCTCGCGCGGGCCTTCTTGCTGCTCCCCTTCATCGTGCCGACGGTCCTCTCCACGGTCGCCTGGATGTGGATCCTCGATCCGACCTTCAGCGTGATCAACTGGACGCTCCTCCAGACCGGTCTCGTGACGCAGACCTTCTCATGGCTGGGCAACGCCACCCTCGCCATGGTGTCGATCATCGGCGTGAACACCTGGCGGGGCGTCCCCTTCTACGGCATCACGCTGCTGGCGGGGCTCCAGACGATCTCACCCGATCTATACGAGGCCGCTGCCATCGACGGCGCCAGCGTCACCCAGCGCTTCTGGTACATCACGCTCCCGGTGCTCAAACCCGTGCTCATCATCGTCACCATGTTCTCGGTGATCTTCACCTTCTCGGACTTCCAGCTCCCCTACGTGCTGACACACGGGGGCCCGGCGAACGCGACCCACCTCTTCGCCACCTGGGCGTTCGACATCGGGATGTCGGCCGGGCAGCTCGGGATGGGCGCGGCGGTCGCCCTGGCCATGCTGCCGGCGCTTTCACTCCTGATCGTCGCGCTGACGCTCTATCTGAGGCGCGAGTGATGATGGCCGGGGGGCGTGGGCTCGGGCGGCGGTTCCTCCGGCTCTACCTGCCGCTCGGCTTCTTCCTGGTCGCGATGCTGTTCCCGTTCTACTGGATGGCGATCACCTCGATCAAACCGAACCGCGAGCTCTACAATCCGCGCATCATGCCGCTCATCGTCCATCAACCCGTCCTCACGCACTACGTCGACCTGCTCGACCAGACCAACTTCCTCACGTGGACCTACAACACGCTGCTGGTCGCCGTCGTCACCACCGTGGTGTCGCTGGTGCTGGGGACGATGATGGCGTATCCGCTCGCGCGGACGAACTTCCCTGGCGCGGCGATCGTCGCGATCGGGGTGGCGGCGACGTATCTCGTCCCGCAGCCCCTGCTCTTCATCCCGATGTCGGACATCATCAACAGGCTCGACCTCGGGAACACGCTCAGCGCCGTCATGCTGACGTATCCGACCCTGTTGATCCCGTTCTGTGCGTGGCTGCTCATGGGCTACTTCAAGAGCGTACCCCGCGAGCTCGAGGAGGCCGCCCGCATCGACGGCGCGAGCCGGTTCCAGGCCATGGTGCAGATCGTCCTGCCGCTCTGCACGCCCGGCCTCCTCTCCGCGGGCATCTTCGCGTTCACGCTGGCCCAGAACGAATTCCTCTACGCCCTCATCTTCCTCACGAAGAGCGACGTCCGGACGGTCCCGGTCGGCGCCATCACGGAGCTGATCCGCGGTGACGTCTTCTACTGGGGCCAGCTCATGGCGGCCGCGCTCCTGGGCTCGGTGCCGGTCGCCGTCATCTACTCCTTTTTCGTCGATTACTATGTCGCGGGGCTCACCGCCGGCTCGGTGAAGAGCTAGTCGGAGCTCGATGCACGTCGAGATCGAGACGTACGCGAGAGAGCTCCAGTGGATCCTCGAGCAGCTCGTCGACGCGCTCTCGGGCCTCACCGCGGCGCAGCTCAACTGGCGCCCCTCGACCGGCTCGGCCAACAGCGCCTACGCGATCGTCGGCCACGTGGTGGCGAGCACGCGCGTCTATGCGCTCGGCCTCGGCTGTGGCCGGCGGGTCGCGCGCAACCGCGTCGAGGAGTTCACCGGCGCCGGGACCGACGGGGGCGAGCTCGTCGCCGCGATCCGGCGGCTCTCGGGGGAGCTCGACGACGCGCTGGCGACGCTCGCGCCGGCCGCCCTCGACCGCCGCCGCCGGCCATCACAAGATCTGTGGGGCACGGGCGTGCCGCGGGAGATCTCCGGCCGCGACGCGCTCGTCGAGAGCATCCGGCACGCGGCGCTCCACCTGGGCGAGCTCCGGCTCACGCGCGACCTGGCGCTGAGCGACGCGTCCTCATGACGGCCGAGAGCGGCGCCCGCGCGCGTCGGCATACAATGTGGCCCATGCGCCCTCCCGTGGCCCGAGGCCTGATCGCGCTCGCGCTCGCGTCGGCAGTGTGCGCGCCCGCCGCCGCGTCGGCCGCGCCCGAGGGGCACATGACGTGGGCCGTCCACGTCTCGCTCGCGCCCACCTGGTTCGATCCGGCGGAGACGCCCGGCGTCATCACGCCGTTCATGGTGCTCTACGCGCTCCACGACGCGCTGGTGAAGCCCATGCCCGGCAACGCGATGGCCCCGAGCCTGGCCGAGTCGTGGAGCGCGTCCCGCGACGGGCTCACGTACGAGTTTGTCCTGCGCAAGGGGGTGAAGTTCCACAACGGCGATCCCGTGACCGCCGACGACGTGAGGTTCTCGTTCGAGCGCTACAAGGGCGCGGGCGCCTCCACCTTGAAGGCACGGGTGGCGGCCGTCGAGATCGTGGACGCGCACCGGGTGCGCTTCCGGCTCAAGCAGCCGTGGCCCGACTTCATGACCTTCTACGGCACGCCGGCGACCGGCGCCGCCTGGATCGTGCCCCGGCGCTACGTCGAGCGGCTCGGCGACGACGGCTTCAAGAAGGCGCCGGTCGGCGCCGGCCCCTACCGCTTCGTCTCCTTCGCGCCGGGCGTGGAGCTCGTGCTCGAGGCCTACGAGGGGTACTGGCGGAAGACGCCGCACGTGAAGCGGCTCGTCTTCAAGGCCGTGCCCGACGAGTCCACACGCCTCGCCATGCTCAAGCGGGGCGAGGCCGACATCACCTACTCGATCCGCGGCGCGCTGGCCGAGGAGCTGCGGCGGACGCCCGGGCTCACGCTCAAGCCCACGGCCCCCACCTTCACCGAGTGGCTCGTGTTCGCCGAGCAGTGGGATCCGAAGTCGCCGTGGGCCGACCGGCGCGTCCGGCTCGCGGCGAACCTCGCGACCGACCGCAAGACGATCAACGAGGCCGAGTATCTCGGCTTCGGCAGCATCAGCGCCAGCATCATCCCTCGCGACTTCGAGTTCTACTGGTCGGCGCCGCCCTACCCGTACGATCCAGCGCGCGCCAGGCAGCTGCTGGCCGAGGCCGGGTATCCGAAGGGGTTCGACGCGGGCCCAGTCGCCACCGACATGGTCTACGCCCCCACCGCCGAGGCGCTGGTCAACTATCTCCAGGCGGTAGGCATTCGCGCGCAGGTCCGCGCCATGGAGCGGGCGGCCTTCTACAAGGCCGACCAGGAAAAGAAGCTCCGGCCCCTCGTGCGGGTCGGCAGCGCCGCCTTCGGCAACGCGGCCACCCGCATCGAGGCGTTCGTGCTCTCGAGCGGGATCAGGGCCTACGGCGGCTACCCCGACATCGACGGGCTCTATCGGGAGCAGGCGAGCGAGCTCGACACGAAGAAGCGCGAGGCGATCCTGCACCGGATCCAGCGACTCATGCACGAGCGCGCGATGTTCGCGCCGATCGTCGAGCCCGCGTTCTTGTGCGGCTACGGCCCGCGCGTCGAGGAGTCGGGCCTCGGCCTCATCGCCGGCCACAACTACTCGGTGCCGTACGAGGACCTGAGGCTCAAGGCCCGGTGACGGGAGGCACGGCGTGACCGCACTCGCGCTGCAGCAGGCGACGATCATCGTGGAGGCGGCGCTGCGGAAGGCGCGGGAGACGGGCTGCGCGCCCCTGGCGGTCGCCGTCCTCGACGCGGGCGGGCATCTCAAGGCGTTCGCGCGTGAGGACGGCGTCGGGCATCGTCCGTCCGCAGATCGCGATCGGCAAGGCCTGGGGCGCGCTCGGCATGGGCGTCGGCACCCGCGCCCTCGCCCGCCGCGTCGCCGAGCAGCCCCAGCTGCAGCCGTTCTTCGCCTCGCTCAGCGCCCTGTCGGAGGGACGGATCGTCCCCGTGCCGGGGGGCGTGCTGATCCGCGACGCCGGCCGGGCCATCCTCGGGGCGGTCGGGATCTCTGGAGACACGTCGGACAAGGACGAGGCCTGCGCCCTGGCGGGGATCGAAGCGGCGAAGCTCGCCGGCGACGGCGGCTGACGCCCAGGGCACGGCTCGAAGGAGGAGGACACCATGGGACTGCTGAGTCGAGAAGAGCTCGATAGCCTGCTGCCGGCCGAAACCCACGCCTTTCCCGGACCGATTCCCACCCAGACGGTCTCCAGCGACGAGTACTATCCGGCGCCTCAGACCGCCCGGCAGCGGGAGGTCGAGGCGCGAATCAAGACGCTCGGCGGCGAGCTGGCGAGGAAGCACGGGATGAGCCGTCGCCGGTTCTTCGCGACGGCGAGCGGCATGGTCGCCGCGTTCGTGGTGATGAACGACGTCTACGGCCGGCTGTTCGACGCCTCCCGCGCCGAGGCCGCCGACAAGGACATGGCAGCCGAGCGGGCGAAGGCGCTGAAGGACCAGTTCATCATGGATTGCCACACGCACTTCCTGCGCGACGACACGCGCATCAAGACGTTCGTGCTCCAGCGCCAGGCGGTCGGGAAGGCGGGGTGGAATCCCGCGCTCGCCGGCAAGGAGCAGACGATCGAGGACCTCAAGTTCGCTAATTATTACAAGGAGGTGTTCCTCGACAGCGACACCAAGGTGGCGCTCCTGTCCGGCGCGCCGTCGGACATCCCCCAGGACTGGTTCCTCACCAACGAGATGAAGGCCGAAACGCGGGCGCGCGTGAACCGGGAGGCGGGCTCACGCCGGATGCTGAGCCACGCCATCTTCACACCGGGCCAGCCGGGGTGGCTGGAGGCGGTCGACCACGCCATCCGCGACCTGAAGCCGGACTCGTTCAAGGGCTACACGATCGGCGACAACACGAACAAGAACATGAGCAAGTACCCCTGGCGGCTCGACGACGAAAAGCTCGTCTACCCATTCTACGAGAGGGCGCTCAAGGCGGGGCTCGTCAACATCTGCATTCACAAGGGCCTGTTCCCACCCTCGGTGGAGAAGCAGTTCCCGCACCTGCTCGCCCACTCGGACGTACGGGACGTGGGCAAGGCGGCCAGGGACTGGCCGAAGCTCAACTTCATCATCTACCACGGGGGCTATCGCTTCGCCGGCGGCGGCCGGGTAGAGGACGCCTGGGAGCAGTTCGAGAGGACCGGGCGCATCGAGTGGGTGACCGACCTGGCCGACGTCCCGTCGAAGCACGGGGTGACCAACGTGTACGCCGACGTCGGCCAACTCTTCGCTCAGACCACCGTCGCCGACCCGCGGACCACCGCGGCGATGATGGGCCAGCTCGTCCGAGGGCTGGGCGCCGACCGCGTGGTCTGGGGCAGCGACGCCATCTGGACCGGCTCGCCCCAGTGGCAGATCGAGGCGCTGCGACGGCTCGAGATCCCGGAGGACATGCAGAAGAAATACGGTTTCAAGCCGCTCGGGCCGGCCGACAGTCCGGTCAAGAGCGCGATCTTCGGCGAGACCAACGCGCGCCTCTACAAGTACGAGCGACGCGCGGCACTCGTCGGCGACCGCTTCGCGGCGCTGAAGCAGGAGTACGAGCAGGCGGGCGCGGAGCGCTCGAATCTACGGTACGGCTACATCACGCGCGGCGCGTGATCCACCGCCGCACCTCCGTGTCGGCATCTGCGGCGCGCGTCTCGGGCGCATAGCGTCTCGGGCGCATAGAAGGAGGCCTCGCCCTCGAGAGCCCGCAGGTCTAGTTGGCCAGATTGGCCGGGGCCTGCTGTCAGACCTGACGGTCCGGAGGGCGAGTCCTCCACCCGTATAGACTGGTCAGCTTTCGCGCAGCCGCTTTGACCTCCCGCAATTTCCAGATATTGGGGCGCCTGCCCCAGCGGGACCGCCCCTTGGCACCCCCCGTGCAACCTCTCGGTCTTGCAGAGAAGAGCCCTTCCCGAAAAAGGCAAACCCGCCGCGAGGCGGGGACGCAAAGCCACGGGTCAGGCAATGGGCCTGACAGCCGGGCTACCGAAGGACAGGGATGTAGCTTCCCAGGGATCTGGTGCTCTTCCGCAGCTGGAGGA
>QHSZ01000134.1 GCA_003220595.1 Candidatus Rokuibacteriota bacterium | reverse complement strand
GCTGGACCTGCGAGTCGGTGAGGTTGAGGAAGTAGAACGCGTAGCCGTCGAGGTCGGCGCGCACGAGCACCGACTCGACCTCCAGGCGCGCACCGCCGTCGGGCAGCGTCAGCGTGAGTGTCGTCTCCGGCCCGGGACGCATCGAGCCGATCGCGTGGACCTTGATCCCGGACGTGCTGAGATTCGCCGACGTCGACTCCCATTCGGCTCCGCTCCGCTCGCGGGCCCGGACCGGGAGCGCGACGGACGCGCGTGGCGCGCGGCGTCGCTCGCGCGGCTGCGCCCCTGGGCCTCGAGCCGAGGGGCGCGGCTCGAGGCTCGCGAGCACCTCGGCCAGGCGCCGGAGCGCGACCGGCTTTCCCATGAAGTCGAAGGCGCCGAGCCGCAGGCTCTCCTGCGCCTGGCTCTCGTTCACCCGGCCGGAGATCACCAGGGTCGGGACGCGCAGCTCGCGAACGACCGGGAGACTCAGGAAATCGAGCCCGCTCATCCCGGGCAGGCAGATGTCGAGCAGGATCGCGTCCGGACGCTCCGCCCTGAGCGCCTCGAGCGCCGCTTCGGCGGTGTGCACGACGAGTGGCTGGTGGCCGATCTCGCTCAGAAACTCCTCGAAGACGCCGCATAGCGTCTGATCGTCATCGACTATCAGCACGCGCATGGTGGCAGCCTCCTTTTCCAGTAATTTGAGCAATCGACGTACCAGCGCCAGAGTGCCCGCGACACACGTAACTGATTGCCGGCGTGCTGAATTCCGGAATTGTGCCGCCTACGGGAAAACCCTGCTGCGATGAGGGGACTTCGTCCACCTGTCACGAGTGTTCGATTTCTGATGACGCGACGCGCTGCACGACCTGGCGGAACGTTGCCGAGCGGAGCTTAGCGCGCGACGCTCTCGACCAGGAGCCTCACGAAGCCGGGAAGGCTCGCCTTGTCGATCCAGCGGACGACCGCGACGAGGTCGAGCTCGGGGTCGATGAAGATGACGTTGCTCCCGGCGCCGCGCGCGGCGTAGCAGGACTCCGATGCGCCGGGAAACTGCCCGCGCCCGGTGTTGAGCCACCAGAGGAGACCGTACTCGGAATAGACCGGACACGGCGCGCGCATCGCGCGGACCCACGCCGTCGGCAGCAGCTCCTTTCCCTCCCAGCGGCCGCCGCGGTGGATCAGGAGGCCGAAGCGTGCGTGGTCGCGGCTGGCCATCCAGAGCCCGCCGCCCCAGTGCGAGCCGCCCGGGACCGAGGGCATCCGAACGCCGGCGATCTCGAACCAGGAGTTCCGGTAGGGCTGCCACTCCCACTCGGCCGAGGCGCCGATCGGATCCATCATCGCGCGCTTCAGCACGTCGGAGAGCGGCCGGCGGAACGCCTGGAGGAGCGACAGGCTCAGGCGGTTCACGCGCACGTCGTTGTACTCCCAGAACGTGCCGGGTGCCTGAAGCGGGCGCGGCCGGCCCTTCACGGCGGCGCCCAGCTCACTCGTGCGGAGGTCGCGGTTGTGATCGATCGAGTCGGGCTTGCTCCAGAGCGTCCCCTGCCACTCGCTCGTCTGGGTGAGGAGCTGGCGCCACGTGATCGTGTGATTCTGCGGTGAGGTGAACCCGTCGTCGAGCGAGTACGAGCTCACGGGGTCGTCCACGGACTTCACGAGCCCCTGCGCGAGGGCGAGGCCCGCGAGCGCGGCGAGGTAGCTCTTCGCGACGCTGAAGCTCATGTCCGCGCGGCGCGTGTCGCCCCACTCGGCGACGATGTAGCCAGAGCGCAGCACGAGGCCGTTCGGCCCGCCGCGCGGCCGGATGGGCCCGAGGACGTCGCCCGGCGCCTCCGGCTCGTCGGCCACGCCGATGTAACGCCCGGACGGCGTGATGAAGTCGCGCGGCCACGCCGACTCGTGCGCCAGATGGTAGTCGACCGCCGCCCTGAGGCCGTCGGCGCGCATGCCGAGCTCCGCCGGAGCCTTCGCCTGCCACTCGTCCCGCGAGGGGTGATAGCTCACCGAGATCGCCCTTGACACTACTCGGAAGCGGGACATAGAGTCACGCAAACTTCCTCCCCGCCCTCGGGGTCACCGCCGCTCCACCACGGAAAGAGGGGCCTATGGCGACGCTCTTGGTCAACGGCAAATCCCAGACGGTCGACGTTTCCCCCGACACGCCATTGCTCTGGGCGATCCGGGAGCACCTCAAGCTCACGGGCACGAAGTTCGGCTGCGGCGTGGCGCAGTGCGGCGCCTGCACCGTTCACCTCGACGGCACCGCGGTACGCTCCTGCCAGACGACGATCGCACAGGCCGCCGGCAAGAAGATCACGACGATCGAGGGGTTGCATCCCCAGGGACGGCACCCGCTCCAGCTCGCCTGGATCGCCGAGCAGGTGCCGCAGTGCGGGTACTGCCAGTCCGGGCAGATCATGCAGGCGGCGTCGCTCCTGGCCAAGACCCCGAAGCCGACCGACGACGAGATCGTCGCGGCGATGTCGGGCAACATCTGCCGGTGCGCCACGTACGTGCGCATCAAGCGCGCCATCAAGCGCGCGGCGGGGGTGTAGCCATGACCACAGAGCTGAACCGCCGGGACTTCCTGAAGGGCAGCGCCGCGACGGGCGTCGGCATGACGCTCTGGTTCACCCTCGGCGACGGCGTGGGGCGCGCCGCGAGCGCGTCCGCATTCGACCCGGACGCCTCGATGACGATCACACCCGATGGGCTCGTGACCGTCCACATCACGAAGTCCGAGATGGGCCAGGGTGTCGGGACGGCGCTCGCGCAGATCCTCGCCGAGGAGCTGGAGGCCGACTGGAAGGACATCCGCGTCGACTACCCGACGAGCGACCCGAAGTACGGGCTGATGCTCACGGGCGGTAGCTGGAGCGTCAACTGGACGTTCGACACGCTCTCGCGCGCGGGCGCCGCGGCGCGCCTGGCGCTCGTGGACGCGGCCGCGCAGTACTGGAAGGTGCCGGCCGAGGAGTGCGTGGCGGCGCGCAGCATGGTGCGTCACCTGCCCACCGGACGCTCGATCTCCTACGGCGAGATCGTCGCCAAGGCGCCGATCACGAGGAAGTTCTCCGAGGACGACCTGAAGAAGCTCGTGCTCAAGAAACCGAGTGAGTACAGGGTCGTCGGCCAGTGGATCCAGCGCCTCGACATCCCGGAGAAGACCAACGGCCGCGCCAAGTTCGGCATCGACTCGTTCGTCCCCGGCATGGTCTATGCGAAGACCGCCTACCCGCCGACGCGCGAGGGCGGCAAGCACACCGCCGTCGACGACACCGCGGCCAAGAAGGTCAAGGGCTGGCTCAAGACCATCGTGAACGACCAGCTCGTGGCGGTCGTCGCGACCTCCTACGAGTCGGCGGTGAAGGCGCGCGACGCGCTCAAGATCACCTGGGCGCCGGGCCCGAATGCGGGCGTGAGCAGCGAGTCGATCTTCCGCGACTTCGCCGCCAAGGCCAAGGACGGCGCGGGCGCGATCGAGTGGCACAAGGGCGGTGACGGCGCCGCGGCCTTCGCCCAGGCCGCGCGCGTCCACCAGGCAAGCTACACCACGGACTACGTCGCCCACATGCAGATGGAGCCGATGAACTGCGTCGCGCGGTTCGAGGGCGGCGTCTACGACCTCTACACCGGCAGCCAGTTCCAGACGCTGGCCATGGGCACGCTGGCCGCGGTGCTCAAGACGGACCAGAAGAACATCCGGATCCATCAGCACTACCTCGGCGGGGGCTTCGGCCGGCGGCTCGATCCCGACATCATCCTCGAGGCGGCCATCATCGCGCGCGAGGCGGGTCGGCCGATCAAGCTGATCCGCTCGCGCGAGGAGGACCTCCGCCGCGACTTCTACCGCTCCGCGACGCTCCAGACGCTTCGCGGAGGCCTCGACGCCTCGGGCAAGGTCGCCGCGTGGGACAACGTCATCGTCGCCACGCACCCGGGGAACCGGTGGGGCCCGGATTTCGTCGACAAGCAGGGCCTCGACCAGTTCGCGCTCAACGGGGCCGACCACGTGTACTCGATCGCCAACCAGTCGGTTCGGGCGATCCGCATGGAGACGGGAATCTCCGTCGGGTACGTGCGCGCCGTCGCGCCGAACTACACGTTCTTCGCCGTCGAGAGCTTCGTCGACGAGCTGGCGGACCTGACGAAGACCGACCCGCTCGCCTTCCGCCTCTCGATGCTCGGGGATGCGCCACGCCTGGCCAACGTGCTCCGGCTCGCCGCCGAGCGCGCCGGCTGGGGCACGCCGCTGCCGCCGAACGTCGGCCGCGGCCTCGCCTGCGTGTCGGCGCAGGAGAAGAAGTCGCCGACGTGGACGGCATCGGTCGTGCAAGCGCGCGTGGACCCGGCGACGGGTCAGGTGCGCGTCGAAAAAATCATCTGCGCCGTGGACTGCGGCATCGTCGTGAATCCGGACGGCGTCCGTTCCCAGGTCGAGGGCTCGCTCCTGTTCGGCCTGAGCAACGCGCTCAAGGAGCGGGGCACCGTCGCCAACGGCGCGCTCGTGCAGAGCAACTTCCACGATTACCAGGTCCTCCGCATGAACGACGTGCCCGACGTCGTCGAGGTGCACGTCGTGCCGAGCACCGAGTACCCGACGGGCGTCGGTGAGCCCGGCGCCACGACGATCGCTCCCGCGCTCGCGAACGCGATCTTCGCCGCCACGGGGGCGCGCGTCCGCGGCGTGCCGCTCATCGCCGAGCGCGTGCTCCAGGCGATCAAGGACAAGGCGTAGCGCCCGCTCACCCGGCGGCCGGTCGGCGACCTCCGCCGGCCGGCCGCCGCTCGCTCCTTGTCGCCTGAGGTATCCTGTGAGGCGTCAATTCCCCTGAAAGGACCCGCGATGGCGACGCCGAGGCTGATGGGTGCGGAAGTCAAGCGCAAGGAAGACCCGCGGCTGATCACGGGCCGCGCGACCTACGTCACCGACGTGACGCCGCCCGGACTGCACCACGTCGTCTTCGTCCGGAGCCCCCACGCCCATGCAAGGATCAGGAAGGTCGACACCTCGAAGGCGGCCCGGCGCCCCGGCGTGTTCGAGGTCGTCACGGGCCCGGACATCAAGCACCTCTGCGCACCGCTGCCGCTCGGCGGCGCGAGCGCCGAGGGCGGCGGCGGCGCCGCCGCGAGCATCGGGCGCAAGCACTGGGCACTCGCCGTGGACCGCGTGCTCCACGTGGGCGAGCCGGTCGCCGCCGTCATCGCGACGAGCGAAGCGGTCGCGGTGGACGCCGCGGCCGACGTCGCCGTGGACTGGGATGTCCTGCCCGCCGTGACCAATCCCTTCCAGGCGATGGCGAAGGGCGCGCCCCGGCTCCACGCGGACGCGCCCGACAACGTCGAGCACCGGAACCAGATCAAGGCAGGCGATCCCGACGCGATCTTCGGCAAGGCCCGGCGCGTCGTGAAGCAGCGGATGGTGAGTCAGCGGCTCTGCGGCGTCCCGCTCGAGCCGCGCGCGGCGCTCGCCGTCCCTGATCCGGCGACGGGCGGCCTCACCTTCTGGGCGACGAACCAGGCGCCCCACAGCCTCCGGAACGACCTCGCGACGGCGCTCGGCCTTCCGCAGAACATGGTCCGCGTGATCGCGCCCGAGGTGGGCGGCGGTTTCGGCGTGAAGTTCGGCTGCTACCCGGAGGACGCCACGCTCGCCGTTCTCGCGCGCCTCTACGGCCTCCCCCTGCGCTGGAGCGAGACGCGGCTCGAGCACATGCTGGCGACCACGCACGGGCGTGATCAGGTCACCGACCTCGAGGCCGCCGTCGAGGACGACGGGACGATCACGGCGCTGCGGATGCGCGTGACGGCGAACATCGGCGCCTACCCGATCTTCACGTTCATCCCCGACCTCACGCTGATGATGGGCGTCGGCGTCTACAAGGTCGCCCACATCGACCTCCAGTCCACCTGCGTCTTCACCAACACGACCTCGGTCGCCGCCTACCGCGGCGCCGGCCGGCCCGAGGCCGCGTACTACCTCGAGCGCCTGCTCGACGTGATCGCCGCCGAGCTCGGCCGAGCGCCCGAAGAGGTGCGGCGCCAGAACTTCATCCCGCCGAGCGCCTTCCCCTACAAGGCGCCGACGGGCCAGAACTACGACAGCGGCGAGTACGACCGCGCGCTCACGAAGGCGCTCGAGCTCGCGGGCGTGGCGAAGCTCCGCGCCGAGCAGAAGGAGCGCCTCCAGCGGAACGACCGTCATCTCCTCGGCGTCGGCATGGCGTGCTACGTCGAGATGTGCGGCTTCGGCCCCTTCGAGAGCGCGGTGGTGCGTGCGGAGCCGAGCGGCGTGGTGACGGCGTACACCGGCACCTCGGCCCACGGCCAGGGCCACGAGACGACGTTCGCCCAGATCATCGCGGATCATCTGGGCGTCGACTTCGACCGGATCGTCGTCCGGCACGGCGACACGCTCAACACGCCGATGGGCAACGGCACGGGCGGCAGCCGCAGCCTCGCCGTCGGCGGCTCGGCGATCATGCAGGCGGCGCTGCGCGTCCAGGCGAAGGCGCGCCGGATCGCGGCCCACATGCTCGAGGCCGCGCCCCCGGACGTCGTGTTCGCCGACGGCCGTTACCAGGTGAAGGGCACGCCCGCCAAGGCTCTCGGCTTCGCCGAGATCGCCGCGCGCGCCTACCAGGACGGCCTCCCGCCCGACGTCGAGTCGGGCCTCGAGGCGACCGAGTTCTTCCGCCCGCCCCAGCTCGTGTACCCGTTCGGCGCCCACGTGGCGGTCGTCGAGCTGGACACCGAGACCGGCCGCGTGGCGGTGCGGACGTTCGTCTCGGTGGACGACTGCGGCGTGCGCATCAGCCCGATGCTCGTCGCGGGCCAGGTCCACGGCGGGCTCGCCCAGGGCATCGCGCAGGCGCTCTACGAAGAGCTGGTCTACGGCGAGGACGGCCAGCTCGTGACGGGGACGCTGATGGACTACGCGGTGCCGAAGGCCGATGACCTGCCGTCGTTCACGACGGCGGAAACCGTCACGCCGACGCCCCACAACCCCATGGGCGCCAAGGGCATCGGCGAGGCGGCGACGATCGGCTCGACCCCCGCGGTCGTGAACGCGGTCGTGGACGCGCTCAGGCCGCTGGGCGTGCGGCACCTGGACATGCCGCTCCGCGCCGAGCGCGTCTGGCGCGCGCTGCGCGAGAAGAAGCGCGGCTCGCGAAGCTAGGCAGAACCCGCCGACGCCGCGAGCCCGACCGGGCACGCGAGACCGGTGCCGCCGAGGCCGCAGTACCCGCCCGGGTTCTTCGCGAGGTACTGCTGGTGATAGTCCTCGGCGTAGTAGAACTCGGGCGCGTCGAGGATCTCGGTGGTGATCCTGCCGAAGCCCGCCTTCGACAGTACGCGCTGATAGGCGTCGCGCGACGCTTCCGCGAGTGCCCGCTGCTCGGCCGAGGCGACGTAGATCCCCGAGCGGTACTGCGTGCCGACGTCGTTCCCCTGGCGCATCCCCTGCGTCGGGTCGTGGCTCTCCCAGAACACCCTGAGCAATCGCTCGTAGCTCACGAGCGTGGGGTCGAAGACGACACGCACGACCTCGTTGTGCCCCGTGAGACCCGAGCAGACCTCCTCGTAGTCCGGGTTCGGCGTGTAGCCGGCCGCGTAGCCGGCCGCCGTCGAGAAGACGCCGCGCTCCGGCCAGAACTTTCGCTCGGCGCCCCAGAAGCAGCCCAGGCCGAACATCGCGAGCTCGGTCCCGGCGGGGAAGGGCGGCACGAGCGGGTTGCCGTTCACGAAGTGCTTCGCCGGCGTGGGCATGCGCTCATTGCGCCCGGGCAGCGCCTGGTCCGGCTTCGGCATCGCGAGCTTCCTCGAGTGCGGCCACATGGGCACCTCCTCAGCCGGGCGGCCGGCGAAAGTATCGGGACACCAGGACGCTCGAGCAGCCGAGCACGACGATCAGGAGCGCGCCGGGCACGAGCGTCACCACGATCCCGGTCGGATCCTGGAACGGCCAGCGGGCCCAGGCCAGGATCCAGACCGAGTAACCCCAGCTCACGGCCACCAGGAGCGCCACGAGATAGACGAGGAACCGGGCCCAACGCTGTCCGAAGAAGAGCCCCGCCGCCGCGCCGAGCGCCAGCACGCCCCCGCCCGCGGGCCTCGCATCCCGGAGGGTCACGGCCGCCCAGACCGCCAGGGCACCGTACGCGGCGAGCACGAGCGTCACGAGCCAGAGCGAGGTCGGCCTCTCCATGGGATCCGACCGTCCTATGCTAACACCCGTTGCGCGGGGCCCGGCGTACAGTACAATGGCGTCCGCCTATGAAGGCCGGCGGCAAGGTGCTCAGGCTGACACCCGACCTCGCGCTCGCGCGCGCGGCACGGACGTTCCTCACCGAGGCGGCCGTGCGCTGCCCCAAGTGCGACAGCACCTTCATCAAGCGCGAGCCCGCCTTCATCCACTGCCGGCATTGCGGGAAGCTGGCGCGGATCGCGAACGTGCCGCTCGAAGTCCAGGAGCTCTACGAGCTCCGCTCCGGCCTCCGCATCGCGTCCTGAACGGGCGCGCGATGGCACTCGACTCCGGCAAGGTCCGCGACTTCGTCCAGCGCACCTGGGACGAGTCCGTCGTGCCCGCGCTCACCGAGTACATCCGGATCCCCGCGAAGTCGCCGATGTTCGACGCCGACTGGCGCGCGCACGGCCACCTCGACAGCGCCGTCGCGCTCCTCGAGGGCTGGGCGAAGACGCGCGCCATCGAGGGGCTGCGCGTCGAGGTCGTGCGGCTCGAAGGGCGCACGCCCCTCCTCCTCATGGAGGCGCCCGGCGCCGGCGGGGACACGGTGCTCCTCTACGGCCACTGCGACAAGCAGCCCGAGATGGTCGGCTGGGCCGAGGGGTCCGGGCCGTGGACGCCCGTGCGCCGCGGGGACAAGCTCTACGGGCGCGGCGTCGGCGACGACGGCTACGCCGCCTTCGCGGCCCTCACGGCGATCCAGGCGCTCGAGGAGCAGCGCGCGCGGCACTCGCGCTGCGTCGTGCTGATCGAGGCGTGCGAGGAGAGCGGGAGCTTCGACCTCCCCGCGTATGTGGACGCGCTGGCCGGCCGCCTCGGCACCCCGAGCCTCGTCGTGTGTCTGGACTCCGGCTGCGGCAACTACGAGCAGCTCTGGGGCACCACCTCGCTCCGCGGCGTCGTGGGCGGCGTCCTCAGCGTCGAGGTGCTCACGGAGGGCGTCCACTCCGGGGCGGCGAGCGGCATCGTGCCCTCGAGCGTCCGGATCCTGCGCCAGCTCCTGGCGCGGCTCGAGGACGCGAACACCGGCCAGATCATCCCGCGCGACTTCCACGTCGAGATCCCGCCCGGGCGTCTCGCCGAGGCGCGCGAGGTCGCCAAGGTGCTGGGCGAGGAGGTCTTCGACCGCTTTCCGTTCGTCCCCGGCATGCGGCCGGTGAGCACGGACCCGCTCGAGCTGATCCTGAACAACACCTGGCGGCCCGCGCTCGCGGTCATCGGCGCCGCCGGCCTGCCGCTCCCCGCCGACGGCGGCAACGTGCTGCGCCCGAGGACGTCGCTCAAGCTCTCGCTGAGGCTCCCGCCCACGTGCGACGCGGGCCGGGCCGTGCGCCGGCTCAAGGAGATCCTCGAGAGCGATCCCCCCTACGGCGCCAGGGTCACGCTCGAGACCTACGGCGAGGGCGGCAGCGGCTGGGAGGCGCCCCCCACGAGCCCCCGCCTCCTCGAGTCGATCACCCGCGCGTCGGCGACCTACTTCGGCAGGCCCGCGGTGTTCCACGGCACCGGCGGCTCGATCCCGTTCATGAGCATGCTGGGCGCGCGCTTCCCCACCGCCCAGTTCCTCATCACGGGCGCGATGGGTCCCGGCTCGAACGCCCACGGCCCGAACGAGTTCCTGCACCTGCCGACGGGGGTGAAGGTCACGGCGTGCGTGGCGCAGGTGCTCGCCGACCAGTGCGCGTCGTCGACCTGAGCTTCCCGATCCGCCCGCACTTCCGCTGGAAGGTCGCGCGCG
>QHSZ01000133.1 GCA_003220595.1 Candidatus Rokuibacteriota bacterium | reverse complement strand
AGAAGCTCGGCGTGACGGCGACGGATATCGCCAAGCGGCTCCTCGACCTCGGCTTCTACGCGCCCTCCACCTATTTCCCGCTGATCGTCGAGGAGGCCTTGATGATCGAGCCGACGGAGACGGAGGCGAGGGAGACGCTCGACCAGTTCTGCGATGCGATGATCCAGATCGCGCGCGAGGCCGAGCAGAGCCCCGCCGTGATCCACGACGCCCCCGCGACCACGCCGGTGCGCCGGCTCGATCAGACCAAGGCCGCCCGCGAGCCGAACCTGCGCTGGACCCGCCGGCCCTAGCCTAACGCCCGCGCCGCCTTGCCGCTTCGTCCGTTGGCAGGCTATAGTGCCTGCGGATGTCCGGATTGACTCTCGCTCCTGCACGGCCCCGCAGTGTCTCCACCCAAGTGCGCCAAGATACGCGGCAGGATCTCGCAGCCTATCCCCAGGCACCAACCCGCGAGTTTCTGGCCCAACATGCCGAGAACAAAGAGCGGCGATGACGCGCGCGACCGCAGCTGCCTCCGCAATATGCTGCAAGAGCTCGCAGCGTTTGCTGTCTTATGCAGACCTGCCTATCCTGCAGCCGAATTCTAGTTAGGCCGCGCGAGATAAGCTTATGTGGCCCTTCACGAAACATGGCCCCGCGTCGAGTCCCGGCACTCCCCGGAGCGAGCTCCGATGCTCCTTCTGCGACAAGCATCGGAACGATGTCCGAAAGCTCATCGCGGGTCCCGGCGTGTACATCTGCGACAAGTGTATTGCGCTGTGCGACGACATCGTTGCCGAGGAGTCCGAAGAACGCGAGGAGGCCCAGCGCAAGGAGGAAGCGGGCTGGGGTGCATCGCTCCCCGGCTTTTCCTCCCGTGCAGAGCCGCGCGTGAGCCCCACTGCCCTCTGTCGCCTCTGTGGGCTGCCGACACCGATGCAGGACGTTATCGCCGTACCGGACGCGGCTTCCTGTGCCTTGTGTGCTTGGCTGCCATCCGTGCGGTGTCGGAACAGGATTCCAAGGAATGACTTTGCAAGGCGCGCAACCTAACATGCCGTTTCAGTGGACGCGCATGAAGCCGCGCGCCACTGAACGGCCACGTTAGACGGCAAGTCTGATGGGCCACGCACGGACAGGGGATCTTCGCGATGTTGCGAAGGTGCTCGCGCGCATTCGCGCGTTACCGGGCGTGACCGAACGCTCGCCCGGTATCTTCTATATCCGCAGCACGTCTTTCCTACACTTCCATACCAAGGCGGATAGGCGTTGGGCTGATGCGAAGGCGGGGAACAATTGGGGCTCCGAGATACCGCTTCCTTTTAGAGCAGGAGAGAAGGCGAAAGCCGTGTTCTTGCGCGAAGTTCTCGCCCGGTACAGGCTATGCGAGATGTCTGCCGGCCGCACTGCTGGAGTGCCGTCTAACAGCGCGTTGGAGAGCGGACGCGCCAAGAAGCGGCGCGCCGCTCAACGCGAACGTTAGATTGCAGCGGTACCAAAGCCGCGACGCGGTTGGAGCGGGCAGAGGGCCTGGATGCCTAGCGCCGAAGAGTACAGCGGACTCCCGATAGAGGCGCGCCTCAGCCGTCTCGACGAAACACCGCAGGAGCTGGAGGGGGCGATTTCTGGCAAGACGGACAAAGAGTTGTCCGTGCGTCCCGACGCCCACAATTGGGCGGCCAAGGAAATCGTCTGCCACCTTCGTGATGTGGAGGAGCTCTTCCAGATCCGATTCCACACTGTTGTGGCGCTCGACGAGCCTCGCATCCTCGTGTTCGGGGCCAGCGCGAACGACCTGGCTCCTTGGAGGATCGGAGGCTCGATTGGCCACCCGCTAGATCCCGAGCGATGGGCCGAGGAGCGCCAGTATCTCCGCAACGACACCGGTGAGGCTCTGGCCGCATTTCGTCGGCGCCGCGCCGAGGTGTTGGTACTCCTGAGGTCCCTCTCGCCGACGGAGTGGCGGCGCGGCGGTGTCCACCTCAGCCGGGGTCGCCTGACCCTTGCCGACTGGGTAGCCAGGCTTGCGGCGCACGATGACAACCACGTCGCCCAACTCCGACGAGCGCTCCAGGGTCGGGCATGAGGTCAGCGGCGTCGCCATGGCTCAATCTAACTTCGGCATGCGGCGGACGGCCTTAGCGGCTGATACCGAGCGTTAGCCAGACGAAGGGCGGAAATGCGTTGGTAGAACCTCTGTCGATTCGCGCGCGGCGAGCCTTAGAGAAGGCGGTGTCTCCGATCGCGCAGGACGCATCGCCTGGCCTGGTTCTCGGTGTCGTGGACGCGAGCGGGTTGCTTGCGTTCCGCGCGTCAGGCTTGGCGAGTCTCGAGCATGGCGTGCCGGTCACGGAGTCGACGGTGTTCTACCTCGCTTCGGTCTCCAAGCAGTTCACGGCTGCCTGTGTACTGATGGCTGAGGACTCTGGTTGGTTAACCCGCTCTGATTCCCTGCGCCAGTACGTGCCGGAGCTCCCTGCGTGGGCCGACGAAGTGAAGATCGCACACCTCATGTCGCACTCGGCGGGTCTGCCCGACTACGGGCAGCTCGTCAACGAATCCGGGCAGTCGATGGACGCCCCTATGACGGACGAAGTGATCTTGGCGCTCCTGGCAAGACAACGGGATCTCAGGTACGCGCCCGGACTTCGATGCGAGTATTCGAATACAGCATTCTGGCTGCTTGGCATCGTAGTCGGGCGCGCGGCGGGAGAGTCTCTTCGGTCTCTTGCCGATGAGNNGCATGGGGCACACGTGGTATCGAGACGATCGTTGGGAGGTCATCCCGAACCTTGCCGAGGGATACCTGCCACTGGACGGTGACGGCTACGGGCGGTGGCGCACCTGCTTCGATCGGGTCGGAGACGGCGGGGTCGTGTCGAGCATGAGTGATCTCGCCCGCTACGAAGCCGAAGTGCTCTCGAGCGGTTCGTCGTGGGCGACGCTCGCCGCGCGCTTAGCTGAGCCGGTGCCATTGCTTGACGGGTCGGTTTCTGAGTGTCGCGCTGGCGTGCTGGTCGGCAACCGCGCCGGCCACAGCATCGTGATGGCTGGCGGTACTGGTGCCGGGTATCGCGCGTTCTCAGTGCGGCACGAAGCAGCGGGCGCCACCGTCGTCGCCCTCTCCAACCTGGGTTCGGCTGACGTGAGATCGCCTGCGTTCGCCGTGCTCGACGAATTGCTGTCGCGATGATGCTGTGTGGCGAGTCGGCGGGTCACTTCGGTCGCCGCTGGCTAACTCGGCGCTGCACCCGACGCTCGCTGCGCTCGCGCGGGTGAGCGCCCGATGCGTTCGGCAACGATCGTGGAAGAGCGGACTTAGAAGCCTGGCCGCAGAGGTGAATTTATTGTGAATCCCCGCCCGTTTCGCTTCGGAGTCTTGGGCGAAAGCGCTCGTTCAGCCGCAGAACTCCTGAATGCGGCGCGCCGCGCTGAGATCGCAGGCTACGCGACGTTTCTGATCCGGGACCACTTTATCGAGGAGCCGCTCGGTCACCAGCTTGCCCCAATAGCTGCGCTCGCGACCGTCGCGGCCGCCACGAAGACACTGCGCGTGGGGAGTCTAGTAATCTGTAATGACTACCGGCACCCAGTCGTCCTCGCCAAGGAGGTAGCCACGCTCGACGTGTTGTCAGGCGGCCGGTTCGAGTTGGGGCTCGGGGCCGGCTTCTCTCGACCTGAGTACGAGGCAGCCGGGCTTCCATTTGACCCGCCCGGCGTCCGCGTCGACCGTTTCGCGGAGGCGCTCCAGGTGTTCAAGGGGCTGTTCGACGCCGAGGCGTTTACATTCTCTGGCCGCTTCTACACGGTCACGAAGGTGGATTCGTTTCCGAAACCGGTTCAGCGGCCGCATCCACCCATTCTGGTCGGCGCGGGCGGTAGACGGATGCTCTCGATTGCGGCGCGCGCGGCCAACATCATCGGGATCCAGACGGCAGCGCCCGGGAACCCTCTCGCCATTTCCAATCGATCAGCCGGTAGGCGCATCGGATCGGACCCGTCAGGGCTCCTCGCTGAAAGCATCGCTGAGAAGATTGGATGGATCCGCCACGAGGCGGGCTCACGCTTCGATGCCATCGAACTGAGCATCGTCAGCTCGGTGGTCATTGCCGAGAACCGCCGGGAGGCGGCCGAGCGACTCATGCGCCAGCGGGAGTGGGACGGCATCTCGGTCGATAGCGTGCTCGAGATGCCCTCCATTTTCATCGGATCGGTGGATCAGATCGTCAACGAGATGCAGGTGCGTCGTGGACGCTACGGGATCTCGTATCACGTCGTGAGAGACTCAGGCATCGAGACGGTCGCGCCCATCGTCTCGCGCCTTGCCGGCGTGTAGGAAGTGCCGCAAGGCACCGGATCCCGAGTAAAGCGGCTCGCGATGCCGAACCACGCAGTCGAGCAGACCGCTGGTTTGCGTTCGCTTGCCGCGGCTGCTCACCGCGAGCGCTCGGCGGCTTCCAGGTGACCACGGTCCGCGACCGAGTTGCGATGCCACGCGAGGGTACCGTCAGTTCACGAACCGTCGTGCTCATCGGCCTTGGCTGGCTCGTCATCGCGACCGGCGTCGGGGCCGTCGGCATCGTGAGTATTCTACGACCGCCGGCGGTGCCTCTGGTGTTGTTCGGGCTGACGGCGGTGGTCCTCGGGACTGGGTGGTTTTCCACGGGATTCCGCGCGTGGCTGTTGGCAATCGATGTGCGGTGGCTCGTTGGGCTGCACCTGACGCGCTTCGTCGGGGCCTACTTCCTGTACCTTTACGGGCGCGGACGGTTACCGTACGCGTTCGCAGTTCCGGGCGGGTGGGGCGACATCGCGGTGGCGAGCCTGGCGGCGCTGCTGCTGCTGTCGGGATCGCCGGCGCGGGCCGGGCGCCGCGGGGCTTACACACTGTGGAACCTGTTGGGGTTGGCGGACATCCTGTTCGTCGTGGTGACGGCGGCTCGCCTGGGGGTGGCGGCTTCGGAGTCAATGGCGGCGCTGCTGCGATTGCCACTGAGCCTGCTGCCGACGTTCCTCGTGCCGTTGATCATCGCGAGCCACGTGGTCCTGGGGGTGCGGCTTGCTCGCCTGAAGCGGCGCGCGGTAGGTCCCAGTTCAGGTGTCGGCGCCTTGTGGGCCCGGAACGTTCGTTGGTTACGCCGATCCGAGCAGTCCGCGGTTCACAAGTTCAGCAATAGAGCGCGAGCCTCTAACAAACGACGGAGGAGTCATGTGAGCTACAAATCGATCAACTTCCGCCAAAAGTTCGGGCTATTCCACGAGCAATGGCAGCCAAAGGTCATCGCCGAAATGAACGACTACCAATTCAAGGTCGTGAAGTTGCAGGGTGACTTTATTTGGCACGACCATAAAGACACCGATGAGACGTTCATCGTGGTGGAAGGTGAGCTGCGGATCGATCTTCGGGAGGGCGCGGTCCATGTTTCGACGGGGGAGATGTTCGTGATTCCAAAGGGCGTCGAGCACAAGCCCTATGCAGAAAAGGAGGTCAAGTTACTCTTGATTGAACCGCGCGGGGTGCTCAACACAGGGCACGAGGGTGGTGAACGGACCGCCGCGAATGATGTCTGGATTTGAATGGGCAGGGGGAAGCCGCGAATGAGCCCCGAGCATCGCGCGATCCTCGAGCGGATGCGGTCGTCGGCCGGCGTCGTACAGCGCGCCGTGGAGGCTGCGCCGCCCGGACGGTTCGGCCAGCCGCCGCGGGAGGGAGAGTGGTCGGCGCTGGAGACTCTGACCCATTTGCGCGATGTCATCGTCCACGTCTACGGGCTCCGGATCCGGCGCCTTCTCTACGAAGACGCGCCTGTCTTCGTCGATTTCGACGAGGAAGGCTATCGCCGCGCCAGCTTGGCCCGCGGCGAAGCGGTCGGAGGCCTCCTGGACACGATCGTGGCCGAGCATGAGCAACTCGCGCGGCTGCTCCAGACACTGCCCGACGCTGACTGGTCGCGACAAGGTCGCCATCCCTCGCTCGGTGTCATGTCCATCGAGTTCCTCGCCCGGCGGGTAGGTGAGCACGCCGAAGAGCACGCGGCGCAGATCGCCGAGGCAACGCGGGCCGGCCGAGCGGGAGGAAGCCGGACCGGCAACTAATGTGACGAAGGGAAGCTCCCGCGATCGGTCGTCACTGAATTGCGCCGTGCGCGGACTCACTCCGGCGGATGTCGAGCCCGCCGATGTCGTGCTCAAGGCCGCGTACGGCGGTCGCGAGGGCCGCGCCGAGACCCTGCGGCGGTTCCTGACGCTCGATGCTGGCGGCTGGCGTGTCGCGGTGGACGGGAACACGATTCTCGGCTGCGTCGGGGCCCTCGACTACGGTCGCTTCGCCTACGTGGGGATGATGGCCGTCCGCCCGGACGCTCAGGGGCGGGGCATCGGCCGCGCGCTCATGCAAGACGTGCTCGCGTGGATCGGTGATCGCGGCACGGCGTCGGTGCTGCTGGACGCCACGGCGGCCGGCGCGCCCCTCTACACCTCGCTCGGCTTCGCGGACGAGGACGACGTGTGCCTCTACACCCGGGCGGAAGCCGCGGGACCGACCGCACGACCTGACAGCGCCATCACCTTGGGCCCGGACGACGTCGAACGCATCAGACGCCTCGATGCTCCGATCTTCGGCGCCGACTGGCAACGGCTGCTCGGTCTTTGGCTGGCGGCGTTTCCAGGCCGCGCCTTCGGAACCCGCGATCGGAGCGGCGAGCTCTCGGGCTTCGCCATCGCGCAGGAGAATCGCATCGGTCCGTGGGTGGCACGCGAGGCCGCGGTCGCCGAAGTGCTGCTCGTCGCTGCGCTGTCGTTGCGCTTCTCGGACGCGCCCAGCGTCATTTCACCCGGCGCCAACCGGGCCGCACGTGAGGTGCTGGCGCGCTACGGGTTCGCGCAGACGGGCGGCACGCGCCACATGCGGCGAGGCCCCGGCGTGTCGCAGGAGCGCGCGTCAATCTGGGGACAGGTCAACTACGCCGCGGGATGAGGTGATTGCGGTAGGATCAAGGTCCATTCTCGATGTGACCGCGTCTCGTGCTTCGGGAGGAGGTCTTCATGAGCGACCGAGAGAGCTTGAGCCGGCGCGAGTTCGTGGGTGGGATGGCCCTGGCGGGCATGGCGGGGCTCCACGGACTCCGACCCGAACCTGTCGCTGCCGAGCCGCCGCCGGAGACGGCGACACTCAGGCTGGTCAAGATCCCCAGCGTGTGTCAGGCCCCGCAGTACGTCGCCGGCGAGCTGCTGCAGGCTGAGGGATTCACCAACGTCCAGTACGTCCAGAAGGCGGGCGCGCTCGGAATCACCGAAGCGCTCGCGTCGGGCGAGGCTGACATCAACAACCACTTCGCGGCGCCGAGCATCATTCGCGTGGAGGCCGGGGATCCGATCGTGATCCTCGGAGGCCTCCATATCGGCTGCTTCGAGCTCTTTGGGACAGACCGCGTTCGTACGATCCGTGACCTCAAGGGAAAGACTGTTGCCGTGCTGGAGGTCGGATCCGCCCAGCATGTGTTCCTCTCGACCATGGCCGCGCACGTCGGCCTGAACCCGCGACGGGACATCAACTGGGTCGTCCACCGACCGGCGGAGGCCATGCAGCTGTTGGCGGAAGGGAAAGTCGATGCGTTCCTCGGGTTTCCCCCGGAGCCCCAGCAGCTGCGAGCCAGGAAGATCGGCCACGTCGTGGTCAACAGCACGCGCGATCGACCATGGTCCCAGTACTTCTGCTGCATGATGATCGGGAACCGGGAGTTCGTCCGCAAGCACCCGGTGGCGACCAAGCGGGCCTTGCGAGCCATCCTGAAAGCCAACAGCCTCTGCGCACTGGAGCCGGAGCGGGTAGCGCGGTACCTCGTGGACAAGGGCTTCACCCAGCGCTTCGACCACGCGCTTCAGGCGGTCAAAGACATCCCCTACGGGCAATGGCGCGAATACGACCCCGAGGACACGGTACGCTTCTACGCCCTCCGCCTCCACGAGGCCGGGATGATCAAGTTGAGCCCCCAGAAGATCATCGCCCAGGGCACCGACTGGCGCTTCCTCGACGAGCTGAAGAAGGAACTGAAGGGGTAGCGCGGAGTCTCGCGACCCGCCGCCTTGACAGCCCTTCCGGCGCGTGCCTAGACTGCCCGGCAGGTCCTCGAACCCGTCGTCCGGCGATTCTACGGAGGCGACAAGCCCCTGGATCAGACGCCTGGACAATCCTTCCATGGCCTCGTGGGCCCCCCGGCGGCTCGCGAGGGCATTTGTCTGCCGGGCCTTCACACGTGACAGGGGGTAAGCGATGAGCGTCGTGGCCATTTCCGAGACCGCGGGCAGCCTCGGCATCGAGATCGGCCGCAAGCTGGCCGAGGAGCTCGGCTGGGAGTTCGCCGACCGGGAGATCCTCGCGAAGGCGTCGCAGCAGTTCGGTGAGGACGTGATGGACCTGCGCCACAGCATCGAGGAGAAGCCCACGCTCTGGGAGCGCTTCAGCGACTCGCAGCACCGCTACAAGGCGTACATCGAGGCGATCATGCTCGAGATGGCCGCCCACGACAACGTCGTCCTGGCCGGGCGCTCGTCCACGATCGTGCTGCGCCAGATCCCGCACGCGGTGCGCGTGCGCACGACGGCGTCCGAGCGCAAGCGCGCGCAACGCCTCGAGCACCAGCAGGGGTTGACCCAGGACGCGAGCCTCGAGTACGTGCGGCAGAGCGACCGCGAACGGGCGGCCCGTGTGAAGTTCCTCTATCGGGTCGATGTGGACGACCCGCTGCTCTACGATCTCATGCTGAACACCGACCGCCTCACCGTGGAGAAGGGCGCCGCGCTCATCCGGGAGAGCCTGCGGGGTGACCACTTCCAGTCGATCGAAGCCGGCCGCAAGGAGGTCGTGGACCTGAGCCTCGCGGCACTGGCCCGGGCCGCGCTCATCGCGCATCCGGAGGTGCAGGCGCGCAACATCACCGTGACGTGCAAGGACGGCCAGGTGTGGCTGACGGGCGGGGTGCGCGAGGACGCGGCGCGCACCATTGCGGCAGACGTGGTGGGCCGGATCCCGGGCGTGGTCGGCGTGCTCAACGAGATCGTCGTGATGCGCCCGAGCCGGACAACCGTGGGGTCGTAGGGCGGCGAAGGAACCTCGACGGCCCGAGCAGGACCAGGGCGGCGGCGATCGCTTGGAGAGCCGTGCAGGCCCCGAGCGCCACGCCATAGGTGCCGCTCCAGTCACGCACGACGCCGACGAGGGAGGGCCCGAAGGCGAACGTGAACTGATTGATCCCCACGACGAGGCCCACGAGCGCGCTGAATTGCTCTCGCGGCCACTCGACGGCGAGGATCAGACCGGGCAGCGTCGTCAGGTTCCCGACGCCCAGGCCGAAGAGCGCGCAGCCAGCGTAGACGACCATGGGTGACGCCGCCCACGCGAGCAGGGCGAGGCCGATGATCTGGATGACGAGCGTCGCGCTCGAGACGAGACGGCGGTTCAGGCGATCCACGACGAAGCCCGTCACGAGACGCCCGATCAGCGCCGCCGCGGTCGTCGCGCTCACGGCACGCGCGGCCCCGCCCGCGCCGAGCATCGGCGTGACAAGCGCCACCAGGTGCGTGAGCACACCGACCTGAGCCGTGAGGCCGAGGGCGAAGGGCGCGGACACGCTCCAGAAGCGCCACGTGCGCACCGCCTCGCCTCGCCAGCCTCGCGCGCCGCTAACTTCGGGGTAGGCGCGTGTGGAAGGAGGCGGGTCGCCGTCGGGGCCGAGGCCGAGCTCCTCAGGGCCCCGCCGCATCACACCGGCCGCGACAGCGACCAGCACCACGAGCAGCACGAGGGCGGCGACCTCGAGGGCAGGCGTGAAGCCGACCGCGCCGATGAGCAGGATGAGCGCCGGCGCAATGATGACACCGCCCAGGGTGGCCCCATTGAACGCGATGCTGACGACGAGGCCCCGCCGCCGCTGGAACCAGGGGGCGAGGATGATGTTGACCGCGGCGCCGCTCATCGCCCCCCAGCCCAGCGACATCACCAGGAACGTGGGATAGAGCTGCCACGGCTGCGTGAGGACGCCGAGCGCCGCCACGCCGGCGGCCATCGCGACGCTGCCTCCCGCCACGACGGCGCGCGGCCCGAAGCGCTCGTACAGGTCGCCGATCGCCGCCGTCAGAACCGCGCCGGCAACGTAGTACACCGTGACCGGCGCTGACACGGCGGACGCCGACCATCCATGCAGCCGCTGGAGCGTCGCGACGTAGACGCTGAGCCCGTAGAAGCCAAGGCCGAAGCTGAGCAGCGCCATGACGAAGGTCGCGCCCACGACGTTCCAGCCGTAGAAGTATCGAGCGCTCATGGCTTGGACGTTAGCGGCCGGGGCCGTTCGGGTCGCGCCGTTTTCGGACGTCATCGTCCCGACGGCGCCAGGAGCCACGGTTCGCGTGCTAGGCTCGCTCTGTCGTGAGGACCGCCCCCGGCCTCGATTCAACGACGTGCGATCGCGCACGGATCGCGCGCGACCCGCGGTTCGATGGGCGGTTCTTCACCGGCGTGTTGACGACACGGATCTATTGCCGCCCGACCTGTCCCGTGAAGCCGGCCAAGTCGCGCAATGTCGTCTTCTTCCCCACCGCGGCCGCCGCCGAGCGCGCAGGTTTCCGCCCCTGTTTACGGTGCCGACCCGAGACGGCACCAGGGACACCGGCGTGGAACGGTGCTGCGGCCACGGTCACACGGGCCCTGCGGCTCATCGAGCGCGGATGTCTCGACGATGGCCAGACCGTCGCGGACCTCGCCGACACGCTCGGGATGACGACCCGACATCTGCGCCGGCTGTTCATGCGGTACGCAGGTGCGTCGCCGATCGCCGTCGCCACGACCTGGCGCGTGCAACGCGCGAAACGGCTGATCGACGAGACCGTGATGCCGATGTCCGCGATCGCGTTTGCGGCGGGGTTCGCGAGCGTTCGGCGATTCAACGCCGCGTTTCGCGCCGTATATCGGAGGCCGCCGACGGCAGTTCGCAGAACGAGGCGTGGGCCCGAGCTTCAGGTGGCCGAGCGTCCGCGATGAGCCTGGCGGAGTGGTCGTTGATTCTCCTCTGCCTCTCGATGGCCGGCGCGTTTGGAGGTGGCCTTTACGAACACACCGTCCTTACGCCTATCTGGAGCAAGTCGCCTCCAGCATCGTTTTCGATCATCCAGCCCGATACCGGGGTACCACTTCAGCGGTTCTGGATCCCCGTTCACGCGGCCATCAGCGTGTTCGTTCTCTTGTCGCTGTTCATGACCTGGAACGACATCGCGGTGCGCCGGCTGCTGCTGATCGCGCTGGCCTCCTACATCGTCATGCGCGTGTGGAGCGGTCTCTTCTTCATCCGGGAGATGCTTGCCTTTCAGAAGATTCCGCCTGATGCGGCTCCATCCGCGGAGCTCTCAGCGAGAGTCGCCCGGTGGACATACTGGACCTGGTTCAGAGAGCCTCTCGATGTAACCTCCTTCGTGTGCTCTCTGTTGGCTCTCTACTGGCTGAACAGGTCCTGAGGAGGCGCCGCATAACGCCTCATGCCATTCTTCGAAGGTACTTGTCGAGACGATCGTAGCTCGCGGACCAGCCTTCCTTCATCCCCGTTCCGAGCGCGGCGTCGCGGCTCTTCTTCGACGCGTAGAGGACGGTGCACGTCATCGTCGCCTTGCCGTCCTCCTCGGTGAGGACCAGCGTGTTGAGCGTTTCGGGCCAGTCACCGCCCCACGACTCGGTCGAGACGAGCCGCTTGGGCGGCGTGATCTCCCGGTAGACCCCGCGCATCTCCATCTGTGTGCCGTCGGGCCCGCGCCAGCCGTAGTGCCACGCGCCGCCCGGGCGCAGATCGATCTCGCAGACGGGCATGGTCCAGCCTTCCGGGCCGAGCAGCCAGTGCGGCACGTGCTTGGGGCTCGTCCAGGCCTCCCAGACGAGCCTGCGCGCCGCGTCGATGACGCGCGTCGCGACGATTTCCCGATCCGACGGCGTCGTGAACGTCGTGGCCCTGAGCTTTTTTACCGTGGCCATGGATGCCTCTCCTTTCCTACTCGTTATACACCTCGTAGGTTATAGTCGGGTTTCTGAAGGGAGCGCGATGCGCGTCAGGTACCTCGTCCTGCTGCCGGCGATGCTCTGCGACGAGGAGCTGTATCGCGTTCAGATCGAGGCCGTGCGTGATCTCGTCGCGCCGCTGCCGCTCATCGTTGCCGAGGCGAGCATGGCGGAGGCGGCGGCCGCTGTGGTGCGCCGCGCCCCGGCGCAGTTCCTGCTCGCGGGTACTTCGTACGGCGCCAATCTGGCGCTCGAGGTCGCGGCCAGGGCTCCCGCACGGGTCACCGGGCTATGGCTCATGGGCTGTAACCCAGGGCCTGACGACGACCCCGAGGGTGGGCGTCGGCTCACCGAGCGAGTGCGGGCGGGGGAATTCGACGTCGTCGTGGAGGAGCTGGCCGAGCGTGTCGTGTATGCACGCGGCTCCAACGCGCAAGCGGCACGATCAGCCTTCCAGAGGATGGCCCGGCGTCTCGGTGCCGGCGTCTTCGAGCGACAGAGTGCGTCGCTGCTCGGGCGGCCTGACCGGCGGGATGATCTTCGAAGGACGAGCTGTCCGACGCTCCTGCTGTGGGGGCGAGACGACACGCTCTCCCCGGTCACGCACGGGACGATGATGGCGGCGCGGATCACGCGAGCCCGCCTCGTGGTGGTGGATGATTGCGGCCACTTGCCCACGCTCGAGCAACCTGAGCTCGTCACGGCCGCCCTCCGCGACTGGCTCGGCGAGGTATCCGCCAACGTGAGGCGGCGAGGTGACGACGATGAGCACGCTTGAGCGCGGCGCCTTCCGGTGGGTGAACACCGACGATCTGCCGTGGCGGCCCTCCACGTTCGCCGCGGGGGTGTTCGTGAAGGACATCGCGACGACGGACGGCTGCGAAATGCAGGTCGTGCGTTTCGAGCCGGGCGCGCGGTTTCCCATGCATACTCACGAGCGACCGGAGTTCGTCTTCGTCCTCGAAGGCGAACTGGTCCAGGCGGGCCGGCGCCTCGGACCCGGATGGGCGAGCGTCGCCAGCGCGGGCAGCGTGGACGAGGACGTGCACTCGGACACGGGCTGCGTGTTCGTGCTCGTGGATCGCGCGTGAATCGCTCGGGCCGCCCGACCCGGCGGCAGGCAGAGGAGGGATAGTCGCCATGGAGCAGCTGCCCGATCGGAAGCGCGTCCAGGAGTTTGCGCGCAAGCTGTTCGGCCACTACACGAGTGGGATCCTCACGCTGATGGTCGACATCGGTCAGCGGACGGGCCTCTTCGAAGCGGCGGCGAAGGGGGGCGGCACGAGCCAGCAGATCGCCGAGCGTGCCGGCCTGAACGAGCGCTACGTCCGGGAGTGGCTCGGCGCCATGGCGACGGGCGGCATCATGGAGTACGACGCCGCCTCGCGAACGTTCCGACTGCCGGCCGAGCACGCCGTGTGTCTGACGGGCACGTCGAGCCGAAATCTGGCGGCAGGCAGCCAGGGCGTGGCCATGCTCGCCAAGCGGCTGCCTCGGGTCGCCGAGTGCTTCAAGAGCGGCGGGGGCGTGCCGTATTCGGAGTTCAGACCGGACTTCACCGACTACATGGACGCCTCGTGGCGGTTGCTGTACGAGGGGCTGCTCGTCAAGGGCTTCCTGCCGGCCGCCAAGGGTCTTCCCGAACGCCTCGCGGCGGGCATGCGCGTGGCCGATCTCGGATGTGGAACGGGGCACGCGATCAACCTCATGGCACGGGAATACCCGCGCTCGCGCTTCGTCGGCTACGACATCGCCGCCGACGCCATCGAGCGAGCCCGCGCGGAAGCGCGCGCGATGGGTCTCACGAACGCCGCGTTCGAGGTTGCCGACGTGACCCGTCTGCCCGCGGAGACGCAATTCGACCTCATCACGTCCTTCGACGCCATTCACGACCAGCGCGACCCCGCGGCGGTCCTGCGAAGCGCCGCGGCGGCGCTCGCTCCCGACGGTGTCTACCTGGCGCTCGAGCCACGAGCCTCGAGCAACCTCGAGGAGAATCTCGCCAACCCGTTCGCCGCGTGGATGTACGGCGTGAGCGTCCTCCACTGCATGACGGTCTCGCTGGCCGAGGGCGGGGCGGGGCTCGGCACCGCCTGGGGAGTGCAGACGGCGCGGCAGTACCTGGCCGCGGCCGGCTTCACGTCGGTCGAGGTCGTGGAGGCGCCCGGTCCCCAGAACAGCATCTACATCTGTCGCCGGTGACGGCGCCAGCCGACGAATGAAGATCACGGTGTGCGAGCTTCCCGACGAGGCCGCCCGCAGGGACGTCGCCTGGGCCGACCTGGTCCGCCATCTCCGGGCGAGCCCCACGGACATCGTGGTGCTGCCGGAAATGCCGTTCTGTGACTGGAAGACCTTCACGACCAGGACGGTCGACCCTGCCGCATGGCGGGCCGCCCTCGCCAGCCACGACACGATGATGACGCGGCTGGCGGAGTTGCAAACGCAGATGGTCCTCGCGTCCCGCCCGGTGCAAGCTCAGGGGAAACGGCTCAATCAAGCGTTCTGCTGGACGCGGGACGGAGCGTATCAGGGCGCCCGCGCCAAATACTATCTGCCGGACGAGCCCGACGGGTGGGAGGCGACGTGGTTCGATCAGGGCGACCGAGAGTTCTCCGCGCTGACCGTGGGCCCGGTGACCGTAGGCTTTCAGCTGTGCACGGAGCTGCTGTTCACCGAGGCGGCCTGGGAGATCGGCCGGCGAGGCGCGCAGCTCATCGCGGCGCCGCGCGCGACCGGCGGGCACCGGCGCTGGCCCATGGCCGCGTCCCTGGCCGCGATCATGTCCGGGTGTTTCGTCGCCTCTGCGAATCGCCGGTCCTATGACAGCGAGGCGTTTGCGGGTCGCAGCTGGCTCGTGTCCCCCGATGGAGAGATCCTCGGCGAGACGAGCGCCGACGCGCCGTTTCTGACGGCGGAGATCGACCTGGTCACGGCCGACCGCGCGAAGCAGACGTATCCGCGCAATCTCAGAGTTCCATGATCGAGCGGCTCCAGGACTTGCCGAGCGATGCCCTCGGCGCCCTGGTCGCTGAGAGCGAGGAGGCCGACTTGCGGTTCGTGCGGCGGCTCCTCGACGAGTGGGCCAGCGGCGCGAATCGCTTCGACCGGCCGGGCGAAGCGCTGTTCGGCGCGCGGGTCGGTGGGCGCTTCGTCGGTGTGTGCGGGCTCAACGTCGACCCGTATGCCGCCGATGCACGCGTCGGCAGGGTGCGACACCTCTACGTCCTGCTGGAGTTCCGGCGCCGCGGAGTGGGCCGGCACCTGGTCACAGCGGTGATCGAGACGGCTCGGGGCCGCTTCGACCGGCTCCGTCTGCGTACGGAGAACGCGGGCGCGGCACGGGTCTACGAGGCGCTCGGCTTCCGTCCGTCTGGCGGCGCCGCCGACTCCACGCACGTGATGGAGCTTGCGTCCGAGCAGGCGCCGGGGTCCCGTGCGATGCTGGAAGCATGACGGACAGGCCCCGCGGCCGGACCTGGCGGCTGCTCGTGACGGAGCCCTCGGACGGCGCGACGAACATGGCGGTGGACGAGGCGCTCTGGCAGGGCCGCCGGGCGGGCGCCGCGCCGCCGACGATCCGCTTCTTCGCGTGGGCGCCGCCCACGGTGTCGCTCGGCTACGGCCAGCCTCTCGATCGCCACGTCGACGTCGAGGCCTGCCGGCGGCTCGGCGTCGGGCTCGTGAGGCGGCCGACGGGCGGCAGCGCGATCTATCACGACGGCCCGGAGCGCGAGCTCACCTACAGCGTCGTCGCCGCGGCCGAGGACATCGGCGGCGGCGCGCGCGACCTGCTGCACAGCTACCAGTGGATCGGGCGCGCGCTGGTCGCCGGGCTCAAGGCGCTCGGCGCGCCGGTCGAGATGGTCGGCGTCGCGCGCGGCGACGAGCCGACGCCCGCGTTCTGCTTCGCGCGCACCGGCAGCTGCGAGATCGAGCTCGGCGGCCGGAAGGTCGTGGGCAGCGCCCAGCGCCGCTACGGCGCCACGTTCCTCCAGCACGGCTCCATCCTGCTCGGCATCGACCTGCCGTGCGTCGGCGCGGTGTTTCCGACGACACCGGACCCGCTGGCGACGCTGACGACGCTCGAGGCGGCGCTCGGCCACCGACCGAAGTTCGACGACGTGGCCCAGGCGCTCGCGGCGGCGTTCGAGGGCGAGCACGGGCTCGACCTCCGGCCCGAGGGGCTCACCGCCGAGGAGACCGAAGCCGTCGAGCGGCTCGTCAGGGAGAAGTACGCCACCGACGCGTGGCTCTGCGGCCCCGCGTGAGCCGCGAGTACCCGGACCACCCGCGCGTCGGCGTCGGCGCCATCGTCCTCCACGAGAGCCGCGTGCTGCTCGTCAAGCGCGGCCAGGCCCCGGCGCTCGGCAAGTGGAGCCTGCCCGGCGGGCTCGTCGACCTCGGCGAGACGACGCGCGAGGCGGTCGCGCGCGAGGTGGCCGAGGAATGCGGGGTCCGCATCACGGTGGGGGACGTCGCCGGCGTGGTGGAGCGCGTCGTCCGGGACGAGGCTGGACGTATTCGCTATCATTACGTGCTGGTGGACTACCTCGCGTTCCCGGAGGGGACGCGCGTCGCGCCGGGCAGCGACGCGGCCGATGTCCGTTGGGTCGAGGTCGACCGGCTCGGCGAGCTCGACACGACCGAGGGGCTGCTCGACATGGTCCGGCGGGCCCAGGCGCTCAAGGAAGGAGACCGCGCGTGAAGGTCGCGATCGTCACGAAACGGCTGGAGGAGGTCGCGGCCGACGCGGTCGTCGTCGGCCTCTACGCCGAGGAGAAGCGTCTGCCGGAGGGGCTCGCGCGGCTCGACCGCGCGGCCGGGGGCCAGATCAAGGCCGCGCTCGAGGCGGAGAAGTTCAAGGCAAAGGCCGGACACGTCACGCACCTCCACGCCCTCGGCCGGCGGGTCATCGTCGCGGGGCTGGGCCCGCGCGCCGACACCACGGCCGAGGTGCTCCGGCGCGCGGCGGCGGCGGGGCTGCGCCGGGCGCGCGACCTCGGGGCGCGCACGGTCGCGGTCGAGGTCCTGGGCGACCGCTTGCCGGCCCGGCAGCGCGCGCAGGCCGTCGTCGAGGGCGCGCTCCTCGGCACCTACGCGTTCGAGCGCTACAAGAAGGAGAAGGCCGACCGCGTCGTCGAGGAGCTGCGGGTCGTCGAAGGCGACGCGCGGCGCGGCCGCGAGGTTGCCGAGGGCGCCGCCCGCGGCGAAGCCTTCGCGCGCGCGACGTGGCTGGCGCGTGACCTCATCAACACGCCGGCGAAGGACCTGAGCCCGACCGACCTCGCGAAGGCGGCCACCGACCTCGCGAAGGAGCGGAAGCTCGGTGTCACCGTCTTCGACCGCGCCGAGTGCCGCCGGATGGGGATGGGCGCGTTCCTCGGCGTCGCCGCGGGGAGCGTCGAACCGCCGAAGTTCATCCACCTGACCTACAGCCCCGCCGGCCGGAGCAAGCGCAAGCGCGTCGCGCTGATCGGCAAGGGCATCACCTTCGACTCCGGGGGCCTCGACCTCAAGAGCGCCGAGGGCATGCTGCGGATGAAGTACGACATGGCCGGGGCCGCGGCGGTGCTCGGCGTCATGGGGGCGCTCCCGGCGCTCAAGGCGACGGTCGAGGTCCACGGCATCATCGCCGCGACGGAGAACATGCCCTCGGGCTCGGCCATCCGTCCCGGCGACGTGGTACGCGCGATGAATGGCACGACGATCGAGATCGGTAACACCGACGCCGAGGGCCGCCTGACGCTCGCCGACGCGCTCTCCTACGCGGCCGAGCGGGTCAAGCCCGACGAGGTCGTGGACATGGCGACGCTCACGGGCGCCTGCGTGGTTGCGCTCGGCCCGCTCTGTGCGGGCCTCATGACGAACGACCGGGCGCTCGCCCGCCGCCTGCTCGACGCGGCCGAGGCCGCGGGCGAGCACGTCTGGGAGCTCCCGCTGATCGACGAGTACCGTGACCACCTGAAATCCGACGTCGCCGACCTGAACAACGTGGGCCCGCGGGGCGGCGGCGCGATCAACGCCGGGCTGTTCCTGAAGGAGTTCGCCGGCGACATGCGGTGGGCCCACCTCGACATCGCGGGGCCCGCGTTCACCGAGAAGGATCTGACGCTGGCGCCGAAGGGCGCGACCGGCGCTGCGGTCCGGACGATCCTCACGTACCTCACGGGCTGAGCGTGGGCGGCGCGGTCGACCTCCACTCCCACACGACGGCCTCGGACGGGACGCTGACACCGCGCGAGCTGGTGCGGCTCGCGGCGCGGCACGGGGTGCGCGTCCTCGCGGTCACCGATCACGACTCGACCGACGGCCTGCCGGAGGCGATGGACGAGGCGCGGCTGCACCCGCCGCTCACGATCGTCCCCGGCCTCGAGATCAACTGCGACGTGCCGGGCGCCGAGGTCCACCTGCTCGGCTACGGCGTCGACTGGGAGGCCGAGTGGTTCCAGGGCTTCCTGCGCGAGCAGCGGGCCGAGCGCCGCGCGCGCGTGACGCGCATCGCCGAGCGGCTCGGCGAGCTCGGCATGCCGATCGACCCGGACGAGGTCCTCGCGCTCGTGAAGGAGGGCTCCGCCGGACGCCCGCACGTCGCCCAGGTGATGGTGAAGCGCGGTTACGTGAAGTCCGTGCGCGAGGCGTTCGACAAGTACCTCCACGCGAACGGCCCCGCGAGCGTCCCGCGCCGGCGGCTCACGCCCGCGGAGGCCGTGGCGATCATCCGGCGGGCGCGCGGCGTGCCCGTGCTGGCGCATCCCGGTCTCGCCGGGCGCGACGCGCTGATCCCCGAGCTGGTGGAGGCCGGGCTCATGGGCATCGAGACCTATTATCCAGAGCACTCGGCCCAGCAGACGGTCGCGTACCTTGAGATGTGCGCGCGGCTCGGGCTCGTCGCGACGGGCGGCTCCGACTTCCACGGCCCGCAGATCGGCCGCGCCCAGCATCCGGGCTTCCAGGCCGTGCCGCCGAGCGCCTGGGCGGAGCTGCAGAGCCGCCTCGAGCGATGAGCGACGCGCGCCACGCGCGGGTGGTCGAGGAGCGCCACGGGTTTCCCGGGGCGCTCCGAGCGTGGGGGAGTGTGGGGGGCCATGTCGGGGCCCCCCACGTCGATCGATCCGACGCGCGCCTTTCTCAGGCCACCCACGGTGCACGCCGGCCTCGCGGACCCCGCAACTTGATCATAGGCTCGCCTCGGACGGCGGGGCCCCAGCCCCGCGTTGTCCAAGGGTCCGCAATGCCATGATCCAGGTCCAGATCTTCGGTTTCACCGACTGTCAGGAGACACGCAAGGCGCAGCGCTTCTTCAAGGAGCGCGGGGTCACGGTGCACTTCGTCGACATGAAGGAGCGTCCGGCCGCGCGCGGCGAGCTCGGCCGGTTCGCCCAGCGTTTCGGCGCCGCGGCGCTGATCGATCGCGAGGGTTCCTCGTTCAAGGCGCTCGGCCTCCGTGTTGCCGGCGACTCGCCCGAGCGCCTCGTCGAGAAGGCGCTCATCGAGCCGCGCCTCCTCAGGACGCCGCTCGTCAGGAGCGGCCAGTACGTCGCCATCGGCTACCAGCCCGAGGCCTGGCAGGCCTGGGTGGACGCCGCGAAGCAAGGGGCCGAGAGGGCCAGATGACGCCGCGACCGTTCACGATCCAGGTGCCCGACCCGGTGCTCGCGGACCTCCGCGCTCGGCTCGAGCGCGTCCGCTGGCCCGACGAGCCGCCGGAGGCGGGCTGGCGCTACGGCACGAGCCTCGCTTACATGCGGGAGCTGGTCGAGTACTGGCGGACGAAGTACGAGTGGCGCGTGCACGAGGCCAGGCTGAACCGCCTCCGCCAGTTCACCGTCGAGGTCGGCGGGATCGAGCTTCACTTCGTCCACGAGCCGGGCGTGGGCGGAACGCCCCTGCCGCTCCTCCTCTCTCACGGCTGGCCGGGCTCCATCGTCGAGTTCGAGCGGCTCCTGCCGATGCTGACCGACCCCGCGCGCTTCGGGGGCGACCCGGCGGACGCCTTTACGGTCGTCGCGCCCTCGCTTCCGGGCTACGGGTTCTCCTTCCGACCGAACCAGCCGCGCTTCGGCGTGGAGGAGATCGCCGACGTGTTCGCGCGCCTGATGACCGACGTGCTCGGCTATCGGCGGTTCGCGGCCCAGGGCGGTGACTGGGGCGCCTTCGTCACCTCGCGGCTCGGCCTCGCATACCCGGACCGCCTTGCGGGTATTCATCTGAACCTGCTCGCGGTCCGTCGCGACCCGGAGGCGCCCGCCAAGCCGACGGACGAGGAGCAGGCGTACCTCGAGCAGCTGAAGCACTGGCTACGCGAGGAAGCGGGCTACCAGTGGATCCAGGGGACCCGGCCCCAGACGCTCGCCTACGGTCTCACCGACTCGCCCGTCGGGCTCGCGGCGTGGATCGTCGAGAAGTTCAGGACCTGGAGCGACTGCGGCGGCGACGTCGAGCTTCGCTTTTCCAAGGACACGCTGCTCACCAACGTGATGCTCTACTGGGTCACCGGCGCGATCAACGCCTCGTTCTGGCCGTACTACGCCCGCATGCACCGGCCCTGGCCGATCCCCGACGGCCAGCGCATCGGCGTGCCCACGGCCTATGCCGCGTTCCCGCGCGAGATCCTGCTGCCACCGCGAGCGTGGGCGGAGCGGACGTACAACATCCGCCGCTGGACGGCGATGCCGGCCGGCGGCCACTTCGCCGCGCTCGAGGAGCCGGAGGCGCTGGCGGCGGACGTGCGCGCGTTCTTCCGCGAGCTGCGGTAGGTGGTGCGAGGTGAGCGGCGCCGCGCCGCGAGCCGAGCGGTGACATGGCTCGGGATTCGGCCTGCCGGCCGGGAACCCGGGACACTGGTGAATGGTTTGTTGTCCAGTTGATCCTTAGACCAAAGGAGGCTCGGATGGCCAATCCCCTGAGTCGAAGGGAAGTCCTGAAGTTCGGCGCATATACCACCGTCGGCGGCGTGCTGACGCCGGGCATCTCGCTGGCCCAGGCGATCGTTACCGACACCAAGGGCATCACCGCCCGCGACATCCAGCTGACCGTCGGAGGCACGCAGATCCCGGCGTACGACGCGCGGCCGGAACGCGCCGGGCGCTACCCGATCGTGCTCACGATCCCC
>QHSZ01000356.1 GCA_003220595.1 Candidatus Rokuibacteriota bacterium | reverse complement strand
GAGGAAGACGACCGGCAGCCGGTACTTGACGGCCGTCGCCAGCTCGTTCACCGAATACATGAAGCCGCCGTCGCCCACGACGCAGATGACCGCGCGGTCGGGCCGGGCGATCTGGGCACCGATCGCGGCGGGCACGCCGTAGCCGAGGGTGGCCGAGCCCACGGGATAGAGGAACGTCCGCGGCGCCAGCACGGGGAAGCGCCACTCCATCCAGTAGTTGATCCCGGTCTGGTCGTTGACCACGATCGCGTCGTCCGGCAGCGCGCCGCGCAGTGTCTCGACGAGCCGCGCGATCTCCGCCGTGTAGCGCGGGCTCGCCGCCGAGGCGAGTCCCCGCCGCCACCCGTGGTCCCAGGCGCTCGCCGCCGGGCCGGGCCCGAGCTCCTCGCCGAGCCGCGCGAGCCCGTCCTTTGCGTCGCCCACGATCGGGAGCTGCGGCTTGAAGAGGGCGCCGATCACGGTCGGGTCGAGGTCCACGTGGATCAGGGTCTGCGACGGCGCGAACGAGAGGTTCAGGAGGAGGCCCTGGGTCGAGCGATGGGCGAACCGACAGCCGACGGCGAGCACCACGTCGGCGAGTTTCAAGATAGCCTCGCTGGCATGGCGGTTGGGCAGGACGGCGTGCCATAGCGGGTCGCGCTCGCTGATGGCGCCTCGCCCCATGACCGTCGTCAGGACCGGCGCGTCGAGGCGCCGCGCGAGCGCCCGCAGCGGGGCCTCGGCGTCGGCGGCGATCACGCCGCCGCCGGCGATGATCAGGGGCCTCGCGGCCGAGCGCAGGAGACGCGCGGCTTCGCGGATCTCACTCACGTGGCACGGCGGGCGCCGGCCGTGGCCCCCCGCCCGCGGCGTGCCCTCGACGCGCGCCGTCAAGAAGTCGTTGGGGATCGAGATGGCGATCGGGCCCGGGCGGCCGGTGCGGAGGAGGTCGAAGGCGCCATGAAGCGCGGTCGGGATCGCCGAGGCCTCTGTCACCGCCTCCGCCCAGCGCGTGACGGGCCGGAAGCAGTCGATCTGATTCGGCACCTCGTGCAGCGCGCCGAGGTCACGGCCCACCAGGTGGGACGCGACGTCCGACATCACCACCACCACCGGCATCGAGCCCGCGTACGACTCGACAAGCGGTGTCAGGGTGTTCGTCGCGCCGGGGCCCGTCGTCACGACGACCACGCCGGGGGCGCCGGAGGCGCGCGCGTAGCCGTCGGCCATGAAGCCCGCCCCCGCCTCGTGACGGGCCAGCACGTGGGCGATCGCCGACTGCCGGAGGAGCGCGTCGTAGATCGCGAGGTTGTGGACCCCGGGGATGCCGAACACGACGCGCACGCCCTCGGCGCGGAGCGTCTCGACCACCCACTCGCCCCCCGTGTTTATCATCTTCGCTCGCCTCGCGGCTCGCAGAGCCCGACCCGCGGGAGCCGCTCGGCTCGCGCTGCCATCACAACATGGCCTTGAAGCCCCGGTCGATCGCGACGTCGACCAGCGAGGGTCCCGGGTGCGCGAGACACGCCGTGAGGACGTCGCGCAGCTCCCCCGGCTTCTCGACGCGCTCGGCCCGTACCCCGAGCGACCGGGCGAGGCCCGTGTAGTCGATCTCGGGGTCCACCAGGTCCATGCCCGGGTAGATCCCGCGCTTGGCCGACTCGAGGTCGAGGCTCAGCATTCCCGACTTGAGGATCGCGTACGAGCTGTTGTTCGGCACCACGTAGGTGATCGGCAGGCGCGCGTGCGCCGCCGTCCACAGCGCCTGCGGCGAGTACATGACCGAGCCGTCGCCGATGGTCGCGACGACCTTGCGCCCCGGCGCGGCGAGCGACACACCCAGGGCCGCGCCCATCCCCCACCCGAGCGTGCCCGTCTTCGATCCGTAGAACGATCCGGTCGCGCCGAAGGGCATGTACCGCAGCACGAACGGCAGCGACGTCGCCGACTCGTCCACGACGATCGCGTCGGCCGGCAGCAGCGACGCGAGCGTGTGCATCAGGTGCGCCTGGCCGATCGGCGAGCGCTGGGCCTCGCCCTCCGCGGCGGCCTTCGCTCGCGCCATCAGCTCGCCGCGGCCACGGCCGAGCTTGTCGCGCCGGTCCGCCGCGGCCTTCCGCGCCGCGTCCGTCAGCAGCGCGCCGAGCGTGCGCGTCAGCGCGGCCAGCGTCTCGCGCGGGTCGGCGACGATGCCGAGGCTGACGGGGTAGCTCCGCCCGATCTCCCACGGGTCGTCGTCCACCTGCACGACGGTGAGCCCGCGGCGGAAGGGCGCGCCCTCGGTGTGGAGGAACCAGGTGAAGACGCTGGCGCCGACGATCAGGACGACGTCGGCCTCGTCGAGCGCCTTCCGCACGCCGGCGGGCGACGGGAACAGGCCGCCGCGCCAGAGGGGATGGTTGCCCGGGAAATTCGTGCGCCGGTACACGGGCTCGCCGTGGACGCGCGCGCCAAGGAGCTCGGCCAGCGCGGTGAGCTCGGCGACGCCGCCCGAACGCGCGACGCCGTCGCCCGCGATCACCAGCGGCGCCTGGCCGGCGGCCAGGAGCTGCGCCGCGCGCCCCACCACCCCCGCCTCCGGGAGCGCGCGGCTCGCGAGCTCGGGCGGTCCCTCACCCGCGTCCTCGACGACCTCGCCCATCAAGTCCATCGGCAGCGACAGGAACACGGGCCCCGTCGGCGGCGTCAGCGCGACCTTGAGGGCGCGCCGCAGGGCGGACGGCGCCTCCCCTGCGCGGCGGATCTC
>QHSZ01000025.1 GCA_003220595.1 Candidatus Rokuibacteriota bacterium | reverse complement strand
GGTGAGCGTCCTGCTGGTCAAGCTGCCCGTCACGTACTTTCAAGATTTCCATTCGCGGGACTTCTGGGTGGACCGCCATCCCGCGCTCCGCCTCACGGCGCGGATCGGCAAGAACGTCCTGGGCGTCATTCTGGTCGTGGTGGGCATCGTCCTCATGCTTCCCGGCGTGCCGGGTCAGGGCATGCTGACGATCCTGATCGGCCTCATGCTGCTCGACGTCCCGGGCAAACGTCGACTCGAGCGGAGGATCGTCGGCCGTCGACGAATTCTGCACGCGATCAACCGCCTGCGGAAGCGATTCGGCCGCCCCCCTCTGGTGCTGGGCGGCCGGCGGGGCGCCCTCCTGCGAAAAGCCCTCTCGGACTCCGTCAGCCTCCCGCCACGGCGGGGATGATCGAGAGCTCGTCGCCTTCCCTGATCGGCGTCTTCCCCGCTTGGAGGAACCGGATGTCCTCGTCGTTGACGCAGACGCTCAGAAAGCCCCGGACCTCTCCCCGCTCGTCCAGGAGTCGCTCCTTGAGCCCGGGGAACTGACGCTCCAGGTCGAGGAGCACATCGTCCACGGTGTCGCCAGCGGCCTGCACCTCGATCTTGCCGCCGGTCACCGGGCGGAGCTGCGTCGGGATCCACACCGTCACGGGCACGCCTACTCCTCGTACGCCTTCTTGAGCGTCGCGACGACCGTCGGGTCGGCGAGCGTGCTGGTCTCGCCGAGGGCGCGACCTTCCGCGATGTCGCGCAGCAGGCGTCGCATGATCTTTCCGCTTCGGGTCTTCGGGAGCTCGGCGGCGTAGATGACGTCGTCCGGCCGCGCCAGCGCGCCGATCTTGTGCGCCACGTGGGCCTTGATCTGGTTCTGGAGCTCGGGCGTCATCGTATGGCCGTGCTTCAGCGTCACGAACGCGGCGATGGCCTGGCCCTTGATCTCGTGCGTCTTGCCGATCACCGCCGCCTCCGCCACGGTCGGGTGCTCGACGAGCGCGGACTCCACTTCCATCGTCGACACGCGGTGGCCGGAGACGTTCATGACGTCATCGATCCGGCCCAGCAGCCAGAAGTAGCCGTCCTTGTCGCGCTTGGCGCCGTCGCCGGTGAAATAGACCCCCGGGACCTGGCTCCAGTACGTCTGCGTGTACCGCTCGGGATCGCCGTAGATGCCGCGCAGCATGCCCGGCCACGGCTTTCTCAGCACCAGGTACCCGGCCTGCGCCGGCTCGCCCTTCTGGTTCACGACCTCGGGCTCGATGCCGGGGAACGGCAGCGTGGCCGAGCCCGGCTTGCAGACCGTCACGCCCGGCAGGGGCGTGATGAGGATGTGGCCGGTCTCGGTCTGCCACCACGTGTCGACGACCGGACAGCGCCCGCCGCCGATGACCTTCCAGTACCAGACCCAGGCCTCGGGGTTGATCGGCTCGCCGACGGTCCCGAGCAGCCGGAGCGAGGACAGGTCGCAGCCCTTCGGATACTGTTCCCCCCAGCGGACGAACGTGCGAATGGCCGTGGGCGCCGTATAGAGGATCGTGACGCCGTACTTCTCGATGATGCGCCAGAAGCGATCCTTGTCGGGCCAGTCGGGGGTTCCCTCGTACATGACCACGGAGGCGCCGTTCGACAGCGGGCCGTAGACCACGTACGAGTGCCCGGTGACCCAACCGATGTCCGCGGTGCACCAGAACGTGTCGTCCTCGCGCAGGTCGAAGATGTACTTCATGGTGGTGGTGACGCCCGTGAGGTAGCCGCCGGTCGTGTGGACGATGCCCTTCGGCTTGCCGGTGGAGCCGGACGTGTAGAGGAGGTACAGCATGTCCTCGGCGTCCATCCGCTCGGGCGCGCATCGCGCGGGCGCGTCCCGGATGAAGTCCTCCCACCAGACGTCCCGCCCCGTGGTCCACGGGACGTCCTGCTTCGTGCGACGGGCGACGATCACCGTCTGCACGCTCGGGCACTCCTTGATCGCCTCGTCCGCGTTGAGCTTGAGCGCGACGACGCCGCCGCGCCGGTAGCCGCCATCCGCGGTGATGAGGACGCGCGACTTCGCGTCGTTGATACGGTCGCGCAGCGATTCCGGCGAAAAGCCGGCGAACACGACGGAGTGCGGAGCGCCGATACGGGCGCAGGCGAGGATCGCGACGACCACCTCGGGGATCATCGGCATGTAGATGGTGACGATGTCTCCCTTCTTCACGCCGCCTTTCCGTAGCGCCGCCGCGAAGCGGCTGACCTCGCGGTAGAGCTCCCAGTAGGTCAGGACACGGCTGTCGCCGGGCTCGCCCTCCCAGATGAGCGCGGCCTTCATGCGCCGCGGCCCTTGGACGTGGCGGTCGAGACAGTTGGCCGAGGCGTTGAGCTGCCCGCCGATGAACCATTTCGCGTAGGGCAGCTTCCACTCGAGGGCGCGCGTCCATGGCTTGATCCACGCGAGCTCCTTCGCCTCGCGCTCCCAGAAGCGCACGGGGTTGCGCCGGGCCTCCTGGTACAGGGCCATCGAACGGACGCGAGCCGACTTCGTGAACGCCTTCGGGGGCGGGAATTTCCGTCCCTCTTGCAGGAGGGCTTCGATCGGCTCGTCCTTGCGGACCGCTTTGGCCATGGCACGACCTCGCGTCGACTGGATTGGCGCTCCGGCTCTCGGCACGGATTCTAAACTACAACGGGCGAGAGCAAAGGAAAGGAAAAACGCGCGCTCCTCGTCACCACCTACTCCGCGTACGCGCTCAGGCCCGCCTCCGCCGCGTCCTCCCGGCCCTGAGCCTCCGCTCCTGGACACAAGCCCGTGGAAGGCCGGCGCGGGTGGACACGAGCACGGCGCCGACGTTCTTCGCGCCCGAGAGGGCGCCCGGCTTCCAGACCTCGGTCGCGACCCGTTCGATCCTCGGGAAGTCCGCCAGGATCGTCCGCCCCAGGTGCGCCGCCAGTGTCTCGATCAGCCGGAAGCTCGATTTCTCGACCTCGGCGACGACGCGACGAGCCACCAGGCGGTAGTCGACCGTGTCGGCGATCTCGTCGGACGCCTCGACGGCCGAGAAGTCCACGGCGAGCCCGAGATTCATGACGAGACGCTGGGGGTTCCGTCGCTCCCGTTCCGTGACACCGATGGTGCACGACACCTCGATGCCCTCGATGCAGAGCCACTGACCGGACTCGATTTTCATGACGCCGCGGCGAAGATCCACGGGTCGAGCAGCTGCGTCGGCTTGAGTCCGGCGACCGGCGCGAGCGTGTCGGGCCACGCCTCGAACGTCTCGGCCGACGCGCATCCCACCAGCTCGTACTCGCGCACCCGGACGCCGAGCCTTCGGGCTTCCGTCTCGATGCGGCGCGCCACGACACGTGGGGCCGTCCGGCGGTAGTCGAGCAGGTTCATCGACACCTGGGCGAGCCCACGGCTGGCCAGCCAGAGCCCCATCGCCCGCACGGCGGGCAGGCCGCCCGACGACTCCCGGATCGCGCGCGCGATCGCGTTGGCCACCGCGACGTCCGTGGAGTCCAGCACGGCGTTGAACGCCACGAGCGGGTGCCGGGCGCCCACGACCGTGGCTCCGGCGGTCGGGTGGGGTGTGGCAGGCCCGGCGTCGGGGCGCCACCCGGGCGCGCACAACCGCTCCGCCAGCTGCTCGAAGCCGCCCGTGCGCACCGCGGGAAGCTCGCGGCGGTCGCGGCGGGCGGCCGCTTCGCCGTAGAAGAACACCGGCACGTCACACTCGCCCGCGAACACGAGCCCCAGACGGTGCGCCGACGCGATCGCGTCACGCATGCTCGCCCGCTGCAGGGGCACGAAGGGGATGACGTCGATCGCGCCGACGCGCGGATGGGCGCCGCGGTGCTTCGTCAGATCGATGAGCCGCACGGCGAGCCGGGCCAGGGCGAGCACGGACCCTTCGACGACCTCCGGCGCGCCGAGGATGGTGAAGACCGAGCGATGATGATCGACGTCGCTGTGGACGTCGATGAGCTCGGCTCCCGCGTGCCGGACGGCCTCGGCGAGCTGCTGAATGACGTGCTGATCCCGGCCTTCACTGACGTTCGGTACGCACTCGATCAACGCTGTCATCGCCCGCGCCGCCATCACCCGGCCGGGCCCAGCCCGCGGTCGCGAAACTCGGCGAAGCGCGCCTCGAGGTCCTCGACGATCGCGCGAGCCACCTCGCGCGCCGGGCCGGGCCGATCCTGCTCGTCCCCGTGCTCCCACTGGTCCAGGTACGCGTCCGTCCCGGCCAGGCCGAGGCGCATGGCGACGGCGTCGATGAGCATCTGGAAGCGCTCGCTCAGCTGCAGCTTGACGCTCTCGGCGCCGTCGCTGGCTTCCACGAGGGAGGGGATGTCCTTCCAGTAGAGGATCTGATACCTCGCCATCGCCCCGGCCTCAGAAGAGGCCGACGACGTTGCCGTCGTCGTCCAGGTCGATGGTCTCGGCGGCCGGCTTCTTCGGCAGCCCCGGCATCGTCATGACGTCACCCGCGTAGGCCACGACGAAGCCCGCGCCGGCGGCGAGCTTCGCGTCGCGGATGGTCACCGTGAAGTGGCGCGGGCGTCCGAGCTTCGTCGCATCGTCGGACAGGGAGCTCTGGGTCTTCGCCATGCAGACCGGCAAGCCCGCAAAACCGAGGGATTCGTACTTCGTCAGCTTCGTCGCCGCCGCCGGCAGGATCGTCACGCCGTCGGCGCCGTACAGCGTCGTGGCGATCGTCTCGATCTTCTTGGTCAGCGGCAGGGTCTCGGCGTACAGCGGCCGAAACGCCGCGCGGTCGCCGGCGTTCATCGCCTCGACCACCGCCTGCGCCAGCTCGGTGCCGCCAGCGCCGCCCCGCTCCCAGACGCGCGAGATCCGCGCGGGCACCCGCATCGTCTTGCAGGCGGCCAGCACGGCATCGATCTCGGCGTCGGTGTCCTTGGTGAAGTGGTTCAGGGCGACGACGGCGGGGACCCCGAACCACCGGATGTTCTCGACGTGCTTCTCGAGGTTCGCCAGACCGGCGCGGACGGCGGCCACGTTCTCGCTGCCGAGGTCGTCCTTCCGCACGCCGCCGTGCATCTTCAGCGCCCGCACGGTGGCGACGATCACCGCCGCCGACGGCGTCAGCCCCCCCGCGCGGCACTTGATGTCGAAGAACTTCTCCGCGCCGAGCTCGGTGGCGAACCCAGCCTCCGTCACGACGATGTCGCCGAGCTTCAGCGCGAGGCGCGTCGCCATCAGGCTGTTGCAGCCGTGGGCGATGTTCGCGAAGGGGCCGCCGTGGACGAACGCGGGCGTCCCTTCCAGCGTCTGCACGAGGTTCGGCTTGATCGCGTCCTTCAGCAGCACCGTCAGCGCTCCCGCCACGCCGAGCTCCGCGGCCGTGACGAAGGCGCCGTCCGCACGCTCGCCCACGATCATGCGCCCGATGCGCGCCTTGAGATCCTTGAGGTCCTTCGACAGGCACAGGACGGCCATGATCTCGGAGGCCACCGTGATCTCGAACCCCGACTCGCGGGGGATACCGTGGGCCGGCCCACCGAGACCGACGATGACGTTACGGAGCGCCCGGTCGTTCATGTCCAGGACGCGCTTCCAGGCCAGGCGCCGCGCGTCGAGACCGAGGGCGTTGCCCTGGAAGAGGTGGTTGTCGAGGGCGGCGGCGAGCAGGTTGTGCGCCGACGTGACGGCGTGGAAGTCGCCGGTGAAGTGCAGGTTGATGTCTTCCATCGGCATCACCTGCGCATAGCCGCCACCGGCCGCGCCCCCCTTGATGCCGAAGCACGGGCCCAGCGATGGCTCCCGGATCGTCACGATCGAGCGCTTCCCGAGGTGGCGGAAGGCGTCGCCGAGCCCCACCGTCGTCGTCGACTTCCCTTCACCGGCGGCGGTGGGCGTCATCGCGGTCACGAGCACGAGCGCGCCGTCCGGCTGGCCCTGGAGGCGCGCGATGGTCTCCAGGCGGATCTTGGCCTTGACGCTGCCGTACGACTCGAGATCGCCGTTGCCGAGCCCCAGGCCTTCCGCGATCGCCTGCACGGGCTGCAGCTTCGCCGCGCGGGCGATCTCGATGTCGGTCTTCTTCATCGAGCGCGCTTCTCCTCGATCCACTGCCGGCAGATCTTCACGGCCTCGGGCGCGTTCGCGCCGTAGGCGTCCGTCCCGCACTCCTTCGCGAACTTCGCGGTCACGGGCGCGCCCCCGCAGATGATCTTGTACCGGTTGCGGACGCCCATCTTCTCGAAGTGCTCCACCGTCTTGCCGATGTTCGGCATGGTGACGGAGAGCAGCGCCGAGAGGCCGACGATGTCCGCGTGGTGCTGCTCGGCCATCTCGAGGATCTTCTCCGGCGTGTTGTTGACCCCGATGTTGTGGACCTTGAACTGGGCCGCCTCGAGCAGCATGCACACGAGGTTCTTGCCGATGTCGTGGATGTCGCCCTTGACGGTGCCGACCACCGCCACGCCGACCGTCTCCGTGACGTGACCCACGATCAAGGGTCTGAGCAGGGCCATGGACCCGTTCATCGTGCGGGCCGACAGCAGGACCTCGGGGATGAAGTACTGGTTCGTGCGGAACAGCTCGCCGACGACGTCCATCCCCGGGACGAGCCCCTCGTTGATGACGAGGTGGGGATTGATCCCCTGGTCGATCCCCTGCTGCGTCAGCGCCGTGCCGTCCTTCACCTGGCCTTTGATGACGGTGAAGGCGAGCTTCTCGAGCAGCGCTCTGTCGTCCATGGTGTGGTCGCTCACAGTGTGATGGGGTAGTAACCGAATTCCTCGCCCGCGTCGTACATCGCTCGGATGTTCCGAAATGGAATGTCCGGCAGCATCCGGTGCGCCGGCGACAGGATGTAGCCGCCGCCGGGCGCCATCTCCTTGATCCGCTGCCGCACCTCCTGCCGGACGTCCTCCGGCGTGCCGCGCGGCAGCGTCGACTGCACGTTGATGCCGCCGAGGAACGCCAGCTTGTGGCCAAAGTCCTGCTTGAGCCGCCACGGCTCCGAGATGACCTCGACGGGCTGGAGTGGATCGAACACGTCCATGCCGTCCTCCACGAGGCCCGGCATCATCGGATAGGCGGCCCCGCAGGAGTGGTACAGGATCTTGCAGTCGCGATTGCCGATGTCGTCGAGCATCTTGCGGACCTCGTGGAACCGCCGTTTGTAGTACGGCCGCACGACCTCCTCGTGGATCTGCGGTGAGACGAGCGTGCTCGTCTGCGTGCCGAGGTCCTCGGGCGAGAGGCGGAGGATCGTCAGGTACTTGCCGACCGCCTGGATGCCGACCCGGTTCATCTCGAGCTCGACCTGCAGCAGCTTCTCGAAGAGCGCGTGCACGAACTCCTGGTCGATCGCCATGTCGATGAAGATCTGCTCGAAGCCGCGCAGGTACTTCGCCTGCTCATAGATGCCGCCGCGGCCGAACTGCCCGAGGATCGCGTACGGCGTGTCCTTGTAGATCCGGGGCAGCTCGTCCGGCAGATCGCCGAGGAAGGACGGGTCGTGAGGATCCGGCCAGGGATAGTCGTCGAGGTCCTTCGCGGTGGCCTCGGCGAGCGGATAGATGCGGATCTCGAAGTGGGCCCCACCGTACCCCGTCTCGAACTCGGCGCGGTGATGCGGCACCCCCCACTCGTCGATGTAGAGCTCGTCCTCGGGACGGTAGACGAACCCGCGGCCGCCGTTCGTCGGGTAGCCGGAGCGGCGGATGATGTCGAGGTCGAGCTTCTCCACGACGTCGAGATCGATGCGGGAGTCCGTCGACCACGTGGTCGTGCCCGGCCTGATCGCGTTCGGCGTGTTCTGCCAGTCCCAGGGCTTCGAGACCACCGGCGAGAGCCCCAGCTCCCGCCGCAGCGCGACGTACGAGTCCTGGGTGATCCAGATATCGCGTGGCACCCGGTCCGGCTCCTGCAGGTGGACGGCGCGCTTCACGCGTTCTCGCGAGGTCATCGTCTTCTTGCCCATCACGGCCCCCGTTGATCCTGTCGTCTAAATGATGTCTTTGATCTGGCGCGCCAACCGCATCACGTAGCCTCGCATGGCCCGCTCGGATTCGTCCGGATCGCGCCGCACGAGCGCCTCGATGACCTCCTGGTGCTCGTGGACGGTCTCCCGCAGGCCCCCCTGCTTCTTGTAGAGGTAGTACCAGAGCCGCAGGTGCAGGTTGTAGAGCCGCAGCAGCGTCGCCTCGAGGTAGCGGTTCTGCGCGCCGCGCGCGAGCAGCTCATGGAAGAGCCGGTCCTGCGCGACGAACGCCTCCGCGTCCATGTCCGCCATGGAGCGATCGAGAACGGTGTGAATGCGCTGCAGCTCCTCGATCTGCGCCGGCGTCATCCGGGTCGCGGCCAGGCGCGCCGCGTACCCTTCCACCTGCGCGCGGAATTCGTTGATCTGCTGGACGTCCTCGGCGCGGATCTCGGCGACCAGCATGCCGCGATGGTGGAGGTGCGTCACCAACCCCTCGGCGATCAGGCGCTGGATCGCCTCGCGGATCGGCGTGCGCCCGATCTTCATCTCGTGGATCAGCCGGCCCTCGGTGAGCACCGAGCCAGGCGCCAGCTCCAGCACGACGATCTTGTGCACGAGGGTCTGGTACGCCTTCTCGGTCAGCGAGGCGTGCGCCTTGATCTTCATCCCCGCCGCGTCCCCTCGAGGGCCTGCCGGATCGCCGTCCGGTCGGGCTCCTGGCTCGCGATGAAGACGAGCGTGAAGCCGCGCGGACTCGGCGCCGCCGTGAGCTCCAGCTGCCCCGCGGCGAACTGGACCGTGGCCGCCTCCCCGTCGATCCGCATGAAGCCCTTGGCGCGAACGATCGCCGGCGGGAGGGCGCCGAAGAACCGGGTGAGCTTCGCCCGGTCGGCGTCGAACGCGACCGGGACGACGAACGAGACGAAGGACGCGGCCGGCGCGGGCGAGGCGAGCCCCTGCTCGAGCGCGCTCGGCTCGGGCGCGCCCGCCGCCCTGTCCAGGACCACGCCCAGCTCCACATTGCAGCGCTCCGTCGTGACGATGGTCGCGCGCGGGTTCAGGGCCGTGACTTGCCGTCGAACCGCCTCGAGCTGCTCGGGCTTCGCGAGATCCGTCTTGTTCAGCAGGAGCACGTCCGCCCGCCGGACCTGGTCCGTGTAGAAGGCCCCGAGCACCCGTCGCAGGCCCATGAACTTGGCGGCGTCCACGACGGTGACCATCGGCCCGACGTCCACCGACCCCTTGAGCGCCGGATCGGCGAGCACGTCCAGCATCTCGCCCGGCTGGGCCACGCCGGTGGCCTCGATGACCACGCGCCGGGTGGCCTTCTTGTCGCGCAGCTCCTCGAGCGCGTTCACGAGCGAGCCCTTCAGCGTGCAACAGAGGCACCCGGAGCTGAGCTCGATCATGTCGACGCTGTGTCCGGACAGGATGGCGCCGTCGATGCCGACGTCGCCGAACTCGTTCACGATGACCGCCATCGGCTCCCGCCCGCCGCGCTCGTCGATGATCCGGCGCATGAGGGTGGTCTTGCCCGAGCCGAGAAACCCGCAGATCGGGTTGACCAGCATCACGCCCCTCCGGACAGGAGCATGTCGGCGGCCTCGTCTCCGGGGAAACAGATGGCTTCGATGAAGATGTCCTGGAAGTCGGGCCGCGCGGCGAGCGAGACGTGCTCGATCGAGCGCGCCAGCGCGATGGCGCGGCTGCGCTCGGTCTCGGACAGGAGCGCCATCTGCGCGCCGAGGGCCGCCGCGTTGCCCACGTACCGGATGCGCTCGACGGGCAGGTCGGGCAGCAGGTGGATCCGGACGGCGCTCTCGATGTTGATGTAGTTGCCGAACCCGCCGGCCAGCATCAGCTCCTTGATCTGACCGTCCTGCACGCCCATGACCTTCTTGAGCATGAGGATCCCCGAATAGATGGCGCCCTTCGCCAGCTGGAGCTGCCGGATGTCCTGTTGACTGATCGTGATGTCCTGGCCGTGGCCCGACGCAGCAGCCCAGGCGAGGACGAACTGCCGCTCGCCGTCGCGCTCGACCAGGCGATCGCGGAGCGCCGGCGCCAGCACGTCCCGCTCCTCGATGCGCAACAGGCCGGACGGGCCCACGATCTTGGCGTCCAGCATCTTCGCCACGGCGTCGATGAGGCCGGAGCCGCAGATGCCGATGGGCGGCACGCCGCCGATGACACCGCAGACGACGTCGTCCGCGATCTCGACCTTCTCGATCGCCCCGAGCGCGCCGCGCATGCCGTGCTTGATCTGGGCGCCTTCCAGCGCCGGGCCCGCGGGCGCCGAGCACGCCACGAGCTTGCGGCGCGAGCCCATCACGACCTCGCCGTTGGTCCCGATGTCGACGGCCACGCGGACGTGCGGGCTGTCGTAGATCCGCGTGGCGAGCACGACCGCCATGGTGTCGGCGCCGACGAACCCGGCCACGATCGGCAGGAAGCACACGGCGGCGTTCGGGTTCACCCGGACCAGCAGCTCTCGTGCCGTGACGACGATCGGCGAGCGCACGGAGGGCGCGTACGGTGCGAGCCCCACGTGCGTCGGATCGATGCCGAGGAAGATGTGGTGCATGCAGGTGTTGCCGACGATGACGACCTTGTAGACGTGCGCCGGCGCGACCTTGGCCTTGTCGCACGCCTCCTTCACGAATCCATTGATCGCCGCCAGGACCCGCGTCTGGAGCTTCTTGAGCGCCTCGGCGTTGAACTGGGCGAAGGCGATGCGCGACATGAGATCGCCGCCGTACACGGCCTGGGGATTGAGGCTGCCGACCGCCGCGAGCTGCTCGCCCGTCGCCAGATCGAGGAGGAAGCCGACGATGCTCGTCGTGCCGATGTCGAACGCCATACCGTAGCGATGCGTGGTGGTGTCGCCCGACTCGAGGTCGATGATCCGCTTGTTGAACGTCGTCACCGTCAGCGCGCCGCCGTCGTCGCGTAACAGGGCCGGCACCTTGCGCAGCAGGTCGAGCGGCACGTCGCCGCTGACGCCGTTGCCCAGCGCGGCCAGGATCTCCTCGACGTCCGAGGTCTGATGGTGCTCCTCGGTCGGCAGGCCCGCCTTGATGAGCCGCTTCTCGACGCCCGAGTCGAGGCTGGTCGTCTCGCGGAACACGTGCGAGCACGACAGGATCTGGTGGCCGCCCTCCGCGATGGGCGGCATCACCATCACCGCGCAGTCGGACGAGACGGCCGTCTGGCACGACAGGCGAAAGCCCTCCCTGACTTCGTCGTGTCCGAGCTGGACGGTGTCCATGATGGTCGGCGGCGGCACGCTGCCCTTGACGATCTTGATGCGACAGCTGTGGCACCGGCCCCGGCCCCCGCACGTCGCCATCACGTCGATCCCGGCGTCCTGCGCGGCTCTCAGAAATGTCTGCCCCGGCGTGACCGGGATCGTCCGCCCGACGGGCTCGAAGGTGACGGCGAGGGTCCGGCCCATCAGACGACGACTTTCCTGAACGGCCGCGGCGCCGTCGCCACCGCGACCGTCTCGGCGTCGACGCGCACGTCGTACAGCTCGGCCCGGCCCTCGGGGAAATTGCGATAGTGATACTCGGCCGTCGACTGGTTGACGTGACACGCGGTCGTGAGCGGGTTCAGACCCGTCCGCGCGGAATAGCGGAAGCGGCACCGCGGACAGGCCAGGATCTCGCCGTCGAGCGTAGCCCCGTTCCAGTCGCAGCCCCGATGGGGACACCGGGCCTGGAGCGCGAACACGGTGTCCCCGACGCGCGTCAGGAGGGCGCGGACCCCGTGGCGCTCGAACAGCCTGGCCTCCCCGGCCGGAATCTCCTCGAGGCGGGCGATCGGCACGAATTCCATGGCTACTCCCACGCCTCTCGCGGCTCCTTGACGAGCCGCTTGGCGAGCTGCACGGCCAGCATCGCGTCCTTGCCCCAACCGTCGGCGCCGATCTCGTCGGCCCACTGCTGGCTGGTGGGCGCGCCGCCGACCAGGATCTTCACCTTGCTCCTGAGCCCCGCTTTCGCGAATTCCTCGATGGTCACCTTCTGGTAGTAAATGGTCGTGGAGAGCAGCGCGGAGAACCCGACCAGGTCGGCCTTCTCCCGCTTCGCGGCATCGATGAACTTGTCGGGATGCGTGTCCGTCCCCAGGTTGATGACACGGAAGCCGGCGTTTTCGAGCATGATCGTCACGATCGTCTGGCCGATGTCGTGCATGTCCCCGAGGACGGTCCCGATGATGAAGGTGCCGACGGGCTTCTCGGCGGCGGCGGCCAGCAGGGGGCGAATGAGCGCGAGGCCGGCCTTCATCGCCCGCGCGGTGATGAGCATCTCCGGAATGAAGATGATCTGCTCGCTGAAGCGGTCGCCCTGCAGATTGAAGCCGGGGAAGAGGCCGTCATCCAGGATCGTCTTCGGATGGATCTGCGCGTCGATCGCCTTCTGCACGAGCTCGTGGGCGATCTTGTGCTTGCCCTTCTCGATGGCCACCCACAGCTCGGTCCAGTCCCAGCCGGCTGGCACCCGTGACTGCCATCCTTCTGGAATCTGGAGAGTCGGTACGTTTCCCATGCCTCGGCTCCCTAGTTGAGCGGATACTTGCCGTAGACCCCGTAGTCCTTGACGGCCTCGATCATGGCGAAGATGTTCTGGACGGGGACGTCGGCCAGGATGTAGTGGGCCGGCGAGAAGATGTAGCCGCCCCCGACGGCGAGGTTCTTCATGACGTTCAGCACGCCCTCGCGCACTTCCTCGACCTGGCCGCGCGGCAGCAGGCGCTGCACGTCGAGGCCGCCGATCATCGAGATCTTGTCGCCGAACTTCTTCTTCATCGTGGCCTGGTCCCGGTTCCCGCCCACCGGTTGCATGAGCCCGGTCAGGTTCACGCCCAGGTCGACCTCGTCCTGCATGATCGGCGAGTAGTCGCCGCAGGAGTGGAACTTGAGATACACGTCGGGGTTGACCTTCTTGAACTGCTCGAACATGTAGGCGAAGCGGGGCTTGGCGAGCTCACGCCAGGTGGCCGGATCGAACATCATCCCCTGCTGCGAGCCGATGTCGTCGCCCACGCGGAGCATGTCCACGCCGAGCGCGGCCACGTTCTTGCCGAGGGCGGCGTAGTACTCCGTCAGCCCGTCCAGGACGCCGGCGATCAGCTCGGGCTCGTCGTAGAGGTACAGGAAGAAGTTCTGCGTGCCGACCAGGTGCGCATACGCCGCCTCGATGAGCGTCGAGGACAGGTCGACCATGATGAAGTAGTCGCTCTGCCATTGCTTGCACACGTCCCGGATCGGGTCGAGCAGCCGCGGGTTGGCCGGATCGGGCCACGTGTAGTTCTTCAGGTCGTCCATGGACGTGATCGGGTGATGCTTGGGAAAATTCTCCGGCACCACCTTCGCCGGCCCCCAGAAATCCTGCGTCTTCTCGAACGCCTTGTGCTGCTCCTCGGTCATCCCCTGGAGGCCGCTCTTGCCGTAGCCGACCTTGAAGTCGCTGTACCACGTCTCGCCGATCGCGATCGGATGGTGCGAGAACTCCGCGTTGATGCCGATCTGGTACATGATGGCGTCGTTGCCGAGTCGGAGCTCGAGCGAGGGGTCGTGCTTCATCCCGGTGCCCGTGTTGTGGATGCCGAAGATGCGCGCCACCTTCTCCTTCGACTCCTTCTTGAAGCGATACAGCGTCGGCACGCGGTCCACCTTTTCACGCCGGATCGCCCGCGCGAATCGGTCCCGAGGCTTCAGCTCGCTCATCTCCGTCCTCCCATGTCTCGACCCGTCATATGTTCGGCGCAGCCGCGTCAGAAGCCGAGCAGCCGGCGTCGCTGCCGGGCGGTCGCCGCGATGTGTTCCGGCGTCGACCCGCAGCAGAAACCGACGAGGTGCGCCCCGGCGTCCACGAGCCGGTCGAAGCGCGAGGCGACGAACTCCGGATCCTCGTACGCCATCGTCGCCATGATCTGGGAATTCGGCTTCGCCGACACGAACATCTTACCCGCCAGGCCGTGGTCGGAGAAGTATCGGCTGAACTCCTTCGTGACCGCCACCGCGTCATCGACGCCGATGGTGCAGTTGGCGCCGACGACGTCGATCGCGAGGGCGCGGGCGCCGACGAAGGGGCGCTCGGCGAGCAGGTCCTCGTTGCCTTCCATGATGTTGCGCACCGTGTCCCCGAAGAAGGTCCGGAACGCGGCGTCGCTGCCCGCCGGCCGGTTCATGAAGGCGAAGGTCGTGTAGAGCGGCACGCGGATGCCCTCGTCGGCGAACACCTGGCGCGCCGCCTCCACCGCCGCCTGTCCCTCGAGCGACTGCAGCATCGTCTCCACGCAGATGGCATCGACGCCCGCGCGGACCAGGGCCCGGATCTGCGCGAGCATCGACGCCATGACCTCGTCGTACGTGGCGGATTGTCCGATGATCTTGCCGGTCGGGCCGACGTTCCCGCCCACGAACACCTCGCGGTCGACGCCGGCGATCACGTCGCGGAGCAGCGTCACCCCGGCGGCATTGAAGCGGTCGGCGGCCTCGGACTCCATGTGGAACTCCGCGAGACGCAGGGGCGTGCTGTTGAACGTGTTCGTGAGCACGAGGTCGGCGCCGGCGTCGAGCTTCGCCCGGTAGAGCTCGCGGACGACGTCGGGGGCGGTGACGTTGTACTGATCGCAGCACTCGCCGCCGACGTGCGCCACGCCGAGGCGTTGCTGGAACCAGGTGCCGGTCGCGCTGTCGCTCAGCAGGGGCGTCCGCGAGGACAGGCGCGCCAGGAGACCGGTCATCGGCGGCGAGGCTGGCATCGGCGGGCGCCTCAGACCTTCCTGCTCCGATGATACGCGATGTAGTTCAAGGAGTACTCGTCCTTGCCCATGAGCGCCTCCGCGGCGAGCTTGAATTCGAGGTACTCCTTGGGCGGATTCATGAGCGGATCGACCATCAGCGTGTCGCAGCCCGCCAGGACCGACAGGATGAGGAAGGCGTCGTTGAGAATCCTGCGCTCCGGGAGGCCGAACGACACGTTGGAGTGCCCGCCGAACAGGTGGACGTCGGGCAGCGTCGCCCGCAGCTGCTTGATCGCGTCGAGGTAGTGCATGCCGAACTCGGGCCCGGCGCCCACCGGGAAGACGAGCGCGTCGAGGAAGCGATCTTCCATCGGGATGCCGTGCTCGTCCATCTGCTTCGACAGCTCGGTCAGGTGGTCGACGCGCTCCTGCGCGCTGTAGGGCATGCCGGCGCGGCCCGAGGCGTTCCCGGCCAGGTACGCGTTGTACTCCTTGGCCATCGCGTGGAGGACGTTGCGGCCTTCCTCCAGGTTCACCGAGTTGATGAAGGGCCGACTCTTCTTCGGATCGTGCACCTCGAGCCCCGCCTCGATCGTCAGCGGATCGGAGGAGTCGATGCTGACGACGGCGTCCGTCATCTCCTGCACGGTCGTGACGACCCAGCGCATCCACTCCATGCGCTGCTCGGGGTACGGGGACATCTCGTCGACGCACAGGTCGATGATGTGCGCCCCGGCGGTGAGCTGGGCGTGCACCGCCGTCTCCAGGTACTTCAGGTCCTTGTTCCGGAAGCACTGGCCGACGTAGGGGATCATCGCGTTGGCGTGCTCCTTCGGATCCTCCGGGAAGGCGTCCGTCAGGTCGAGCACGCGCTTGGTGCCCGACAGGTCCGTATAGCCGAGGCCGCGCTTGTCACCGTCCTTGAGGATCCGGGGGCTCGACCCCTTGATCTTTCGCGTGGCGTTGAGGTTCTCGCCGATGACGATCAGCCCCTGATGCTCGATCATGCCCGGCTTCCTTTCGCTCGGATCTCGCTCAGGCGGACGACGGCGGGATCCGCGCCCCGGAAATGGTTCGTCCACGAGCACGTGCCGCGCGTCGTCGCGTCGACGTCCGGGATGAGCACGTCCTCCAGCTCGGCGAGGCGCCCGGCGTCCCGGGCGATCCGATACTTGCGGTCGTGGATGCACTCGCGGTCCCCGAACTCGCAGGTGTTCTCGCTGGTGCCGCCGCAGGGGCCGTTGGCGAGGCCCTTCGGACAGGTCTCGGGGCACACGTACGACGTGTAGGGCAGCCGGCAGAAGCCGCACGTCTGGCAGCCGAGCACCGGCTCCTTCACGTGCCGCTCGAGCCAGAGGAGCCCGCGGTCGAGCGCCCCGCCGGAGGGTACCAGTCGCGCGATCGGCTTGAGCAAGGCCGCGCCCGGTGAGCCGTCCTTGAAGATCATGCTATCCAGCCGATCGAGGCTTCGGTACCGCTCGAGCTCGGCATTCGGCGAGGCTGGCGGGTCGAGGTCGCGGAGCGTCAGCCGGTCCGACGGGAGGCTCCAGCCTCCCGGCTCCGCGAGCTCCTTGAACAGGTAGTACGGTCGCGGCGCCGTGACGACCGGCGCGCGCTCGTGTCCTCGGAGCGCGAGCCACCAGGCGTCCCACCACGCGCCCTCGTGGGTCAGCCCTCGCTCGAGCCCGTCGATCTGCCGGAAGAGCTTGTCGAGCTTCTCGAACTGATGCATCCCTGTGAGCTGAAAGCCGGCGAATCCGAGCCGTCGGAGCCCGACGATCTGGAGCGCGAGGCGCCGATAGGCCGCGCCGACGCCCTTGTCGGGTTGCTTCGCCTCCTCCTCGAGGCGCGCCTGGAGCGCATCGGTGATCGTGATGCCTGCGAGCTTGTTCTGACGGATATAGCGGGCCCGCGCCACGGTCAGGAGCATGACGCCGCCCATGACGGGCGCCGCGAAGCCCCGGCGGCGGCGGTACGTCATCAGCTCCTTGAGCTTCAGCATGTCCCAGCCGACCTGGGTGATGAAGCAGTCCGCCCCGGCCTTCTCCTTCTTGGCCATCTTGAGGTACTGGTTCATCAGGTCTTCTTCGCGGTACTTGAAGGGCGACACGGCGGCCGCGATGTGGAAGGCTCCGGCCGCGCGCGCCTGGGCGACCATGTTCACCGAGTCGTAGTATCGGACCTGGCGCCCGCCCGGCTCGACCTTGACCTTGTCACCCGTGACGACGAGGAGATCGTCCAGGCCGGAGGCTTCGAGTCTTCGCAGCGCGTCCGCGGTCCACGCTGCGTCCCGATCCTTTCCCGACAGGTGCACCGTCGGCATCTTGCCGCAGGCCTCCGCCACGCGGGCCCCGACCAGGACCGGATCGTGATCGTGGTCGGACTTGACGCGGTCCGTGATGGCGATCGTGTGGAAGCGGGAATCGGCCTTGATGTGCTCGGCGAGATCGATGAGGGGGGCGATCGCGCCTTCCAGCTCGTCCGAGGCCTCCGGCGTCACGAACTCGATGGAGGCGACGAACTGCCCGCTCCCGAGGCGCTCCCGCAACAGGTTCTGATAGCGGCGCCGCTCCATGTCGGTCTCCTAGTCGCGAGGAATCACGCCGAACAGTCCCGAGAGGGACTTCTTGGGCGTCATCACGGCGTACTCGCTGAGGCGAACCGGAAGTTGGCTCCCGGCGAACACCGAGAAGAGCTGTGCCTGCTCGGTCAGCGGCCAGTCGAGGTAGCCCGGCGCCAGCCGGGGGCTCAGGCGGCACGCCTCACCCCGCGTGCGTGCCGCGAGATGCGAGCGGAAGGCTCGGACGGCCTCCTCGATCGCCAGCCAGCCCGCGCTGTCCAGGAAGAGCGCCTCCAGCAGCTCATCGCCCTCGGCCATCTCCGAGATGCGCTCGTCGAGCGCCGGGCCGAGCGTCATCACGAAGCAGACCGCCTCGCGGGCCCGCGAGAGGTGCGTGCCGAAACAGCGTCCGCTGAAGCTCGGGCCTCCCGTGAGTCCGAGGCCCTCCGGGGTGACGCGCTCGATGCCTCGCGTCGCGAAGGCGAACTCGGGCACGGCCAGCTTCTCGGCGAGCGCGATCATCTCCCGAGCCGCCGCGAGGATGGGGGCGGCGACCTGCTCGACGGTGCGGTAGCGCTGGAACCGGAGGATCGGCTCCAGGCGGAGCGTGGGCGGGTCGGGAGCGAAGCGCTCGACCGGCATCACCCTGGAATATACAACAAATATATTCTTGGCTGGGGGCCGAAATGGGGCCCCCAGCGTAGGGCCCGGCGAGCCCCGGAACCCCTTTATCTTGTGGGGGTTGGAACGGCGTCTAGAACCAGAACCAGCGGCGCGACGCGGCCGTCGCCTCTCCGAGGTCGGGCGCCGGCGTCCTCAGCACCGCCACGACGTATGCGATCGCGGCGACGACGGCGGAGGCCAGCACCAGCCAGAAGTCACGGGTCGCGACGCCCACATACGCGGACGCGGCCGCCACGAGGCCGGCCTCGGTGACGAAGAAGCTCCACCAGGCGAACCGGCGCAGCGCCGGCGACATCTCAGCGGCTCCCCGCGCGTGGCTTCAGCAGCCCTTCCATGACGGTGCGCACCTTGGCCTCCCGCAGCGCGACCTGTGAGTAGAAGATGCGGCCGAGCGGCGCGGCGAAGACGTGGATCATGCGGCTCCACCCGAGGTAGGCGAGAAAGGCCGACGCCAGGAGCGCGTGGGTCACCCAGACGAAGGCGTGCGAGCCGGCGTACGGCGCGCCGGCGCGCATCGCCTCGCCCATCCAGGAGCCGAGCAGCGCCCATCCGTAGCCCGGCTGCGGCGGTACGTTCGCGAACCGCATGCCCTGGGCGACGAACCCGGTCACGACGACGAGCAGCAGGAACACCGTGCCCGGCATGTCGTTGAACCTGGCTTGCTCGGTGCCCGCCGTCGTCACGCTCCGGGCCAGGGCGATGAGCAGCCCGACGAGGAGCACCATCCCCGAGAGGTTCAGCCCGAACTTGAGGAACAGCCAGCCGACGTTGCCGTCCAGGAACGGCTCGGACGGCAGGTACTTCGTCAGGAGCGCGGTGAGGATATCGAAGACGAAGAGCACGGAGAAGCCCCACGAGATCAGGATGTGCCGGGTCCAGGGCACTCGACCGCGCAGGCGGATCCGTCGCTGGAACACGACCTCGTCCGCGTACGCCTGGCCGAGCGCGGCCGCGTCGACGTCGCCCCATGGGATGAACCGTCCGCTGGCGCCGAAGATCACGGCGAGCTTCGCCAGCAGATTGCGGTAGAGGCCGATGAAGAGGACGCCGATGAACAGCGGGATCAGGATCCAGAACACCGCCATGCGGGTCATTGCCGCCTCCTAGCGGATCACGAACATCGCTGGCCCCGCGGGGCCGCCCACCCGTTCACCACCCGACCGCGCCGCAAGCGCTTCCAGCTCGTGCATCTCACCGCTGAGGATAGCCTTCGTTGGACACACTTCCTCGCACGCCCGTGGCAGCTCGGCGGGGCGGTCGGCGCAGAACGTGCACTTCGACATCTTGCCCTCGGCGCCGAATTGTGGGACGCCGAAGGGACACGCCCAGAAACAGAACATGCAGCCTACGCATTTCGCCTGATCGACCAGCACGACGCCGTCGTCGCGCTTCGTGATGGCGGCGACGGGACAGGCCTGTAGACACGGCGCATGGTCGCAGTGCAGACAAGGCATCGAGAGGTTGCGGGTGCCGACGTTTGGGTAGACGCCGGTCTCGATCTTGACGATCTGCCGCCAGGAGACGGCGCCGGTCGCGTTCCACGTCGCGCACGCGACCTCGCATGCGTGACAGCCGGTGCACTTGCCGATGTCGAAGAGCCAGCCTCTGGTACCCATCAGCCCGACACCTTTCTGATCCGCACCTTGCACTCGTTGTAGCCGATCCCACCCGAGATCGGATTCACGTTCGTGCCGAGAATCGGATTGATGTGCGTGCCCCGGCCCTTGGCGATTCCCTGCCAGTGACCGAAGCCGTGCCCGTGGCGAACGCAGACGACGCCCGGGCGGATCCCGGCACGCACCTTGGCCTTGATGGTCACCGCCGCCTGCGGCGAGGCGACCTCGATGCGGTCGCCGTCCCGGATGCCGAGGCGCGCCGCATCGCTGGTGTTGAGCTCCGCCCAGTTCTCGCCGCGGATTCTGAGGAGGATCGGGTTGTTCTGCGTCGTGAGGTTGCAGTGCATCTCGAACTTGCTGTTGATGAGCTGGAACGGATAGGCCTCGTCCGGAATGACCTGGCGATCGCGGTATTCCGGCAGCGCGTTGTAGCCGTGCTTGGCGAACGCCTCGGACATCAGCTCGATCTTGCCCGTCGGCGTGGCGAAGCCGGTCCGCGTGTATTTGTGGTACGTGAGCTCGCCCGACCAGAAGCCCGTTTTCTTCAGCGTGTCGAGGTCGGTCGGCAGGTCCTTGATGATCCGCCGTCCCCACTCCTCCCACGAGTTCCACCGGAACAGGTCCCCGTAGCCCATCTTCTCCGCGAGCCCGCGGACGATGTCGTACACGGGCCTCGCCTCGTGGTACGCAGCGAGGGCGGGCACGCAGATGATCGCCTCCGGGGGCATGGCCAGGCTCTGGCGGATCTCCGCGCGCTCGTAGAAGGAGGCCTCCGGCAGCACGAACTCGCACTCGGCCGCCGTCTCGCTGAAATAGGTGTCGATCGCGACGGAGAGCTCGAGCGCCTGCACTGCCTTGCGGTACAGGGCCGTGTTCGGCTCGCTCATGACCGGGTTCGTGCACTGGAAGAAGAGCGCCTTGACGGGATAGGGCGTGCCTTCCAGGATGGCCTTCGGCAGCAGCTGCGTCGGCAGGTCCGGCGCCAGAGGATAGCCCATCGCGACGTGGAGCGGCGGCTTGCCGGGCTTCGTCTTGCGCGCCTCGGGGATGGTGAGCGGCGGCTGCAGCGGCGCCCAGTCCTTGAGGATCAGGTTGCCCGGCCCGTCCACCTGCCCCGTCAAGGCGTCGAGGATGTAGACCACCCGCGACGCGTCGAGCCCGTTGGCGTAGTTGCCGAGCCCCTTGAAGGTCTCGAGCATCGCCGGCCGTGTCGTTGCAAATTCACGCGCTAGCCGGCGGATTTTGTCCGCGGGCACGTCGGTGATCCCCGCCGCCCACTCCGGGGTATAGCCCCGCGCGACCACGTGGCGACAGAACTCGTCGAAGCCGTGCGTCCATTGACGGCAGAACGCCTCGTCGTAGAGCTTGTCCTGCACGATCACGTGGGCCATGGCGAAGAGCAGCGCGCCGTCCGTCCCCGGCGCGATCGGGATCCACTCGCTCGCCTTCTCCGCGGTCGCCGTGAAGGCGGGATCGACCACGACGAGGCGCGCCCCCTTGGCGACGGCGGCCAGGAGGCCTCGGCTCTCGAAGAGATTCTGGTTCGCGCCCAGCATGTTGATACCGAGTAGCATGATGAACTTCGCGTTCTCATAGTCGTGCACCGGGAAAACGTGGCCGAGCACCGTGAGGGCGGCCAGGCGGCGGTCTTGCTCGCAGGCGGACGTGTGGCCATAGTAGTTCGGCGTCCCGTAGCACTCGGTCAGGAAGAGCTGGGCGAAGACGCTGTTGGGATCGACGTGCCAGAGATACGCGACCGCCTCGGGCCCGTACGTCGCCTTGATGCCGGTGAGCTTTCGCGCGATCTGCGTGAGCGCCTCGTCCCACGTGATGCGCTCGAAGCGGCTGGGCCCGACGCGCCGCATCGGATGCTTCAGACGGTTGTCGTCCTTCGCCAGGACGTGACTGGCTTCGCCCTTCACACACCGGGAGCCCTTCGTCGACGCCCGCGTGTTCCCGCGGACATACACGATCTCGCCCTTCCGCGTGTACACCTCCGTCGGGCAGGTCCACGGACACACGTAGCAGATCCCGGGCGTCATCTCCGCATCCCGGAGTCGTTCCAGCGCCTCGGTCGTCCCGGCCGTCTCCTTCATGCGTCCCGCATGTCCCCGTGCGCGGCTACTTCATCCACTTCGGCGTGAACACCTCGAAGTCGCCGTTCTTCACCTGGAGCCACGACATCTCACGAATGAGGAAGTGCTCGGGCGCGTTGCCCTTGCCGATCGTGACGCTCGGGATCAGGCCGCCCTTCCAGTCGCGGATCGTCTCGAGCGATTCGACCAGGGCGTCGCGCGTGATCTTGCTCGTCTCCCGCGGCAGTCGGCCGAGGGCCTCCGTCACGACCTGGGCGCCCGCGTAGCCCCACATGTGAATCGCGTCGGGCTCCTCGTTCGGGTAGTACTTCTTGAGCAGGCTGACGAACTGCCGCATCTGCGGGTCCGGGGAGCTCGGACGGCGGAAGATCGTGCTGAAGTAGGCGCCCTCGACCGCCTCCTTGCCCGCGAGCTCGACCACCTTCGGGCTCTGTCCGAAGAACACGACGACGACCGGCGCCTTCCAGCCGAGCTTCTGCCGCTCCGTGAAGAACCGTGCCGCGTGCTCGGGGGCGCAGGAGCACAGGTGGACGTCCGGGTTCAGCGCCTTCATCTTGATGACCTGGGCGCTGACGTCCAGCTCATTCTTCTCGTACGGCTCCTTGGCCACAAGCTGCACGCCGTACTTCGAGAGCACCGATTCGACGCCCTCGATGTGGGTCTTGCCGGAGGGATCGTTCTGGTAGAGGAGCGACACCGTCTTGCCGCCGAGCTCCTCCTTGGCGAACCGGACGAGGTCCTGCCCCTCGGTCTTGTAGCTCGGATAGAGCGGGAACACGTACCTGGACGGGTACTCGAGGTTCTTGGCCGCGCCGGTGCCCGCCCCGATGAGCGGCACCTTGTTCTCGGTGATGTAGTCGATGACGGCCGCGGTCGGCGCCGAGCCCAGCGGGTTGGCGATCGCGAAGCAGTTGTCGCGCTCGACGAACTCCTTCACGACGACCGTGGTCCGCGACGGGTTGTACTGATCGTCGACCATCTTGAAGTTGATCTTCCGGCCATGCACGCCGCCCTGCTCATTCACGTGCTTGTACCAGACGTCCGCACCCTTCCCCATACGGAAGTACGTCGACTCCTTGCCGGTCATCGGCTGATAGGAGCAGAGCAAGATCTCCTTGTCGCTGACCCCGGGCGCCTGGGCGCGCGCGGTGTCGACGAGCGTCACCGAGGCCGCTGCGAGGCACGTCACGATCGCCACCATCAACCGTCTGCGCATGAGCCGACCCTCCTCCGTTTCGAGCATTGCCAGCCTACCCCGCCGCCTGTCGGCCGAGGTACGACCGCACGACATCGTTGCGGTCCTTGAGCTCCTCCGCCGTGCCCTCCAGCACCACCCGGCCCACCCGGAGCACGTACGAGTAGTGGGCGATCGACAGCGCCTGATACGCGTTCTGCTCCACCAGGAGCACGGTGACACCGTCCGCGTTGATGGTGCGGATGATCTTGAGAATCTCCGCGACCAGCTTGGGCGCGAGGCCGAGCGACGGCTCGTCGAGCAGCAGCACCTTGGGCCGCGCCATGAGCGCGCGTCCGATGGCGAGCATCTGCTGCTCGCCGCCCGAGAGCGAGCCGCCGGCCTGCCGGCGGCGCTGGCCGAGCACCGGGAAATAGCGGTACACGCGCTCGAGGTCGTCCGCGATGCTCCCGTCGCGGCAGTACGCTCCCATGCGGAGGTTCTCGAGCACCGACAACCCCGCGAAGACCCGCCGCCCTTCCGGGACCTGCACCACGCCGCGGCGCACGATCTCCTCGGGCGCCAGCCGATCGAGGCGCACGGCGTCGACGCTGATGCTTCCCGCCGAGGTGCGCAGAAGCCCCGAAATCGCGCGGAGCGCGGTCGTCTTCCCGGCGCCGTTGGCGCCGAGCAGCGCGACGATCTGGCCGTCGCTGACCCTCAGCGTGATCCCCTTCAGCGCCTTGATCTGACCGTAGCCGACCTCGACGGCCTCCAGGCTAAGCATGCGGCGCTACCGTCTCGCCCAGGTACGCCTCCACCACCGCCGGGTGATTCAGGATCTCCACGGGAGCGCCGCGGGCGATGTTGCGCCCGAAGTCGAGCACCGTGACTTCGTCGCAGATCGCGCGGACGAGCGACATGTCGTGCTCGACCACGAGGACGGTGACGTTGAGGTCCCGGTTGATCGCGCGCACGATCTCGCAGAGCTCCCGCGTCTCTTCCTCATTGCAGCCGGCGACCGGCTCGTCGAGGAGCAGCAGCGTCGGCTCGGAGGCCAGCGCGCGCGCGAGCTCGACCCGCTTCTGGTACCCGAATGGCAGGTGGACCACCTGCTGGTCGAGCACGTCCGTGAGCCCGAACATCTCGGCCATCTGACGCGCCCGTCCACGCAGCGCCCCCTCCCGCCGGCGCCCGGACGGGAGCGAGAGCATCGCGGCCAGCGGATTGCCGAGCCGGGCATGCATCCCGATCAGGATGTTGTCGAGGGTCGAGCGCGAGCGGAAGAGGTTGATGTTCTGGAACGTGCGCGCCATGCCGAGGCCCATCGCGTCGTGCGGGCCGAGCGCGCCGAGGTCGCGGCCTCGATAGTGGATGGCCCCGGCCGAGTAGGGCTGGAAGCGGCTGATGCAGTTGAACAGCGTCGTCTTGCCGGCGCCGTTCGGTCCGATCAGCCCGTAGATGCTGCCAGGCGGGACGCTCAGGTCGACCCCGTCGAGAGCGCGCAGGCCCCCGAAGTGCACGTGCACGCCGCGCGCGCTGAGCAGGTCCATGGCCTAGCCCCTCCCCACCGACACCGGGTCCACGACCGGGGCGACCTCCCGGGCCGTCCGACCGAGCACGCGACGGAGCAGGCGCGCCAGCACGCCCGCCATGCCGTCGGGCGCGAACACCAGTACGGCGATCAGCGCGACACCGTTCAAGACGTAGGCGAAGTCGCGCAGCTCGCCGAGATAGTACGGGACCATGACGACGAAGGCGGCGCCGAGGGCCGAGCCGAAGAGCGACGCCTGGCCACCGACCACGACCGCCGTCAGGAAGTCCACGGAGAGCCAGGTGTCGCCGAAGGTCTCCGTGGACACATACCGGTTGTGATGGGCGAAGAGCACGCCTCCCGCCGCCGTCATGGCCGCGCTGATCGCGAACGCCACCGTCTTGTACAACCGGAGGTTGATGCCCATGGCCTCGGCGGCACGCTCGGAATCCCGCATGGCGACGAAGGCGCGGCCCACGCCCGAGCGGATGATGCTCCACGAGGCCAGCATGACGATGGCCATCACGGCGAGCCCGACGTAGTAGAAGCCGACGTCCTTGATGCCGAGGCCGGCGACGGAGTTCTTGCCGAGCTGGATGCCCTCGCGCCCCTCGAAGATCGACCAGTTGTTGAGGACGGCGCCGACCGCCAGCGCGAAGCCGAGGGTCGCGATCGCGAGAAAGGCGCCGCCCAAACGCAGACAGATGATGCCCAGGCCGAAGCCGACGATGCCGGCCAGGACGGTGCCCGCGACGAGCCCGGGCACGACCGAGGTTCCGAGGTGCTTCGCCATGAGCGCGGTCGTGTAGGCGCCGATCGCGAAGAAGCCGCCGTGGCCGACGGTGACGAGGCCGGTGTAGCCGGTGAGGAGGTTCACCCCGACGGCGGCGATCACGTACGTGAACATGAAGGCCAGCAGGCTCGCGTAAAAGCTCGGGATGGCGGCCGGCAGCGCGAGGAGCGCGCCGAAGGCGAGGAACGTGAGCGTGATCTGCCAGCCACGCTCGGACACCTAGATCTCCCGGCGCGCCTTGCCGCCGAAGAGCCCGCGCGGCTTCAGCGCGAGGACGAGCACGATGAGGACAAAGGCGATGGTGACCTTGTACTGCGCGCCGAGATAGCCGCCCGCGAGGTTCTCCGCCACGCCGATGATCAGCGAGCCGATGACGGCGCCGGGCAGCGAGTAGAGCCCGCCGAAGACCGCGCCGACGTATCCCTTCACAAGGACGCCGTCCATCATCTGCGTGCTGACATACACGAGCGGCGCGAGGAGGATGCCGCTGATGGCGGCGAGCACCCCCCCGACGGCCCAGGTGAGGAGCACGATCGAGCGCACCGGGATCCCCATGAGCTGGGCGGCCACCGGGTCCTCGGTGATCGCCCGCATCGCGATCCCCGGCTTCGTGAAGCGGAAGAACAGGTAGAGGATGCCGCCGACCACCGCCGCCACCAGGATGTTGAAGAGGTGCGCCTGGCTGATCAGGGTGCCGCCGATGGACAGGGGGGCGCTCGAGAACAGCGCGGGGAACGACTTGGTGTCGCGGCCCCAGATCCAGCCGGCCACCCCGTGCAGGATGTAGAAGACGCCGAGCGTCGCCGTGAAGAGCGTGAGCCAGTCCGAGCCCTCGATGGGGCGCATGATGAGTCGCTCGACGACGACAGCGAGGGCGGTGACGGCGACGATCGTCACGAGCGTCGCGACGACGAGGCTGCCGCCGGAGTGTTCGAGGATGACGAGCGCGACGAAGGCACCGATCATGCTGAAGTCGCCCTGCGCCAGGTTGATCGTCCGGGTGTTGCGGAAGATGAGGACGATGCCGATCGCCGTGAGGGCGTAGAGGCTGCCGGTGGCGAGTCCGCTGACGATCTGCTGGGCAAGCATCCCGGTCCCGCCTACGTCGACGGCTTGGCGTTCACGGCACGGAGAATCGGCCGTGCCCGCACGGAGCCGGCGGCCGCCTCCGCGGTGCAGGCCGTCACGCGCTGGGTAGTTTCGAGCCGCATGAGACGGCGCATGCGGCCCACGTCGTCCAGGCCGAGCTGCGGCGCGGCCAGCCGGGGCACCGCGCGTAGGATCGCACGGTGGACCGGATTGCGCCGGGTCTGCTCCGCGATGCCGTAGAACACGAAGGGGCCGCGCCGTTCCGTCGTCAAGAGGCCGCTCCGACGCATGGGCCCGAGGTGCCGCGAGATCTGGTACTGCGGCAGCCGAAGAATCGCCACCAGCTCGCACACGCACAGATCCGACGTGCGGAGCAGAAGGTTCAGGATTCGCAGCCGGGTGTCATCGGCGAGCAGCCGGAGGAAGGCGGCGCCGGTGCTCTTGGTCGGAACGACGACATATGCAGCTTTGCGCATGCCAAATTGTGGAGCGCAGCATATGGATCGGCCCCGACCCTGTCAACCTCTAAGTCATGACGCGTCGCGAAAGGCGGCGACGGCGCGCGCTCAGCGCGGCGGCAGCTTCGCCGCGAGGGCGCGGTGCGCCCCCCAGCCGATGAGCGCGCCGAGGATCGGCGCCACGACGTAGACACCGAGCCATCCGCCGCGCGGCCCGGGGATGGCGATCTCTCCCCAACCCATCGCGTAGGCCACCAGCCGCGGTCCGAAGTCGCGCGCCGGGTTCAGGCCCGCCTGCGTCAAGGGCGCGATGACCGAGATGATGGCCGCCACGCCGAGGCCGATGAGTAGCGGCGCCGCCCCGGACGAGGGGCGGACGGGATTGCGGTCGCGCGTGACGGCGCCGATGAGAAAGGCGAGCATCGCCGTTCCGACCAGCTCGGCCATGAATGCGGTGGCGGGCGTGACGATGCGCCACGCCTCCTCCGCCGTTCCGAAGATGGCGGGATTCGGGAAGTACTCCCCGAACATCATCGCCGACAGCTCGCTGCCCGGCCCCCCGCGCAGCAGGCCATGTCGGCGCTCGAACTCGACGATCGCTTCCGAAAATAGCCCATAGAGGACGAGCGAGGCGCTCGCGGCCCCGGCCGTCTGCGCGATCGCGTACGGGACCACGCGCCACCAGGAGAACCCCTCGTACACCGCGGCGGCGATGGTGACGGCCGGGTTCAGGTGGGCCCCGGAGAGCGCGGCCGCGGTGTAGATGCCGAGGCTGACCCCGACCGCCCAGACCACGGCGACCTGCCAGAGCCCTTGCTGGGCGCCCGTCGCCACGGCGGCGTTGACGGCGCCGACGCCGAAGAAGACGAGGATGAAGGTGCCCAGGTACTCGGCGGCCAGCGCCGGCAGGAGCGGATGGGGCGCGACGCCGCCCGGTTCTTCCGTCGCAAAGCCGTCGATCGAAGTCACCCGCTCCCCCGGCGAGAGCTCGGTCGTCACGGTACCCGAGCTCTGCGCGCGGTGGCCGGTCCGTCTTTTGCGGCGTTGAGGAGGGCCTGCCCAAGGTCGGTCTCGCCGAAATTGGCTGAGCCGAGGTCGGCCTGCTCGAAATTCGTGCCCTGGAGACGCGCCCGGCGGAAATCGGCGCCGCGCGCGGTTGCCCCGACGAGCTGGGCGCCCGTGAGGGTCGCCTGGCCGAAGTTCGCGGACGTGAAGTCGGCGCCGTACCCTCGCGCCCACGACAGCGACGCGCCGGAGAAGTTCGCCTTGCGGGCGCGGGCCCACGTGAGATTCGCCCATCCGAGATTGGCGCCGACGAAGACGGCGTCGGTCAGCACGGCCTCGCGCAGGTCGACGTTCCGCAGGTTCGCGCCCGTGAAGTTCGCCCTCGCCGCCGTCGCGCCGGCGAGCCGCGCGGCGCCGGGCGCCGACTCGGCGAGGTGGGCCGCGCCGAGCGCAGCACCCGTGAAGTCGGCGCCGGCGAGATCGGCCTGGGTGAGATCGGCGCCGACGAGCGTGGCCCCACGCAGGATGGCGCCGGTCAGCCGCGCCCTCGCGAGCCGCGCGGCGGGCAAGAACGCGGCCTTCAGATCGGCGTCCGAGAGATTCGCCGCCTCGAGCACCGCGCGGGTCAGGTCGGCGCCCTCGAGCTGGGCCTGACGGAGGTCGGCGCGCGTGAAATCGGCGCTTCCGAGCTTGGCGGAGCGGAGGTCCGCGCCCCCCAGACGCGCGTCGCGCAGGTACGCCTCGCGGAGGTCGGCGCCCCGGAGCGTCGCCTGCACGAGATTGGCGCCGACGAGCGTCGCGCCCGTCAGGACGGTGCCCTCGAGATTGGCGCGCGAGAGGTCGGCGCCCCGGAGGTCGGCGCCGGCGAGATCGAGCCCCGCCAGGTTCTGTCCGGCAAGCCGCCCTCTGGCGTTCAGCACGTCGTCGACCCGGTCCGCCTCGGCGAGCGCCGAGCCGAGCATCAGCAATGAGAAGAAGGCCATGACGCCCGCGCACATCATCATCGGGCGACGTTCTGAGGTAGAAACGACACGGTCCTCTGGATCTCGGGCTGCGGCCCGATGCGTCGGATGGCGGCCCAGACGCCCTTGTAGTACGGAATCGTGGTCGCCGGGTCGACGTGGTCGGAGACGAGATCTCCCGTGGCGCCGCGCGGCTGGCCGAAGAGCATGAAGGTATGGCCCCGCTTCACCGCGTCGGTGATGGACGCCATCGCGCGCACGCGCCCGACGTCGTTGCTGAGCTCCACCAGGTCCCCCGAGGCGATCCCGAGTCGGGCCGCGTCGGCCGGATGCATCTCGAGGTGCGGCATCGGGTTGTGCTCGGCGTAGAACGGCACGTGCTGGTGATGGTAGAGCGTCTGCCAGATATGGTTGGTCCGCCCGTTGTTGACCCAGAAGGGGAACTGCGTGCGCTGCGCGACGACCTTCGCCGCATAGCCCGGCCACGGCTGGGGAGCCGGGATGAACCGCGCCCTCCCGGACGGCGTGAAGAACCGGCCGTCCTCGTGGACACGCACGGTCGGCACGGGCACGCGGTTCACGATGCGCGTGGGCGTCTGGATGCCGTTCGTGCCGAGCCGCCGGAGCAGGTCGTAGGTCACGCCCGCATAGCCTTCGATCGGGTCGCTGCCGTCGCCCTTGAACTGATACCGCGCATGGATGAAGACATCCTCGTCCGACTTCCACGTGAAGTCGAGGAAGCGGTTGGCCATCTGCGGGTTGTTGTCCTCGAGATAGAGCGCGCGCAGCCGGCGTCCGAACCGGGCCATGATCTCCCAGTCGGGGATCGCCTCCCCCGGCGGGTCCATGAACCGCTGATAGAGGCGCAGCCGCCGCTCGCCGTTGATCGACGTCAGGTTGACCTCGCCCCACTGCGCGGCGGGCAGCACCAGGTGGGCATAGTGGGCCGTCGCCGTCATGTAGATGTCCTGGGCGAGCACGAACATGCCCCCGAGCTTCAGCGCGTCCACGATCCGCGCCACCCGTTCGCCGACGGGTCGCCCCGCGGTGCGGTCGAGCGCCGACTGCACGACGGCGCCGCGCTCTTTCAGCGCCGTCTCCATCGCCTCGGCGCGGAGCGTCGTCAGCACCGGATTGCAGCCGCCGACCCAGAAGGCCTTCACCTCCCCGCGGCGGATCGCCTCGTCGACGTTGAGGGCCGGGCGCCCGCCGGGATACACGGGCCGGACGTAGCCTTCCTGGTGGCCTCCCATCCGGCTGCAGCCCGTGCCCGGCTTGCCGATGTTGCCCGTCAGGAGTGCCAGATCCACGAGGGCCGCGACGTTCTCATAGTTCTTCAGCCCCCAGATCAACCCCTTCTCGTAATGGAAGAGCGTCCGCCGGCGAGACTGGTCGCCCTTCGGCGCGGCGATCCATTCCGCCGCCTGGTGGATCTGCGCGGGCGAGACCCCGGCGATCCTCGCCGCCTCGCCCACGACGTCGGCGAGCGGGCGATCGACCGCGAGCGTCGAGCGCTGGTAGGCCTCAAAGGTCTGCCCTTCCGTCCGGTCGCCGATGAACCCGACGTCGTACCAGCGCCGCTCGAGGATGACGCGACCGATCGCGTTCAGCAGCGCGATGTCGGCGCCCGGCTCGATCTGCAGGTGCAGGACCCGCTCGGGCGTCGCCGCCGCCTCCGCCGTCGCGACGGTCATGGTGCGGCGCGGATCGACGATGATGATCCGCGCGGGCTCCACCGCCTCGCCGGCGAACGTCTCGCGCTTGCGCGCGAGCGTGCTCCCGTTGAGGTTCGGCACCATGTGCACGAGGAAGTAGTTCGTCTGCGTCTCGTACGCGTTCGATCCCACGAGCACGATCGTGTCCGCGAGCTCGGCGTCGACGTACGCGTTCGTGAGCGCGGCGACGCCGGCATCGCCCGCGGCGTGCACCTCGCTGTTGTAGGCGGGACGGTTATGGATCGACGCCGTCCGCGTGCCGACGCCCGAGAAGAAGAAGCGCCCGACCGCCCAGTTGGCCTCGAAGCCTCCGCCGCCGCCGCCGTGGTCGAAGAACTTCATCCCGACGGCGTCCGGCCCCCAGCGATCGACGACGGCCTTGATCACACGGGCGCCCAGATCGACGGCCGCGTCCCAGCCGATGGGCGCGTGGCCGCGCCCTTGCGCGACGAGGGGCTGGCTGAGGCGCGCCTTCGTGGCGCGGTCGGGCGCGAAGAGGGTCTGCGCGAGCCCGCCGCCACGCACGGACGCCAGCCCCTCGTTGACCACGCAGCCCTTGTCCGGCACGATGACCACGTTGTAGCGGCGGGCGTCCTTGTCGGTGACCACGGAGTGCATCGCCGTGGAGATCCACTCGCCGAGGGGCGGCAGCGGCCGCGTGTAGTCGACGCCGAGCGCGTTGCCCTGCGCCTCCGGGCTGCCGTCCCGTCCCACCGGCCACTTGAACACCTTGTAGCCGCAGCCGACGATGCAGAACTGACAGACCGTGTCGAAGCGCTGCGCGCCCGGGGGCGGCAGCGGGACGCTATCGACGCTCGACGCGCGACTCACCGGCACGCGTCACACGATATTGGTGTGCCGGCCATAGATCAGGCCCGCCACCCCGACGGCCTGCACCAGGCCGTTGTCGACGCGGAGCTCGATCTGGGGCAGATGCTGGCTCGCTTGTCCGATCACGAGTGTCCCGGCCTTGGCCGGATCGAACGTCGACCAGTGGCAGGGGCAGATGAGCATCTTCCGCTCGGGCTTGAAGGCGACCGGGCAGCCCTTGTGGGTGCAGAGCGTGGAGTAGGCGACGATCTCCTGGTTCGGCCCGACGCCGCCGACGGCGGGCGCGGTGAGCCGCAGGAGCATCGCCGGCGAGTGCCGATCCGGGTACGCGAACGAGATCGCGGCGCCCGCGCCGATGTCCTTCAGCGGCGCGATCGTCAGCAGCGGGTAGCGTGGCGTCTCGGCGGCGTCCGCCGCCCCGGGTGCGGCCGGCGGCGCCGCGACCAGCCCGGCGACGCCCACGGAGCCGAGCTTCAGGAAATCACGTCGAGTCGGCATCCGGCCTCCCCCATCCGGGTACGCATTCTATCCGGACCGCGTCCAGGACCCCCGTACTTAAAAGGACTGGCCGACAGCATGTCAAGCGATATATATTCTTTGTATATTCTTCTGGGGGTGGGTTGATGCCGATGCCGTTGATCGAGTTCGAGAAGCTCGCCGCCACCAAGCCGGCCGGAGCACCGCTCACGGAGATCCTCGGCGTGGGCAACGTCTATTGGAGCGGTAGCCTCGTGGACTACATCTATCTGGTGCCGGACGTCATGGGGAAGCCGGCCGCGATCGTTCCCGCCGCCCTCAAGCAGCGCTTCGGAGGCTAGCAGCTAGCCTGGCGAGCAGCAGCTGCTGCTCTTCACCACTGTGAGGCCCGTGGCGACCGGCAGGTGCTGGACGTCGGTCGCGCACGTCGCGCCGTCCTCGATGTCGTGGTTGAGGACGTAGACCTCCCACTCCACGCCGTCCGGGTCCTGGACCCAGAACTTGTCTTGATTGGCGTGACAGCAGTTCACGCTGAACTCCTCGCGTACGGGCAGCCCGGCCGCCTTCACGCGCTCCATCTCTCGTACGACGATGGCTTGCGATGCCACCTGGATGCCCATGTGGTCGACGCGGCCGCGGCCCTCCGAGGGCCCGGCCTCCGAGAGTGCCAGGTTGAGCGGGCCGAACGCGGGTAGGAACTTCACGTAGCCGGGCTTGACCTTCACCGGCCCAACGCCGAGGAACCTCTCGTAGAACGCGCGGCTCTTCTCGAGATTCGACACCGTCATGTGGATGTGAACCTTGGGCGTATTCATATTTATATAAGTATCAAACTATAGAACGACGGTCAAGCCCGTCCTCCGGCGTCGTGGCCGGCGGCGCCCGCGCGCGCGGCGATGCGCTGGGCCAGCGCGCGCCGGGCGTGGGCACCCGCCGCGAGGCGCTCGAGGGTGTCCCGCGCCGCCCGCGCGAAGTCGTCCTCCGCGATCTCCTGGAGGTTGATGTGCGCGTTGAGCGCCGACGCGTCGAGGGCGGCCCCGGCCAGCGCCACCGCCACCCCCAGGTCGCCGACGACGCTCGCCCGCACGGCCTCGAGGAGCGTGGCCGAGAGCTCCAGCACATCGGCGGCCGCGCGTGCCGTGTCCAGTGGCACGGTCGTCGCGCGCCGCATGGCGGCCTCCAGCAGGGGCCCGCGCCGCGCGGACGGCGCCCGGCGCGATTCCAGCACGGATGTGTAGGCCTCGATGTCGTCGTGCATCAGCGTCATCAAGCGGTGCCGGAGGTCGTCGGCGGCGTCCACCGCCGCAACCAGCGCCTCGGATGGAGCGCGGCGGGCGGTGACCCGGCACGCCATCGCCACCAGGGCCGCCGCCGTCGCCCCCGCCAGCGCCGCCGCGGCGCCGCCACCCGGCGCGGGCTCGCCGCTGGCCAGCCGGTCGAGAAACGACGCGAGCGTCACACCTCGACCACCATGCCGTCCCGCGCGCACTGCTCGGGCACGTCGTCCACGTGGGCCAGCATCTCGCGACTCATGTGCGTCAGGATCACGCGCTTGGCGCCGAAATCCTTCATGTGCTCGGTGAGCGCGGGGTAGTTCAGGTGCCACTTGACGGGCTTCGCGTAGTAGTAGCACTCGGCGATCAACAGGTCGGCGTCCCGACCGATCTTCGCGAGGTCCTCGGTCCACTCGCCGTCGCCCGTGTACGCGATCACCTTGTCGCCGACCTGGACGCGGAGCGCGGTCGGATTCGTCTGCGGCGTGTGCCGGGCCGCCTGGGGCGTGACGACGAGATCCAGCACGCGGTTCGGCTGTCCCACCTCGAGCTCGACGTACTCCAGCGGGAACGTCGGCGTCATCACGTGCATGCCCGGAAAGAGGGCCTCGGCGAGCTCCGACATCCGGGCTCGGAGATCCCGGGGGCCGGCGATCGTGAGCGGGCGGGCGCGCTTCGCGGACAGCATGGCGTCCAGGAGCAGGAAGGGGACGCCCCCGCAGTGATCCGCGTGCAGATGCGTCAACAGGATCGCATCGATCGTGTTGTGCTCGATCCCCTGCTGCGCGAGCGCGATCAGCGACGAGGTGCCGAAATCCATCGCGAAGCGCGACCCCGGGCCGTCCACCAGGATGCAGGTCTGAAACCGGCCGCCGCTCCCGAACGAGTCACCGGATCCGACGAATCGGACGCTGAGCGTCATGAGATCGCGGCTACCGGGTCGGCTGGATCGTCAGCTCGCCCGTCGAGCGCAGCGTGATGGTGTAGACGCGGTCTTTCCGGAGCCGCGTCGAGACCGCCTCGCCGTGCAGGGCCCGGACCCCGCGCCGCTGCGCCTCGTCGGGATCGTTGGCCAGCTCCCAGAACCGCGCCCAGAGCTCGCGCTCGAAGGCCGTCGGCGCCCGCTCCGCGGCGTAGCTTTGCGGCATCTGGCCCTCGCGGTCCAGCGTGTCTCCGTCCGCGGGCCGGCGGCGGTCGGTGAAGATCCGCCGGAAGAGCAGCAGCGCCTTGCCCTTGAGCGCGTCGCCGCCGGTCACGAACGTGTCCTCGAACTTGATGACGAGCGCGTCGACGTAGACCTCGTCGCCGTCGAGCGCGAGCTCCCGGGGCTCGCCGATGGCGTCCCCCTGGGGGTCCAGCTCGGTGAACCGGACGCGCGTCCGGACGTGCCCGTCGGGGCCGGGCGCTTGGTCCAGCACCACGAGTCGGGCGCGCCGCTCCGTGTGTCGCAGGAGCCGGACGGCCGCCTCGAGCGCTTGGTTCCGCTCGGTCAGGGCGCGGATCTGCGCGTCGCGTTCCGCCAGCTGCCGCTGGAGCGCGCGGCCCGGGGCCAGGACCATCTGGTCCGCCAGGTAGACGCCTCCCGCGCCCGCGGCGACGAACACCAGTGTCCAGAAGAGCAGCACACGGGGGCCGGTCATTGGTAGCGGGGTCCGCGAGGCCGGCGTGCACCGTGGGTGGCCTGAGCCAGGCGCGCGCCGCTCATCGCCCCTCAGCCCTGCATGAAGGCGTTCAGGTCCGGCGTGGCGAGCGAACGGTCGAGGTAGCCGAACGTGCCCTTGTCCTTCGCCTCACGCGCGGCGTCGATCAGGCCGGTCATCGCCGCGCGGTAGAGCGAGGTGGCGAGGCTGATCCGCCGCACGCCGGCGGCTTCCAGCTCGGCCAGGGTGAACGACTTGCCCTTGATCCCGACCATGAAGTTGAACGGCTTCGCGAGCGCGGCGCACACGGCGCGCACCGAGGCGAGGTCGGGCAGGCCCGGCGCCATCAGCACGTCGGCGCCGGCTTTCTCGAACGCCTGCAGGCGCCTGATCGCGTCGTCGAGGTCCGGGTGACCGCGCAGGAACCCTTCCGCGCGCGCGGTCAGCGTGAAGGCGAACGGGAGCGCCCGCGCCGCCTGA
>QHSZ01000132.1 GCA_003220595.1 Candidatus Rokuibacteriota bacterium | reverse complement strand
CTTGCACCCTCTCGCCGGGTCGCACAGACGCCCGGCCTTGCTCCACAACGGCGGCGATGCACGGACGCCGCACGGCACCGCGGGATAGCCGGAGTAACACAAGCCAAGCCGCAGTGACGCAACGACATCGCCGACCGGCCGGCGCGCGCCCTCGGCGACGCACCCTCCTCTGCGGCGACCTCTTCACCCAGGGTGGCGAGGGTCACCCGGCGCTGACCGAGTCGGATATTCTGGGGCCGAGCGAGGCCTTCCGCGGGCCGATGGATTATTTCGCCCACGCGGCGAACACGCGCCCCCTGCTCGAGCGGCTGGCCGCCGCGGACGTGCTGGATGGGGAGCGCAAGAGAAAGGTGATGTAGATGCGGGTCCTCCTGATATCCGACTCCGGTCGTCCTTTCCTCGAGCACGTCCGCCCGCACATCGCGGACTTCCTCGGCGGCGCCGTGAAGCGACTCGCCTTCGTCACCGCGGCCAGCCTCGGCGACGAGATCGCCTACTACCAGCGCGCGCAGGCGGCGCTGGGGCCGCTGCCGCCCGACGGCGTCGGCGTGCAGGTGCTGCACCTGCGCTGGAGCGCCGAGCCCCTCGCCACCCTCGAGCGGGCGGACGCGCTGTTCGTGGGGGGCGGCAACACGTACGCACTGCTGAAGCGCCTCCGCGAGGCGAGGCTGCTGGAGCCCATCCGCGCCCGCGTCCAGGCCGGGATGCCCTACATCGGCTCCAGCGCCGGCTCCAACGTCGCGGGCCCTCGCATTCTCACGACGAACGACTGGAACGTCGTCGCCCTCGAGGCGTTCGACGCGCTCGGACTCGTGCCCTTCAACATCAACCCCCACTATCGCGAGACCGATCCCACCATGGCCGCTGGGAGCGAGACGCGCGACGACCGCATCAGCGAGTACCACACCGTGTGGGACAACCCCGTGGCCGGCATCGAGGAAGGCACGCTCGTGCGCGTGGACGCCGGCGCCGTCACGGTCTGCGGGCGCGGGCGCGTCAAGGTGTTCGCGCGCGGCGCGGCGCCGCGCTGGTTCGGGAACGGCGAGCGGCTCCCGGTCTAGCTTGGAGCGGCGAGGTTGAGCTTCGGGAAGACCGGGATGCTGCGCCCCCCGTCCAGGATGATGGCGCGGCCGGTGACGAAGTCGAAGGCTGGCGAGCACACGAGCGCGACCATCCGCGCGATCTCGGGCTGCGTGACGAGGCGTCTGAGCGGGGTGGCTGCGAGCGCGGCCGCCTTGTAGGCCGGCATCCTGTCGGTGCGGCCGCTCGCAATCTGGCTCGGCACCACCGCATTCACCGTCACGTGGGGCGCGAACTCGATCGCCATGCTCTCCGTCATGTGGAGCAGCGCCGCCTTGGCGAGGCCGTAGACGGAGTGCGAGCGGACGAGGCCCGAGGTCGCTCCCAGGTTCACGATGCGGCCCCAGCCGAGCTGTTCCATGCCGGCAAGGACGCGCTGGGAGGCGAGGAATACCGACTTGAGGTTGGCGCTCATCACGTAGTCCCAGTCGCGCTCGGTGAGGGTACGGAAGGCGGTGTCGGCGAAGGGGCCCACGTTGTTCACCAGGACGCTCACCGGTCCCAGCCCCGCCTCCACCTCGTCCACGAGACGGCGGATGTCGTCGGCCACGGCGACGTCGGCCTGGAACGCGCGCGCCTCCCCGCCCGTCGCGCGGATCGCGGCCACCACCTCGTCGGCGCCCGCGCGTGAGCTCCGGTAGTGGACCGCCACGCGGGCACCGCCGCGGGCCAGCTCGTGCGCGATGTCCACGCCCGAGCCGGACGAGGCCCCCGTGACCAGGGCGATCCTGCCCTCGAGGAACTTCTCCTCGGTCATGCCGGTCCCGGCCGTCACGGCTCCACCAGCTGAGACCAGATCGAGGTCGTGTAGGAGCGGTCGAGGTACTTCGAGTAGAGCTCGTCGAGCAATCCCTTACCCTTCTCGGCCAGCTCTTGCTCGTACGCGGCGCGGTCGGTGACCTCGATCCGCTCGATGTAGTCCCAGCCGCTCGGCGCGATCCGCTCTCCCACGTCCGTGATCCGATGCGTCCGGTAGGACACGATGGTCTTCACCTGCTCGCAGAAGACGTAGTCCACCTGGCGCTCGAAACGCTCGTAATCCTCGCGGCTCACTCCGGGCTTCAACTTCGCGAGCACGTACCGCACGGTCGTCGCCATGTGCGTCCTCCTCCTCGGGTTGGTTTCCCTGTCACACGAGATGGCAGGCGACGCGATGCCCTGGCGCCACCTCGCGCAGGGTCACCGGTTGGGCGCAGACCGGCTGCGCCAGCGGACAGCGCCCGCGCAGGCGGCAGCCCGCAGGAATGTCGATGGGGCTCGGCACCTCGCCTGCGAGCACGAGCCGCTGGCGACGCGCGTCGGGATCGGGCACGGGCTGAGCCGACAGTAGTGCCTTCGTGTACGGGTGGAGCGGCCGAGCGAAGAGCTCCCGCGTGCGCGCCTCCTCGACGATCGTGCCGAGGTACATGACGGCCACGCGGCCGGCCAGGTACTTCACGGTCGCGAGGTCGTGGGAGATGAACAGGTACGTCATGCCGAGCGTCGCCCGCAGCTCGTCGAGGAGCAGGATCACCTTCGCGCGCAGCGACACATCGAGCGCCGAGGTCGGCTCGTCGAGCACCACCAGCCGCGGCCACGTGGCGATCGCCCGCGCGATGTTCACGCGCTGGCGCTGGCCGCCGGAGAGCTCGTGCGGAAAGCGCCCCGCCAGCTCCGACCCCAGGCCCACCTGCCCCAGCACCTCGGCCACGCGCTCGCGCCGCTGGCCGGCGGCGAGGGCGGTGTGGCGGCGCAGCGGCTCCTCAACCGTCCGGCGCACGCTGAGCCGCGGGTTCAGCGACGCCGTCGGGTCCTGGAAGACCATCTGGACATCCCGGCGCCGGCGCCGCAGCGGCTCGGCGCCGAGCCCGGTCAGCTCGACGTCGTCGAAGGTCACGCGCCCCGCGGTGGGCTCGACCAGGCGCAGGATGCTGCGCGCCACCGTCGACTTGCCGCAGCCCGACTCGCCCACGAGGCCGAGGGTCTCGCCCGCCGCCACCGCGAGCGACACGCCGTCCACCGCTCGCACCGCGGGCGCCGGCCGCCCGCGCAGGCGCGCGAGCCACGCGCCCGACAGCGGGAAGTGCTTCACCAGGCCCTCAACGGATAGCAACGGCACCTTCGCGCTCCACGGCGTGGCAGGCGACCTCGTGCTCTGGCGCAGCAACGAGCAGCGCCGGGCGCTCGCGGCGGCACACGTCCAGCACGCGCGGGCAGCGGTCGGCGTAGCGGCAGCCCGGCGGAGGCATGAGCAGCGACGGCACGGCGCCGGGGATGGGTTCCATGGCCACGTCCTGATCGATCCGAGGAATGGCACGCACCAGCGCCTGCGTGTAGGGATGCAGCGGCCGCGCGAACAGCGTGCGGACGTCGGCCACCTCCACGAGCTGGCCCGCGTGCATCACCGTCACCCGGTCGCACACCTCGGCCACCACGCCGAGGTCGTGGGTGATGAGCACGATCGCGGCGCCGGTCCGGCGGCCGAGGTCGCGCAAGAGCTCGAGCACCTGGGCGGCGATGGAGACGTCGAGCCCCGTGGTGGGCTCGTCGGCCAGGAGCAGGCGTGGCGAGGTGGCGAGGGCCATCGCGATCATCACGCGCTGGCACATCCCGCCCGACAGCTGGTGCGCGTACTGGCGCGCGCGCCGCTCGGGCTCCGCGATCCCCACCCGCGTGAGCATCTCGAGGGTCCGCCGCCGCGCGTCGCGTCGCGACGCGCCCCGGTGCAGCTCGAAGAGCCGCGCGATCTGCCGGCCCACCGTGAGCACCGGGTTGAGCGCCGTGCGAGGGCTCTGGAACACCATCGAGATGCGCGCGCCCCGCACCGCGCGCATCTCCTCCTCGGACAGGGTGAGGAGGTCCTCGCCCTCGAAGCGCACCTGGCCGCCGACGATGCGCCCGGGCGGACGCACGAGTCGCAGGATGGCGAGCGCGTTCACCGACTTGCCCGAGCCCGACTCCCCCACCACACCCAGGATCTCCCCCGCGCGCACGCCGAAGCTCACCGCGTCCACCGCCTCCACGACCCCTTCGTCGGTGTCGAACTGCACGCTGAGGTCGCGGACCTCCAGCAGCTCGGTCACCGGACGCCTCGCATGCGCGGGTCGAGGACATCGCGCAGGGTGTCGCCGAGCAGATTGAAGGCGAGCACCGTGGCCATGATCGCGAGGCCCGGGAAGAGCACGAGCCACCACTCGCCCGAGACGACGTAGCCCGCGCCCTCCGCCGTCATCTGACCCCACTCGCTCTGCGGCGGCTGGATGCCGAGGCCGATGAAGGACAGCGCGGCCACGGTCAGCACCGCGAAGCCCATGGCGAGCGTGGCCTGCACGATCAGTGGCGGCACGCAGTTGGGCAAGAGATGGATGAGCACGATCTGGCGCGGCCGGTTGCCCACCGTGCGCGCGGCCTCCGCGTACTCCGTCTCCCTTGCCTTCAGCATCTCGCCCCGGATCAGCCGCGTGTAGATCGGCACGTGGGTGATGGCGATGGCCGCCACCAGGTTGGCCGTGCTGTTGCCGAGGGCGGCGGTGATGCCCATGGCCAGGATGAACGCAGGAAACGCCATGATGGCGTCGACCGCGCGCATGAGGAGCTGGTCCACCCAGCCGCCGCGATAGCCCGCCAGCGCGCCCAGCGTCGCGCCGAGGGTGAGCGCGATGGCCGTGGCGCTCAGCGCGACGAGGAGATCCACGCGCGCCGCGTGGATGAGGCGCGAGAGCTGATCGCGCCCGTAGATGTCGGTCCCGAGTGGGTGGCGCAGCGACACGCTCGACAGCGTCGCCTCCGCGTCGGTCTCGTCGGGGTCGTGCGGCGCCACCCAGGGGGCCAGCAGCGCGGCCGCGACGACCAGGAGGATCCCACAGAGGGCCGCGAGCGAGAGCCGGTTGCCCGTGAGCCGCCGCCAGCGCATCAGCGGAGCCGGATCCGCGGGTCGGCCAGCCCGTAGAGCAGGTCGACGGCCAGGTTCACGAAGACGTACATGACGGCCACGAACAGCACGAACGATTGGATGGGCCCGGGGTCCTTGGTGACGAGCGCGGTGACCGCGTAGTGGCCGAGGCCCGGCCACGCGTAGACCATCTCCACCACCACGTTGCCGGCCATGAGGAAGCCGAAGATCACCCCGAGCACGGTGATGACTGGGATGAGAGCGTTGCGGAGCGCGTCGCCGTAGACGACGCGCCGGCGCGGCAAGCCGGCCGCCCACGCTGCCTTCACGTAGTCCGACTCGAGGATCTCGAGCATGGTCGCCCGCACCATCCGCGTGAGCGGCGCCATGACCGCGAACCCCAGCGTGAGCGCGGGCAGCATGAGGTGATGGAGGGCGGAGACCAGTGCCACGCCATCCGCGGTGAGGGCGGCGTCGATCACGTAGAGGCCCGTGAGGCGCGCGGGCGGAGTCACGTCGGCGGCCAGGCGTCCCAGCGGCGGCGGCGCCACGCCGAGGAGGTAGAAGAAGACGTAGAGGAGCAGCAGCCCCGTCCAGAAGCTCGGCATGGCGACGCCGCCCACGCCGAGAAGCCGGCTCACGTGGTCGAGCAGGCTGTCGCGGCGCACCGCGGAGAGCACGCCGAGGGGCACGCCGAGCGCGACGGCGACGAGCAGGCTCGCCAGCGTCAGCTCGAGGGTGGCGGGCACGCGCTGGCGAAAATCCTCCAGGACCGGCCGCCCGGTGGACGAGCTCTCCCCCAGGTCGCCGCGCAGGAGGCCGCTCACGTAGCGCCAGTACTGGACGGGCACGGGCCGGTCGAGGCCCATCTGCCGCTCGATCTCCCGCACGACGTCCGGCGTGGCGAGGGCGCCGGCCTTCACCAGGGCGGGGTTGCCCGGGAGCAGGTAGGTGAGCGCGAACGAGATCACCGTCACCCCGGCGAGGGTCGGGACGACGAGGAGCAGGCGCCGGAGCAGGTAGCCGCCGAAGCCCATGTCATCAGGCGCGCCGGGCGCCGTAGTACCGCTCGAAGGTGTCCCAGCGCTTCTCGATGCCGGTGACGTCCGTCTTCATCACGCGCGTCCAGCTGTCGTACCAGAGGAAGCCCCACACGGCGTCGTCGATGAGGATCTTCTGGGCCACGCGCGCGTTACCGAGCCGCCGGTCCGAATTCGTCTCCGGCAGGCTCTCGTCGATGATCTTGTCGAGCACCGGGTTCGAGTAGAACGACGCGTTGGTGAACTTCGAGCGCGTGTGCATCAGGAAGTTCAGGTGGTACCAGGGGTCGTTCACCCACGACTGCCACGACTCGATCGACAGCTCGTGGTCACCCTTGATGGCCACCTGGCGGAAGGTGGCGTCCGTCTCCTTGACGATCTCCACCTTGAAGCCGATCTTCTCCAGCTCGCGCTGGAGCCACACCGCCGCCTGCTCGTGGGTGACGTAGCCCACCCGCACGGCGAGCTTCACGGGGATCGGCGTCTTGACGTCCGCCTCCTTCATGAGCTGCCGCGCCTTCTCGATGTCGTGCTTGTAGGGCGAGAGGTTGCCCGTGTAGCCCGGCGTCAGGTGCGGCAGCGGGCTCTTCATCTGGGTCGCGTAGCCGAAGAGCACGCTCGGCATCAGGGCCTGGATCGGAATGGCGTAGTTGATCGCCTGGCGGACCTTCACGCTGTTGAAGGGCGCCCGCTGCTGGTTCATGGCCAGGTAGTGGCACGTCGTGTCGGGCACGGTGAAGACCTTGAGCCCCTGCTCGCCCTCCAGGCTCTTGACGTTCTTGGGCGACAGCCCCGGGCGTCCCACGACCATGTCGATGGCTTTGCGCTTGAGCAGCAGCACGCGGTCGGTCTCGTTCGGCACGAACTTCAGCACCACCCGCTGGAAGTACGGCTCCGGCCGCCAGTAGTTCTTGGTGGCGTCCAGCCCGATCTCCACCCCGGGCTCGTTCTTGACGAGGCGGTAGGGGCCGATGCCAGCGATGTTGCGCTTGAGCCACTCCGCCGCCCACGGGTCGCCCTGCGTGGCGTGCGCCTTTACCTCGTCGGGATCCATGATGGCGTTGTTGGACAGCGCCAGGATGTCCATGGCCATGGGGTTCGGCTGCTCCATGCGCATCGCGAAGGTGTGCTCGTCGCGCACCTCGAACTGCTCGGGCGACTTCACGCCGATGAGCGAGGGAAAGAGCAGGCGCATGTACCCGGGCGACTGCAGCCCGCGGTCGAAGCAGTACTTCACGGCCTGCGCGGTGACCGGGCGGCCGCTCGGGAACTTCAGGCCCTGGCGGACCTTGAGCACGATGGTGGCCCCGTCACGCTCCATCGCCCACGACTCCGCCGCCGCACCCTCCCACTGGGCGGGCTGGGACAGCGCGAACCCCGGCTTGCCCTGGATGGGCTGGACCTTCCACGCGATGGGGGTGTCGTAGCAGTTTGCGATGGTCACGTAGCCGCCGATCGCCTTGAACTGCGCGGGGTCGAGCGTGTCGATGTCCGTGTCCCAGGCCACGACGAGCGTCCGCTTGTCCTGCGCGTCGCTGCGCACGGGACGGACGCCCGCGCTGCCCAGGGCCGCGGCCCCCGCGGAGATCTTGAGGAACGACCGGCGATCCATGCTCACCCGGGCCTCCCTAGTCTTCGATCGGTTCGGTGGCGAAGAAGATGGTCTTGGAGCGGTCGCAATAGTTCTCGTACAGCTGGCGGATCAGCTCCTGCCCCACCGGCGACGCGATGTCCTTCTGGTACTGACCCACGTCGCGGATCTCGATGCGCTCGATGTAGCGCCACGCCGCCCCGGCGGGCGCGTTGTGGATAGGCCCCTCGATGCGGAACGTCCGGTAGCTGATGATGCTCGGCAGCGTCTTGGCCACTCGATAGTCGTACTCGCGCAGCCACTTTTCGTACGCGGCCGGCTCCACGCCGGGCTTCAACGTGTTGATCACGAAGCGGACCGTCATGCCATCTCCTCTCGTCTTCTTATCGGAGCGCGTGCTCGGCTTGAACCGTGGGTGGGCCGTCATAGAAGGTCGTGGCTCCGCTCCCCCGGCCACGGGCTCGAAGCAGTCCAGGAGGTCGCCCGCCTCGAGGACGCGGCCTGTCTCCACGGTGGCGCCGTTGACGGCCACCAGCCACGTGTCGCGCTCGGCGCCGAGGTCGGCGAGCAGCGCCCCGATGGTCGTGCCCACGGCCAGCGTCATCTCCAGGCGGTCGGCGCCGCCGGGCATGAATCGGCGCAGGTTGCCGTGCATGTGCACGGTCACCGTCACCCGTGAAGCTCGCGCCGCACGAGGGGCATGACCTCGCGCTGGAAGCGCTCCACCGTTGTCTCCAGGCCTCCCTCGACCGCGAGCGGATAGATCATCACCTGCGAAATACCGCTGCGAGCGAGCCTGACGACCTCGGACGCTACGACCGCGGGCGGACCCGTCAGCGTGCAGGCGTCGACGAACTCGTCCGGGATCTCCGGGGCGAGCGCGCGGAGCAGCGCGACGTCATGGGTATAGGTGAGGCCCCGCAGCTTCTCGGCCAGGCGCCCCGGCACGGTCAGGCCGGCGGTCACGAACGTGAAGAAATCCCGTCGCTGGGACGCCAGGCTGCGCACGAGCGTCGGTCGCATGACGTCGCGTGCGGCCTTGCGGTCGTCGTGGATGCAGGTGTTGAGCCGGGCCACCAGCTCGATGCGGGCGGGATCCCGCCCGGCTTCGCGGGCGGCGCCGTGGACGGTGTCGCGCAGGAAGCGCACGAGCGGCTCCGCCAGCGCCCCCTGCATGATCGCGCCGTCGGCCACCCGCCCCGCCACGCGGCAGCCCGCCGCGCGCTGGGACGCGACGTAGATGGGAATGCCCGCGCGCGCCGGCGCCCAGTCGAGCCGGCCGTTGTGGAAGCTGATCTGCTCGCCCTTGACCGTGACCGTCTCCCCGGCCAGGAGGCGGCGGACCAGGTCGATGCCTTCGCGGATGGCCGTGGCCGACCGGGAGCTGTCGATCCCGAGCTCGGCGAGACCGCTCACCCCCGCCCCGAAGCCGAGGACGGCGCGGCCGCCCGCGATCTCGTCGAGGGTGGCGATGGCCATCGCGGTGAGCGCGGGATGGCGCGAGTACGGGTCTGTCACGCAGGGGCCCAGCCGCACGCGTCGCGTCGACTGCGCGAAGACGCTGAGGATGGCGTAGACCTCGCGGAAGAACCGCTCGTCGGCGAGCCAGACGTCGTCGTAGCCGAGCGCCTCCGCGCGCGCGACGAGGGCCGCCATCTCGGGCACGGGGCGCGAGGGCAGCAGGAGGAGGCCGGTCCGAAGCGTCATCCCGCGTCCCGCAGCCCCAGCGCGATCCTCTCGGCGGTGATGGGCAGCACCGTCACGCGCAGCCCGGTGGCTGAAGCCACCGCGTTGGCCACGGCCGCGGGCGGCTCGATGTTCGGCGGCTCGCCGACGCCCTTGGCCCCGTAGGGCCCGACCAGGCTCGGATGCTGGACGAGGATCGTGTCCACGCGCGGCATGTCGAGCGTGGTCGGCATCTTGTAGTCCGTGAGATTCGCGTTCACCACGCGGCCGCCCTCGTAGACGATCTCCTCGGAGAGCGCCTGGCCCAGCCCCTGCGCCACCCCGCCCTCGATCTGCCCCTCGATGTACGTGGGGTTCATGGCGAAGC
>QHSZ01000131.1 GCA_003220595.1 Candidatus Rokuibacteriota bacterium | reverse complement strand
CGTCGCGGCGGCGCTCGTCTCGCTGCTCGCCATCGACAAGCTCGCCGCCTGGATCGTGGTGGTGATCGTCGGCCGCGAGCTCGCCGTCACGGGGCTCCGCGCCGTCGCGGCGTCGGTCGGCGTCATCGTGCCAGCCTCGCGCCTCGCCAAGTGGAAGACCGTGAGCCAGTACGCCGCGATCACGATGCTGATCGTCGAGAAGGGCTTCGCCCCGCCCGGGTTCCACGTGGCCGCGGCGCTCGTCCTGTGGGTCGCGCTCGGGCTCACGGTGACCTCCGCGGTCGACTACTTCTACCGCTTCTTCCGGAAGGCGGACTACCGGGCGATCGTTCCGGGCGAAGAACGCTGGTCGTGAACGGCGCGCTCGCGCTCGCCGCCGCCTACCTGGTCGGCGCGCTCCCCGTGGGCTTCCTCGTCGCGCGCGTATTCGGCGTCGGCGACATCCGCCGGCACGGGAGCGGCAACATCGGCGCGACGAACGTCCTCCGCGCGGCGGGCTGGGTCCCGGCGCTCCTCACGCTGATCGGCGACGTCGCGAAGGGGTACCTCGCGGTGGCGGCGGCCGGGGCCCTTGCCGGCGACGCGGGCGCGCGGGCGGCCGCCGCGGTCGCCGCGATCATTGGCAACTGCTGGTCGGTTTTCCTCGGCTTCCGCGGCGGCAAGGGGGTCGCGACCGGCCTCGGCGCCTTGCTCAACCTCGTCCCCTGGGCGGTGGCCCCCGCGATTCCGGTGTGGCTCGCGGTCGCGGTGACGACGCGCTATGTGTCGCTCGGCTCGATCCTGGGCGCCGCCTGCGTGCCGCTCGGCGCGCTGCTCCTGGGCTACGGCGCGCCGGCGATGCTGGCCGCCCTCGCGGGCGCGGCGATCATCATCGCGCGGCACCACGACAACATCGGCCGCCTCCTCGCCGGGACCGAGCGCCGCCTGGGCCGGGGGCGCAGCGCCGCGTGACGCTCGCGATCGTCGGCGGCGGGAGCTGGGGGACGGCGCTCGCGATCCACCTCGCGCGGCAGGGCGGCGCCGTGCGTCTCTGGGCGCGCGAGGTCGAGGTGGTCGAGGGGATCCGGGCCCGACGCCGGAGCCCGTGGTACCTCGCCGACCTCGACGTTCCTGCGGGCGTCACGCCGACGACCGAGCTCGCCGAGGCGGTGCACGGCGCGTCGCTCCTCATCGTCGCGGTGCCGTCCGAGTTCTTCGCGACGACGCTCGAGAGCCTCCCACCGGTCCCCGAGGGCGTGCCGATCGTCACGGCCACGAAGGGCTTCGACCCCGTGCGGCACCTCCGGATGAGCGAGGTCATCGCGGCGTGGCGACCCGGCGCGCGGATCGCCGCGCTCTCGGGCCCGACGTTCGCGCGGGAGGTGGCCCTCGGCCACCCGACCGCCGCCGTCGTCGCCTCGCGAGACGAGACGCTCGCCGGCGCGCTCCAGCGGCAGCTCGGCGCGCGCGAGTTCCGGCTCTACGCGAGCCAGGACGTCGTCGGTGTCGAGGCGGGCGGCGCGCTCAAGAACGTGATGGCGATCGCGACCGGCCTGTCCGACGGGCTCGCGCTCGGCGAGAACGCGCGCGCCGCCCTCATCACGCGCGGCCTCGCCGAGATGACGCGCCTCGCGGTCGCCCTCGGCGCCAGCGCGGCGACGCTCGCCGGGCTCGCGGGGCTCGGCGATCTCGTCCTGACGTGCACGGGAGGCCTCTCGCGCAACCGCCAGCTCGGCATGGCGCTGGCTCGGGGGGAGACGACGGCCGCCGTCGAGCGGGAGTCGCGCATGATCGCCGAGGGCACGCGCACCGTCACCTCCGCGCTGGCGCTGGCGAAGCGGCACGCGGTGGCGATGCCGATCTGTGAGGAGGTGGGCGCGGTGCTCTTCGCGGGCAAGCCGCCCGCGGACGCGGTGGCTTCGCTTCTCGAGCGCCCGCTCCGGCGCGAGGACCGCTAGGCCGGTGCCCGAGCTGCGCAAGGATCCGATCGTCGGGCGCTGGGTCATCATCTCGACAGAGCGCGCCCGTCGCCCCTCGGACTTCGCCACCGAGCCCGTGCGCGCCACGGGCGGCGACTGCCCCTTCTGCTCCGGCAACGAAGCGAAGACGCCGCCCGAGATCCTCGCGGGGCGCCCGCCGGGCAGCGGGCCGAACCAGCCCGGCTGGTCGTACCGGGTCGTCTCGAACATGTTCCCCGCGCTCCGGATCGAGGGTGAGCTCGATCCCTCGGGCGAGGGGCTCTTCGACCGGATGAACGGCGTCGGCGCCCACGAGGTCGTCATCGAGGCGCCGGACCACCGGGCCACGCTCGCGACGCTCTCCACCGACGCCCTCGCCGACGTCCTGCTGGCGTTTCGCGAGCGCCTGCTCGATCTCCGGAAGGATCCGCGCTTCGAGTACGCGCTCGTGTTCAAGAACCACGGCGAGGCGGCGGGCGCTTCGCTCGAGCACCCCCACTCGCAGCTCATCGCGACGCCGATCATCCCCGTCATGGTCGCCGAGGAGCTCGCCGGCTCGGCGCGCTACTACGCGATGAAGGAGCGCTGCGTCTGGTGCGACATCGTGCGCCAGGAGCGGCGGGAGGGGCGGCGCCGCATCGTCGAGGCCAACGGATTCGTCGCGCTGGCGCCATTCGCGCCGCGGTTTCCGTTCGAGACGTGGATCCTCCCGGTGGCCCACGGCGCGGCGTACGAGGACTCGGGCGTGGACCAGCTCCGGGGACTCGCGGGGCTCCTGGGCGACTTCCTGCGTCGGATGAACCGGGTGCTCGGCGACCCGCCGTTCAACTTCATGCTCCACACGGCACCGCTGCGCGAGACGCAGCTCGACTCCTTCCACTGGCACCTCGAGATCATCCCGAAGCTCACGCGGGTGGCCGGATTCGAGTGGGGGAGCGGGTTCTTCATCAACTCGGTGCCACCCGAGGACGCGGCCGAGGCCCTCCGGGCGGACGCCGGCTAGAACCGTGATACGATGTGGCGCTGTGGCGCGGGAATAGCTCAGTGGTAGAGCACGACCTTGCCAAGGTCGGGGTCGCGGGTTCGAATCCCGTTTCCCGCTCCACTCATTACAACGACAACACGTCTTCTCGTGTGGGCGCGTTCAGGGCGGCGTAGCCAAGTGGCCAAGGCGGAGGTCTGCAAAACCTCTATTCAGCGGTTCGAATCCGCTCGCCGCCTCCACTTCAGCAACCTCTAGCGGACCCAGGGCGGAGATCGAACATGGCGGAAGCGATCAAACGTGCGGGACCCCCCAAGGCGACCGACCTCAAGGGCGAGGAGTTCACCTGGACGGTCCCACTCAGCGAGCCTCCGACGCGCGACTGGTCGAGGCTCTTCTCGGAGCCGGCCGAGACCACCGTGCTGTGCCACCCGAGGAAGGTCGGCATGATGCACCAGGCGCTCGTCTTCAAGTGCGAAGAGGCGAACCTGCCCGTCTGGATCCAGCACATCGATAAGTGGATCGCCGGAGCGAATCAGGCGCTGGCCGACCATGAGCAGCGCGAGAAGCAGAAGAAGACCGAGCAGCTGCGCCAGGACGAGGAGAGGAAGCGCCGGATCGACTCAGCCAACGAGAAGTTCAAGCGACTCTAGGGCCGATCGGGGGCGTGGCGGAACTGGCAAACGTCGGGGATTTAAAATCCTCTGTCCGCAAGGACTTGCAGGTTCGAATCCTGCCGCCCCTACCATCTCCGGCATCGCCCTCGTGCTATCCTGCCTGCCGTGTTCAGCTCTCCCGGCGCCATCGCCGTGCAGATCGGCCCCGTCGTCATCCGCTGGTACGGGATCCTCATGGCCACCGCGATCGTGGTCGGTCTCTGGGTGGGCCACCGGCGGGCCAAGCGTGAGGGGCTGCCGGCGGACGAGATCATCAGCTGCGCCCAGTGGGCGATCCTCGCAGGGCTCGTGGGCGCGCGCCTCTACGAGGTCGCGTTCAACTGGGACTATTACGGCCAGTACCCGGCGAAGATCATCGCGGTGTGGGAGGGCGGCCTCGCGATCCACGGCGGCCTGATCCTCGGCCCGCTCGTCGGCGCGTGGCTCGCGCATCGCTGGAAGCTCCCCGTGCTCCGGGGCCTCGACGTGACGGCGGCCCCCCTGGCGCTCGGGCAGGCGATCGGGCGCTGGGGGAACTTCTTCAACGAGGAGGCGTTCGGGGCGCCCACCGATCTGCCGTGGAGGCTCTACATCTCGCCCCCGCGGCGGCCGCTCGGCTTCACCCAGTACGAGTACTTCCACCCGACGTTCCTCTACGAATCGCTGTGGGACCTCCTGGTCTTCGGTCTGCTCGTCGCCTGGCTCGGCCCCCGGCTCCGCAACCGACCCGGCGCGCTCTTCTTCTGCTACCTCGGTCTCTACTCCGTCGGACGCTTCGCGATCGAGGGCCTCAGGCTCGACAGCTTCTGGCTGGGCTCCTACCGCGTTCCGCAGCTCGCGAGTCTCGTCGGCGTGCTGGTCGCCGTCGTGGGAGTCGCCTGGGCGAAGCGCCGCGCCGCGTCGCCCGCCGCGCGCTGAGCGGGCGCGTCGCCTGCGATGCAGCTCGAGCAGGTCGGCCCGCAGCTCTGGCGCATTCCCCGCGACGAGGGGCGGGGCATGCGCGTGCCCGGGCTCGTCGTCGCCGACAGGCACCTGATCGCGGGGATCCGCGGCGACGCCTCCCTCGAGCAGCTCGCCAACGGCGCCACGCTGCCGGGCATCGTCCGGGCGGCGCTCGCGATGCCCGACATCCACCAAGGCTACGGGCTCCCCGTCGGCGGCGTCGTCGCCACCGACGCCGCGCGCGGCGTCGTGAGCCCGGGCGCGATCGGGTTCGACATCAACTGCGGCGTGCGGCTCCTCTCGACCGGCCTGCCGGCGCAGGCCCTCGGGGACCGCCTCGAGCCGCTGATCGACGCGCTGTACGCGGCGATCCCGGCGGGCGTCGGGTCGCGAGGCGCGCTCGCGCTGGACGCGACGGCGCTCGACGCGGTCCTCGCGCGGGGCGCCGCCTGGGCGGTCGAGTCCGGCCACGGCGACGCCGCGGACCTCGTCCACATCGAGTCGGAGGGCCGGCTCGACGGCGCCGATCCCGATCGCGTGTCGCTCCGCGCGCGCGAGCGCGGCCGGCGGCAGCTCGGCACCCTCGGCTCGGGCAACCACTTCCTCGAGGTGCAGGTCGTGGACGAGGTCTACGACGCGCGGGCCGCGCAGAGGCTCGGCCTCGCCGCGGGGCACGTGACCCTCATGGTCCACACGGGCTCGCGCGGCCTCGGGCATCAGGTGTGCACCGACTATCTCGAGCTCACGGGCCGGGCGCTCAAGCGCTACGGGATCAGCGTGCCCGATCGCCAGCTCGCCTGCGCGCCGCTCGGGTCCGACGAGGCGGGCGCGTATCTCGGCGCGATGCGGGCGGCGGCCAACTTCGCCTTCGCGAACCGCCAGGTGCTGACCCACCGGGCGCGCGAGGTCTTCCGACAGACACTCGGCGCCGCCGCGCGCGGGCTCGACCTCCGCCTCGTCTACGACGTCGCGCACAACATCGCCAAGGTGGAGGACCACGTCGTGGACGGCGCCCCGCGGCGCCTGCTGGTGCACCGGAAGGGCGCGACGCGCGCGTTTCCGGGCCAGCCCGTCATCGTGCCGGGCGACATGGGGCGCTACTCCTTCGTTCTCGAGGGCACGGAGGCCGCGATGCGGGAGACCTTCGGCAGCACGTGCCACGGCGCCGGCCGGCTGCTCTCCCGGACGGCGGCGGTCAAGTTGGCGCGCGGCCGGAGGATCGACGCGGAGCTCCGCGCGCGCGGAGTGATCGCGCGCGCCACCGGTGGCGCGGCACTTGCCGAGGAGATGCCGGAGGCCTACAAGGACGTGCAAGAGGTCGTGGACGTCGTGCACCGCTTCGGCATCTCGACGCGGGTCGCCCGCCTGCGCCCGATCGGCGTCATCAAGGGGTGAGAGCCGTGCGTGGTAGACTAGGCCGATGTCCTGGCATCTGAAGGAAAAAGCTCAGGCTCTGCTCGCCGAGGAGCAGGGGACGGTGCGGAAGGACTGGGGCGGACGCGTTGCGTTCGGCCTCGTCTACCCGAACAGCTATGCCGTCGGGATGTCGAACCTCGGCTTTCAGACGATCTACCGCCACCTGAACGCGCTGCCCGGCGTCGTCTGCGAGCGCGTGTTCCTCCCCGATCCGGAGGACGTCACGGAGCTCCGGCGCACGGGCGGAGTCCCGTTCTCGCTCGAGTCGCAGCGCCCGCTGACCGACTTCCACATGCTCGGCTTCTCGGTGACCTACGAGGGCGACTACATCAACGTGCTGCGCCTGCTCACCCTCGCGGGCATTCCGCTCCGCGCGGCCATGCGGCGGCCGCACGACCCGCTGGTCCTCATGGGAGGCGTATGCGCGTTCTCGAACCCCGAGCCCATGGCGCCGTTCATGGACGTGATCGCCGTCGGCGAGGGCGAGGAGCTCGTCGTCGAGCTGATCGAGCGCTACCGCGGGGGTGACGGCGATCGCGAGACGTTGCTCGATGCGCTCGCCGCGGTCGAGGGCATCTATGTCCCGGAGCGCTACGCCGTGGCCTGGGCGCCCGGCGGCGGACTCGCCGCCGTCACGCCGCGCGCCGGCGCACCCGCGATCGTCACCAAGCGGCGCCTCAAGAACGTGAACGCCTTCGAGACGATCGCGACCGTCAAGACGCCCAGCGCCGAGTACGGCCACATGGCCCTCCTCGAGGTCGGCAAGGGCTGCGGCCGCGGCTGCCGCTTCTGTCTCGAGGGCCAGGTGTACCGGCCGGTGAGGCACCGGAGCCTCGACGCCCTCCGCGAGACCGTGGCCCAGCTGGCGAAGAGCGGCGAGACGCGCATCGGCCTCGTGGGGGCGTGCGTCTCCGACTACCCGTGGATCGGGGACCTCCTCAAGATCGTCGAGGAGAACGGCCTCGAGGTCTCGATCTCGTCGATCCGCGCCGACAGCCTGACGGACGGCCTCGTCGAGGCGCTCGCGCGCGGCGGCCACCGCACGCTCACCGTCGCCCCCGAGGCCGGCACCGAGCGGCTGCGGCGCGTGATCCGCAAGGCGATCACGGATGAGCAGATCGTCGCGGCCTGCGACCTCGTGCGCGCCCACGGGATCCCGAACCTCAAGACCTACTTCATGATCGGCCAGCCCACGGAGACGCGGGAGGACGTGGAGGCGATCCCCGCCCTCGCCGAGCTGATGCTCGAGAGGCTCCGCGTGCCCGATCCGTCGGGCAAGCCCTTCGGGCGGCTCACGCTCTCGATCTCGTCGTTCGTGCCCAAGCCCTGGACCCCCTTCCAGTGGGCGCCCTTCGACGGCGCCGCGTCGCTCCAGACGAAGCTCGAGATCGTCAAGCGCGGCGTGCGGAGGTTCGCCAACGTGCGCGTCCTCCACGAGAACCCGCGGGAGGCCGCGCTCCAGGCGCTCCTCGCGCGCGGCGACCGGCGGGTGGCGGACTTCCTGGAGCTCGCCGCGTCGTTCGACGGCGACTGGCGGCGGGCGCTCCGCGAGTGGGAGGGCGATCCCGACTTCTACACCACGCGGCCGCGCTCGATCGACGAGCCCCTGCCGTGGGACCACTTCGACGTCGGCGTCAAGAAGGCGGGGCTCCTCCGCGAGTGGGAGCGGGCCCAGGCCGAAACGCCGGTCACCGCGGGAGTGCCCTGATGGCCCTGGGCGACACGTACGGCCGGCAGCTCAGGAACCTCCGAATCTCGGTCACCGACCGGTGCAACCTCCGCTGCGCCTACTGCATGCCGGAGGAGGACTACGTCTGGCTGCCGCGCGCGGAGATCCTCCACTTCGGGGAGATCGCCGCGCTCGCGGACGTCTTCATGGACCTCGGCGTCGACAAGATCCGGCTGACCGGCGGCGAGCCGCTCCTGCGCCGCGAGCTGCCCCGGCTCGTCCGCATGCTCGCGGCCAAGCCCCGGCTGCGCGACCTCGCGATGACCACCAACGGGGTCCTCCTCGCCGAGCATGCGGGTGCGCTCAAGGAGGCGGGTCTCCACCGCGTCACGGTGAGTCTCGACACCCTCCGTCCCGAGCGCTTCGCCGCCCTCACGCGCCGGCAGAGCCACGCCCAGGTCCTGGCGGGCATCGAGGCCGTGACGCGCGCCGGGTTCAGCGAGACGAAGCTCGACACCGTGGTGATGCGCGGCGTGAACGACGACGAGCTCGCGGAGCTGATCGAGTTCGGCAAGCGGGCGCCCGCCGAGGTGCGCTTCATCGAGTACATGGACGTGGGGGGCGCGACGCGCTGGTCCATGGACCAGGTCGTGAGCCGGCGGGAGATGCTCGCGATGCTCGAAGGCCGGTATGGGCGGATCGAGCCCCTGGCCGAGACGTCCAGCGCGCCCGCCGACCGCTACCGTCTCCCGGACGGCACCGTTTTCGGGATCATCTCCTCCACGACCGCGCCGTTCTGCTCGAGCTGCGACCGCAGCCGGCTCACGGCGGACGGCGTGTGGTACCTCTGTCTCTACGCCCAGCGCGGCGTCGACCTACGCGGGCCCTTCCGCCGCGGCGCGCGCCCCGAGGAGCTCGCCGCCCTGATCGCGGACGGGTGGGGGCGGCGCACCGACCGCGGCGCCGAGCAGCGCCTGGCCGTCCGCGAGCGCTCGCCGCTCGTCCAGCTCGCGCACCTCAAGGCGGACCCGCACCTGGAGATGCACACCCGCGGCGGGTAGCGCCGCGAGGAGGGAAGGCCGTGAGCTCGTCCGACACGCCGAAGATCGACGTCCAGGAGCGCGGCGCCAACCAGCAGGCCTCCGACCGACGGCTCTACATGCAGCTCCACGCGTTCGGCGGCTGCCTCGACCCGAAGCCGCTCGTCCGCGCGCTCGAGTCGAGCCGGTTCGAGGCCGTGCTCTACCAGGACGTCAACGACCCGCGCGGGATCGGCGTGCTGACGATGAGCGAGGACCCAACGTTCTTCGTCTCCGCCTGGCGCGAGCTCCTGACCGCCGAGCCGTTCGCGGGCCTCGCGCACAAGGCCGAGCTCACGATGTTCGGCAGGACGTACGCGTCCGGCTTCGAGGCGGAGCTCGACGAGTGGCTCCTGCGCCGGCCGCGGCGCACGGCGCTGAACCCGGCGTGGCCATGGGCGGTCTGGTATCCGCTCCGCCGCACCGGCGCCTTCGCACGGCTGTCGGCCCAGGAGCAGGGCGCGGTCATCCGCGAGCACAGCGTGCTGGGCCGCGCCTACGGCGACGCCGACCTCGCCCACGACATCCGCCTCGCCTGCCACGGGCTCGACGTCCACGACAACGACTTCGTCATCGGCCTCGTCGGGCGCGAGCTCCACCCGCTCTCGCACCTCGTCCAGACCATGCGGAAGACGGCCCAGACCGCGCAGTACATCCAGACGCTGGGGCCGTTCTTCATCGGCCACGCGCTCTGGCAGAGCCCGCTCGGCGGACCGAGGACCAGCTGATCGCCAACACAGCCCACCGTGGGCGCGCTGAAGCGCGCGCCGTCACGGCCACCGAGGCGCGCGACACCACAACTCGACGTTCTCATCGCCACGGTCAAGTATCTGTGGTCCCGAGGCCTCACGCCCTCCTGCATCTCCATCTCTCCGGGCTCCGCCCGGGGGCTGGCGAAGGATAAGATTCATTCGCGTCAAGCTCTGAGTGCTGAGGGCATAGGAACGAGGTTCCGCGAATTTACTGTCGGGCCGGACGTGATAGCCAAATCCTCGACGCAACGCTGGCGAGTCGAGTGTGCGGGCGCAGGGAAAGGCTCAGCGCAATCGGAACGTACCAAGTATCGGCGGGCCTTCACTCAGTGCGCCCAACTCTTCAGGCCGTCAAGGCCAAATCGCAAGGAATACATCGCGCTCGCCCTCCCTGGGACCCCCGAGTATCTGCGGGAGCTGAAGCGGCTAACGCAGCCTCTGCGGTGCCGACTCAAGCTTTGGGTTCTGGCTCTACAACAGCAATGACCGCTCGATCAAGCCACGCCCTCCCAGCTATAGGGCGCTCGAACCACGAGTTGTGAGGCATCGTGTAGGATCCCGATAGGAAAGTTC
>QHSZ01000130.1 GCA_003220595.1 Candidatus Rokuibacteriota bacterium | reverse complement strand
TTGAGCGCCGGGTGCAGGTTCACCTTCACCTTGCGCCCCTGCGACAGGATGTTGACCGTGCCGTCCTCGTTCGGCGACAGATACACCCCGTACGTCGAGGGCGGCGCGCAGAGCTTGTCCACCTCTTCCTTCAGCGCCGTGATCTGCTCGCGCGCCTCGTACAGCGCGTTCACCAGCTTCTCGTTCTGAGCGACGGCCTGAAGGAGCTCGTCGCGCGTGCGCGCGCGCGGCACGCCGCCGACGTCAGCGTCGAGCGTGGCGGCTGTCGATGTCATGGCTCATCACCTCCGGGGACCGACCAGGTCTTCGAGCCCATGGCCGTGCGTGATGGCGTTGGCGAAGGCGCGACAGGTCTCCGCGTCGGCCTCGGACGGCGCGTGGAGGGCGAAGTCGCCCCGCGTCGTGACGCGCCGGTCCTCGGCGCCGCCGAGCTCGGGCTGATGCGCGTCACACCATAGCGTGTAGACGAGCTCCCGCGAGGGATCGACGTCGGGATCGCATCTCGGACACCACGCCCGCGCGACCATCGGGCTGTCGGGCACCACGCTGTCGCTCATCGGTAGCGGGGTCCGCGAGACCGGCGTAAACCGTGGGTGGCCTGAGTCAGGTGCGCGTCGGCCAATTGGTAGCGGGGTCCGCGAGACCGGCGTGAACCGTGGGTGGCCTGAGTCAGGTGCGCGTCGGCCAATTGGTAGCGGGGTCCGCGAGACCGGCGTGAACCGTGGGTGGCCTGAGTTAGGTGCGCGTCGCTCATCGTGCTGTGGAGTGTAGCCGCTGTGGCGGGCGCCGACATCCGGCAGGCGCCCCATTCGGAGGCGAGCAAATCCTGCTAAGGGGCCCCGGTGACCTACCGACCCACCTCTTTCGCCGCTCCGTCGTTCCGTGGAACGGCCACCTTGCCGAGACTCCGGACGCATCGCGTGCCCCTGACGCCCCCGGCTCTCGGCCCCTTCGCCTCGTGGACCTTGCACGGGCCGTCGGCCTTCGCCTCGTACCCCGCGAGCAAGGCCTGATCCGTGCCCATGAGCACCGACAGCCGGTACAGTGGTCGCACGGCCGTGCGCATCGCGTCCGCCCAGCAGCGCGTGCAGTACCAGTCGCCACTATGGCGATCGAGGAACTGCAGCGCCCACATCTCTTCGGGACTGAGAGGCATAGCCTCCATGGTCATCACCCCTTGCCTTGCCGAGACTCCGGACCGATCCGAATCCCTTCCAGCCCTGCGCTTCTGCTCCCCGTGCATCACAGACGCTGCAGGGGCCGGCGACCTTCGCCTGGTACCCTGCCGCCAGGGCCTGTTCGGTGGCCAAGAGCACCGCCAATCGCTCGAGCTTCCCAGACTCGACCCCAACCGCCTCCGCCCAGCACTTGGTGCAGTACCACGCCCTTTGCGCCCGATCGAGAAACTCCAGCGCCAGGAGTGCCTCACGACCCAGCATCACAGCTTGATGATACAGAGGACGATTCCGTCAATCACTCCGGTGATTCCCTGAGACGCCCGCGACGGGCCTATAATCCCGACGAGACCCATGAAGGAGGGAGGTCAGCGCCATGAGCTACACGCTCGAGCAGTTCGCCGCTGCCTGCCGACGCATCCTCACGGACGACCGCGGGCCCGAGGGCCGACGGAAGGTGTGCGCGCTCGTCCAGGACGTGCTGAAGGACGACGTGTTCATCGCGACTCATCTCGGCGATGACGGGCCCGAGCGCAAGATCCTCTACGAGGATCCGGAGCTCGGCTTCTGCATTCTCGCCCACGTCTATCCGGGGGCGAAGGAGAGCCAGCCGCACGATCACGGTCCGTCCTGGGCGATCTACGGCCAGGCCCGGGGTGAGACCGTCATGAGTGACTGGGCGCTCGTCGAGCCTCCTGCCGGGAGCGCGCCCGGCAAGGTCCGCCACCTGAGGAGCTACACGCTCAAGCCCGGCATGGCGCACGTGTACAACGAAGGCGACCTCCACTCCCCGCGCCGTGAGGGTCCCACCCGGCTGCTCCGTCTCGAGGGCACGAACATGGACAAGGTCCGTCGCGTGGCGTACGAGAAGGCGTGACGCGAGGCGGCTCGCTGGACCTCGGTGACTACCCCACGGCCCGCTTGGGGAATTCCGCTCCGCGATCTCCAGGTTTCACCGACTTTCGCCTGGCAGTCCCCGACGCTTAAAGTTCGCCCAGAGGAGGCTGCGATGAAACCTGTTTTGACGATCCTGAGCGTGGCCCTGTTGCTCCTGGGGAGCGGCCTTGCCGGCGCCGCGACGGTGCGCCGGCGTCGGTGGCGCGTCTAGCCGCTTCGCCCATCCCCGTCGCGCTCGGGCGCCGACGGGTCCATGAACGTTTCGATCCGCCCTGTCACGCCCGCTGACGAGCCGTTCCTCTGGGACATGCTCTATCTGGCGGCGAACCTGGCGGACACGGGCATCCCCCCGACGGCCTTGCGCACCGATTCGGCGCTGGCCCGATACGTCGAGGGCTGGGGTCGCCCGCACGACGAGGGCGTGGTCGCCCTCGATCCCCGCACCAACGAGCGCATCGGCGCCGCATGGATGCGCCTCCTCACCGGCGACAACCGTGGAGCCGGCTACGTGGACGACACGACCCCAGAGGTCGCGCTCGCGGTCCTCCCGGCCCACCGCCGTCGCGGCATCGCAGCCAGGCTCCTGCTGGCGCTGATCGACGGCCCCGGACGCTCGTACCCCGCCATCTCGCTGAGCTCGCGGGCGACGAACCCCGCCCTCGGCATGTACCGGCGGCTCGGCTTCGAGCCCGTCGCCGGAACCAGGACCGCGAGCCGCGCGGGTGTGATCGTGTTCACACTGCGCCGGGTGATCAGGCCGCCGCGCCGCAACACGCCCGCCTGATCCCCCCGGTAATCTCCGGGGCCGGATTCAGGGAAATCGCCGATTGGGCGGAGCCGCCCTCGGGCGTACATCGAGAGCATGCTGGTGAGTGAGCTCGTCGTCGCGACGCCGACCGGGCACGGATGCCGAGCCGAGGGTCCGCACGGACCGAACCCGTGCGGCCCACCCCTCGACGTCGGGACGGGCGCGCCGCTCGAAACCGGAGTCTGCAACTGCGGCTGCTCGCTCGACGAGGACTGCTGCGACGGCTGCTCGCTCGACGCGGACTGCTGCGACACCTACTTCACATGGCACGCCACGCGGCTCGCCGGCGGCGTGGCCTGAGCGCCCCGCGTAGCTTCGCGCTGCCCTAGCGAGCCGGCCGGCGCGGCGGGCCTTGCTTCGGGACCTCTCCACGATTTAATCTGCTGGCGCCTCCATGGCGAGGCGTGTGTGCCCCCGACTGCGGAAAGGCGGAGATCCCACCATGACCTCGTCTGAGAAAGTCGCGATCGTCACCGGCGCGGGAAGTGGAATCGGCAAGGCAGCGGCGCTCGCCCTCATGCGGGAGGGCTACGCGGTCGTCCTCGCCGGACGCCGCAAGGACCGCCTGGAAGCCGCGGCCCTCGAGGGCAAGGCGTCCGGCGCGCGCACGCTGATCGTGCCGACCGACGTGGGCGATCCCGCGTCCGTCAAGGCGCTCTTCGCCAAGACGAAGGCGGCCTTCGGCCGGCTCGATCTGCTGTTCAACAACGCGGGGATGGGCGCCCCACCCGTGCCGCTCGAGGACTTGACCTACGAGCAATGGAAGTCGGTCGTCGACGCCAACCTGACGGGCGCGTTCCTCTGCACCCAGGAAGCCTTCAAGCTCATGAAGAGCCAGGAGCCCCGCGGCGGGCGCATCATCAACAACGGCTCCATCTCCGCGCACGCCCCGCGGCCGAACTCCGCGCCGTACACCTCGACCAAGCACGCGATGACCGGCCTGACGAAGTCGACGTCCCTCGACGGCCGGAAGTACGACATCGCGTGCGGTCAGATCGACATCGGCAACGCGGCGACCGAGATGACCGCGCGGATGAAGGCGGGGGTGCCGCAAGCGCACGGCGCGATCGCCGTCGAGCCGACGATGGACGTCGAGAACGTGGCGCGGTCGGTCGTCCTGATGGCCAGTCTCCCGCTGGACGCCAACGTGCAGTTCCTGACCGTCATGGCGACGAAGATGCCCTTCGTCGGCCGCGGGTAGCCCGGCCCGCCTCAGGGAGCGAGGACGCGATAGCCCCGCGCGTCGCTCGGCGTGCCGTCCGCGTACTGGACGATGCGCCGCGGCGAGGCGTGCGTGCCCAGGAGACGCAGCGTCTGGTTCCCCACCACGCGGAAGCTGTGCGGCGTGTCCGGCGGCAACGCGAGGGTGTCGCCCTTCTTCAGCAGGACGGGATGCGCTTCCTGCCCTGCGATCCAGGCCTCGGCGGCCCCGTCGAGAAGGTGCAGGATCTCGAGATACGGGTGGGAGTGCACGGGGGCGACGTAGCCGGGCTCGGCCGTCTGGATCCCGGTGCGGACCGGCGTCGTGCCCTCGTCGTCACCGATGATCGGCTGGTAGTGGGAGAGCGGGCCGAAGCTCACCCGCTCCGTGTCCTCGAGCCGAACGACCCTCAGCTCCTTCATGGTCCCTCTCCGTCCTGGGCGGCGACCTCGACACGCGCGTCGTTGAAGCAAGCGCCCTCGGAGATGTCGGCGTGGTGCGCCGGACAGAGGGCCGAGATGGTCTGGCCGTTGTCGCTGGTGTGGAGCCATGCGCCCTTGAGCGTGCACACCACCCCGCGCGGGACCGCGTCGCTCACGCGCAGCGGCAGCCGAACCTCTCCGAGGTCGTTCCACACGCGGACGCGCATGCCGTCGGCGAGACCGCGCGCCCGCGCGTCGTCCGGGTGCATCTCGAGCGGCGGCGGCGCGCCGCCGTTCACGCCGCCGAAGGTCGACGTGATGCGCTGGTCGGACGCGGGCGAGATGAGCGCCAGGGGGTACCGCGACGTGACGGGCAGGAAGCGCGGCAGCCGCGCGCCGTACTTCTGCTCGAGATAGGGCGACGCCAGCTCCACCTTCCCCGACTTCGTGCCGGGGAAGACATTCCCGAACAGCGTGAATTCCTCGCCGTTCGCCGTCATGGCGAGCGCCTGGTCGGTGGGGATGCGGCTCGGCCGGACGCCACCGAGCCGCACGTCGTCCGGGTCCACCGCCTCGTCGATCAGCTCGGCGTCACTCGCCTCGAAGGTCGGGCCGGTGAAGCCGAAGCGGGCAGCGAGCCGACGGAAGATCTCGGTGTTGGGCAACGCCTCGCCCTGGGGCGGGATCACCGGCTCCGCGCGCTGCAGCCAGTGCTGGCCGTAGGCGGCGTAGAGGTCCGCGTGCTCGAAGTGGCTCGCCGCTGGCAGGACGATGTCCGCGTAGAGCATGCTGTCCGTCATCGCGACGTCGGCGCCGACCACGAACAGGTCGTCGCGCAGGAGGCCCCGACGCAGCCGGTTCTGGTCGGGATGGACGATCACCGGGTTGTGGTTATAGATGAAGACCGCCTTGATCGGCGGGCGGAGCCCCTCGTCGAGCAGGTGCGCGCCGACGTCGACGATGTTGAGCGTGCGCGTCGCCGGGGGCGCCAGCTCGGGACGCTGCAGCCGCCGGGGCGTCTTGGGGAACGCGTATCCCGCGCCGTTGATCAGCCCGCCGCCCGGGACGCCGAACTTCCCGGCGAGCGCGGGCAGCGCGAAGATCGCCCGGATCCCGCTGCCGCCGTTCTGGTTGCGCTCGAGCCCGTTCCCGACGCTGATCGCGGCCGGCGTGAGCGTCGCGTACCACTCGCCGAGCGTACGGACCTGGCCCTCGGGCACCCCGCAGATGCGCGCCGCCTCCGCCACGCTGTACCGGCGCGCGAGCGCCATGTACTCCTCGACGCCCGCGACGTGGCGAGCGATGAACGCGTGATCGAGCGCGCCCCGGCGCTCGAGCTCCGCCGCGAGCGCCCACGCGAGCACGACGTCGGTGCCGGGCCGCACCGCCAGGTGCAGGTCCGCCTGCTGGGCGATCTTGGTCCGGCGCGGGTCGACGACGACGAGCTTCGCGCCCTGCTTCCTCGCCCGGTTGATCACCGGCATCAGGTGCAGGTTCGACCACGTGACGTTGTTGCCCCAGGCGACGATCAGCCGCGCGTGCTCGGCCTGCTCCGGCCGCATGCCGGGTGCTGCGCCGAACGTCCCGAACCACGCCTCGGTACGGATACCGCCGCAGAGCGGCTTCCGATCGAGCAGGCTCGCGCCCAGACGGTGGAAGAAACGAAGGTCCATCGAGCCGCCGGCGAGGAAGCCGTGCGGGCCCGCGTAGTTCAACGGCAGGATGGCCTGCGCCCCGTGGGTGGCGATGATCGCCGTGAGGTGCCTGTGGATCGTGTCGAGCGCCTCCTGCCAGGAGATCCGCTCGAATCGCGCCTCGCCGCGCCGGCCGGTGCGGCGCAGCGGGGTCCTGATCCGGCGCTCGCCGTGGACAAAGCTCGGGTACGCGGCGGGCACCTTGGCGCAGAGGACGCCGGCCGTGTAGGGGTTGGCGTGCGAGCCGCGGATCGCGACGATGCGCTCGTCCTCGACGCTGACCGTGAGGCTGCACGTATCGGGACAGTCGAGGGGGCAAACGCTGTGCCGCTCGGCGATCATGTCAAGCACTATGCCTCAGCCGGAGGGTGCGAGAAAGGGCCAATCACGGTCCCGCCGCGCCAGCCATCCCCGCGGAGGACGCGAGACCCGGCGGCACCTACCGCCGGGCCTCGCCCGTCTGTTGTTGCCTGTCGGTTATCGCCCGTCGGTCAGGGGGCCTGAGCCTCGATCACCCGGAGCGAGGTGGCGACCTTTTGACCGCCGTTCTCGACATATCGACCAACCACGGTGGCGTCCGTCCTCGGCTCGTCACCCGACCGCTTGCTCGACGCGGGGACGCTGAGCTGGATCCCGTTGTCGAGCGTGAGCAGCGCCACGAGGTCCGCGCGCTGCTCGATGCCGACGACTCGACCGTAGACCGGCTGGCCCTGGCCCGAGTCCGGGGCCGTCACCTCCTGACCCATGACATCCGCGGCCAGCACGACTGAGGTCGCCACACCGAGCGCTGCCAACGTTACGAGAGTCCGATTCATACTTCCTCCTCTTGCAATTCGCAGAATCGCTCCGCCGATGTCGATCGGCGGGGCCGCGGGTGTACCAGCAATGCGTGTACCACCCTTTGGCGAACATGGGTGCCATGCTGCAGTGCGATGTGGATATCGGCATGAAATCATGGCGAGTCCGGACCCCGGGGAATCCCGGAGCGCGACCGAGGACATTACTGTCCGCGCCGCCTGTGTGCTGGGGCGTCACACGATCGATCAGGGGATCGCCCTATCGGCCTCACCGGGCCTGTCCCCGCACAGGACACCGCGCGTCGAGACCGTGACAGCGCGCCGCTTAGCCCGGAGCCGCGCCCTGCGTGCTGACGTAGATCGCGTACAGGGACTGGCTCGCCGCCATGAATAGACGGTTGCGCTTGGGGCCGCCGAAGCAGACGTTGCCGCAGACCTCCGGGAGACGGATGCGCCCGATGAGCTTGCCCTCCGGTGTCCAGACCGTCACGCCGCTGTAGCCGACGGCGCGGCCGGCATTGCTCGAGCACCACAGGTTGCCGTCGACGTCGCAGCGAGCGCCGTCGGGCCCGCACTTCACCCCGTCGATCATGAAGTCGGTGAAGAGCTTCCGGTTGGAGAGCGTGTTGTCGCTCCCAACATCGAAGACATGCATGTCACCCTTGCCGCCGGGTCCGGTGTCGCCCGGCCCCTTGCCGGTGCTGATGACGTAGAGCTTCTTGTAGTCGGGTGAGAACACGAGCCCGTTCGGATCCGGGACCTGATCCTCGCCCACGACGAGATCGACTCTGCCGCTCGGGTCGACGCGATATACGCTGGTCGGCAGCTCCCGCTTCAGACCGCCGATCTCCGCCGGCTGGCCCAGCCGGGGCTTGAGCCGACCCGAGCGGTTGCTCGGCCCCCCGGGCGCGTCTGGCGCCCCTTCGTACAGCTGTCCGCCGTACGGCGGGTCGGTGAACCAGTAGCTGCCATCCGGATGGGACACGACATCGTTCGGCGAGTTCAGGCGCTTGCCGTTGTAGGAATCCGCGATCACCGTGACGGCGCCGTCGTGCTCGTAGCGGACGACGCGACGGGTCAGGTGCTCGCAGGACAGCTGCCGCCCCTGAAAATCGAATGTGTTGCCGTTGCTGTTGTTCGATGGGCTTCGAAACACGCTCACGCCGCCGTCGTCCTCCAGCCACCGCAGCTGCCGGTTGTTCGGAATATCGCTCCATACCAGATAGCGACCCTGACTGCTCCACGCCGGGCCCTCCGACCAGAGCGCGCCGGTCCAGAGACGTTTGATCGAACTGTTGGGCTGCTGGTACCCATTGAACAGTGGGTCGACGCTGAGGACGTCCGGATCGGTGAAGTACGTGGTCGGCGCCCCGCCTGGACCGAAGTCGCGCGGTGGGTTCGTGACGGTGCTCGGCGGCGTGGCAGGTCCGCCTGGCGGAGCCTGGGCCAGGGCGACGCGGGGCGCGACCGCCGCGACGCCGGCCGCTGTCCCCAGGGCCCTGATGAGTGTGCGCCGCGATATCGGCCTCTTGTGGTCTCGATCGTACGGTTCGGGCGCCATGGTCGACCCTCCTCGAGAGAACGCTTGCGCGGACGCACGGTATCAGAGCCCGCCGGTCACGTCGATGGTCACCCCGGTGACGAAGTCGGCGTCGCGGGAGGCCAGGAAGCAGATCACCCGCGCCTGGTCGCGCGCGTCGGCGACACGCCGCAGCGGCGTGCGCGCGATCTCGCGCGCCTGCTCCTCCGGCGTCCGTTGCTCCCAGCGTGGCCGGATACGCTCGGTCAGCGTGAGGCTGGGGGCGATCGCGTTGACGCTGACGCCGAAAGGCCCCAGCTCGTGGGCCAGCTTCCTCGTGAAGGCGATGATCCCGCCCTTCGCGGCGGCGTAGGCGCTGCTGCTGCTCTCGCTGAGCCCCCGCCCGGCGATCGACGAGATGTTCACGATCTTGCCGCGCCGCTGGCGCTTCATGACCGGCGCCACCGCGTGGCAGAAGAGGAACGTGCCCTCGAGGTTGAAGGCGATGAGACGCTGCCACTCGGCGAGCGTGAGCTCGTCGACCGTCGCCGCGGGCCGCGGGATCACCGTGCTCCCCCCCACCGCGTTGATCAGGATGTCGATGCGTCCGAGCTCCCGGAGAACGCCGTCCACCACGGCGCTGACCTCGCCCGGGTCCAGCGCGTCGGCCCGGCGTGCGAGCGTGCGTCCCCCCGCCGAGCGGACAGCGAGCATCGCCGCGTCGAGCCGTGCTTGGTCTCTGTCCACGCCGACGACGATCCCCCCTTCACCACCGATGATGTCGGCCGTGGCGCGGCCGATCCCGCTTGCCGCCGCGGTGATGAGCGCCACCTGGTCACCGAATCGCGCCTCGGGCGTCATGCGATCAGCCCCGCGATGATGCCGGTGAGGAACACGCCGTCGAAGGTTCCCGCGCCGCCAATGGAGACGACGGGCGCGCCGAGCTCGGCGATCCTGCCGAGATTGAGGAGGTCCGCGCCGATCAGGGTACCCATCGACCCCGACACATAGGCGACGGGTGGCGCCCTGCGAAAGGCGAGGAGCAGGCCGACGCCCGCCGCCACGAGCGGCGGCACCAGCATCGGGACCGCGATGCCCAAGCCCGGAACGATCCGCGCCAGGCTGTGCACCACCGCCGCGACGATCGCCACGCCGACGAGCATGCGCCAGTAGAGCCGCGTTCGCGCGAGCAGGTAGATCGACACCAGGATGGGGATCAGGGCGCCACCCACGTTGAGCGCCACGACCGTGGCGCCCTGCTCGCTGGCCTCGGGAACGAGATACGTCCGGCCGAACATCGTGAGCGCGTGCGGGCGCAGGACGCGCCCGACCGGAATCGAGTAGATCGGGATGTTCACGTGGCTCCCCAGGAGGGACAGGAGCATCACCGCGAACGCGTAGCGCGGTCCGACGCCTACTTTTCGGTACGCGTACGCCAGAACCCGCATCTCCACGAGGATGATGAACACGCCCAGGAGGACGAGCAGGAGAACGAGAAGCAGGAGCGTGAAGGGCGCGTAGATCATGGCCGACAGTGTCGGGAGTCTAACCGGGCGGTTGGAACCCGGTCAAGGCGCTCAAGAAAAAGTTCGCCGACTTTGGCCTCCTGTGGGTAAGCTTGAAGTCCGCAGCAGGGGAGGAATCGGGCATGGGTGGCGATGCGAGGTCGGCCGTGAAACAACCCCTCGTCATCATCGTGCCGAGATCCGACCCTGAGCTGTGCCGGTCGCTGAGCCACTCCTTCAACGACGACGGGACGGTCCAGGTGGTGCTCGATCGTCGACTCCTGGACCGGCGCCTCGGAGCCGACGGACACAGATCCGAACGACGTCGCGGTGAGCGCCGGCTTCAGTCCGACATGGAAACGGAGCTCAGGGCCGGCCGATGGGTCGCGATTCCCCGGGCCTCGGGACGGATCGACTTCCTCGACCCCGATGTCCGAGCCATTCTCTTTCTCTGCTGCGGCCAGCACGTCGTGCCCTGCCAGGTGTGCCAGAACATCTACCGGCTCAGCTGGATCCTGCGCGCGAATTCCAGCGTGTTCCCCTGCCCGCGCTGCGGGAACGACCTGACGCCGACCGTGATCGCCCACGCCCACACGTGCCGTTACTGGCCTCCCCGCGGCCCCCACGACGCGCTGGCCGAGGCCGCGGCCGACTCCTTGAACATGGGGGCCCAGAGATGACGCCCACACCCATGACTCGCGAGCTCGACGTGGACGACGTCGAATATATCCGCCATGGGACGAAGCCGTTGCTGGCTCGTCTCTTCAGGCCGCGTGCCACGGGTCCCTTCCCGCTCATGGTCGAGCTGCACGGCGGCGCCTGGTGCCGAGGCGACCGCTTGAACGACACGGTGATCAACGAGCCGCTGGCGAGAAGCGGCGTGGTCGTGGCGGCGCTCGATTTCCGGATGCCCCCCGAGGCGCCCTACCCGGCCTCGCTGGCCGATATCAACTACGCGGTCCGCTGGCTCAAGACGCGGGCCACCGAATTCGGCAGTCGCCCCGATCTGGTCGGTGTCCTGGGAACCTCGAGCGGCGCGCACCAGGCCATGCTCGGCGCGATGAGACCGCGCGATCCCCGCTACACGGCGCTGCCGCTGCCCGCCAGCGCGGCGGTCGTCGATGCCCGCGTGCGCTGCGTCGTCATGTGCTGGCCCGTGATCGATCCGCTGGCCCGCTATCGGTATGCGAAGAGACTCAAAGAAGGCGGCGCCCCGTATCCGGAAGTCGTCGATCGCGTGCTGCCCTGCCACGATCAGTACTGGCAGACCGAAGAGGCCATGGCCGAGGGCAACCCGGTGCTCGCGCTCGAGCGCGGTGAGCGGGTCGAGTTGCCGCCGGTGCTGTACCTCCAGGGCACCCGCGACGTCGCGCATCCGCGCCCTGACCTCGATCGCTTCGTCATGCACTATCGCAAGGCGGGAGGCCAGGTCGAGCTCGAGCTGTACGAGGGCGCGACCGAGGGGTTCATCACGAGGAGCCCGACGTCGCCAGCCGCCGGGCAGGCGATCGAGAAGATCATCGAGTTCGTCCACAAGCAAATCCGGTAAGTCCCGTCGCGCGCGCTCCGCTGTCGCACCCGGTCAGGACCAATGACAGACTGGCGTCCGGATCGTGCCAGACGCCTGTCGCTTCGCTCGCCGCCCGCGTCTAACCGGTTGAACAGTCGAAGGGAAGCATCGCCGCTCCCACTGGCACACCAGTTGCTCAAGCTGAAGCAGGGCAACGAAGAATCCGCAACTCACCGTGCAGGCAAACGTACGATGACCGACGCTCGGTCTGAGCGTCGCGGCAGGGAGACGGCGATGACGAAGTGGATCGGGATAGCAATCTCGGCGGCGTGGCTCATCATGGCTCAAGCGGCGGCGGCGGCACCGACCGCGGGGCCAACCGAATCGGTAGAGACGGCGATCGTCCAGGTCCTGAGCATCCTGAACGGCGGCGAGGCCAGCGGCACGCCCGTGGCCGATCGATCGGCGCAGGTCCGGCGGATCGCCCGCGAGCTGTTCGACTTCGACGAGATCTCGCGGCACGCGCTCGGCCGGCACTGGCAGTCGCTGACGACGGCGGAGCAGGCGGAGTTCGTGACGCTCTTCAGAGACTTGCTCGAGCGCTCGTACATGAGCCACCTCGACGGCTACGCGGGCGAGAGGATCACGTTCGTCGGCGAGACGGTTGACGGCGATCTCGCCACGGTGCGCTCGAAGGTGGTGACCAAACGGGGCACGGAGATTCCGCTCGACTACCGCGTGCGCGCGCGTGACGAACGCTGGCTGGTCTACGACGTGCAGATCGGCGGTATGAGCTTCGTGTCGAGCTACCGGAGCCAGTTCGACCGCGTGATCAGGACCGAGGGCTACGGGGCGCTGCGGGGCCGCCTGCAGAAGAAGAGCCTCGACACCGCCTTGGCGGAGCGCCGACCGGAGGGAATGTAGGCATCACGCCCCGCGTCAGAAAGTAGCTGATCCGAGACCAGTCAACTCGATCAGAAACTTACCAGACCCTCGAAGTCGCCTCACCGCAAACCCCTGAAATTCCTCGAGAGGACCCGAGACCGGCCGCCCGGTCTCGGATTTGCTTTTAAGGAATGGCATGGATAACGGGGTCGCCTCCAGCGCAGCCGAAGTCGCTCACGAACTGAACGGCGCGGTCCGCGCCCTCCCTGGACTGCGCCAACCCGGGCGCCCATCAACGGTCGCCCGGTTCGAGGCCCAGGTCAGGGAGTGGCTCGGCCCAGAGCCGATGCTCTCCGGGGCCGAGCTCCTGAGACGTGCCCGGCTGGCGGGCTATCAGGGGGGCAAGAGCGCCCTCTACGAGCTGGTTCGGCGCATCCGACAGACGACGTCGCGACACGACGCGCAGCCGACGAACGGTGCCGGGCCCGGGGCGATCGTCGAGATCTTCTCGCGTCGCCCGCAAGAGGCGACGCTCCCGTCTCCCGCGGAGCCCGAGCGCACCGAATTCGATCGCGACCGAGACGCCCGGTTCACGCCCAGCGCCCTGCCGGCTCCATCGGAAGCCCAGGCGCGCGAGGAGAGGACCCTGCGATGCCGATGTGGGGGCCTCCTCCGCTTCGATCGCGAGCATCTCGCGGACGCCGAAAGGCTCGGCTGCCGCGATCAGGTTCCGCTCTTCTGGAAGTGCATGAGCTGCGGGCGCTCGCGCAGGAGCGGCGAATCGTACCCGCTCAGGCAGATCGTCGCCTCGCTCGGCCGCGAGGCCTTCGCCCACCACATCGGGAGCGATCGCTAGTCCAACCCCGCTCCCGTCGTCACTGCCCGTGGAAGGTCTGCCGTCCCGCGTCCCGGTTCCAGAGACGGATCAGGTGCCGCTTCAGGTGGGGCTCCTCCGCGTCCTTGAACGCCGTGCGGCTGTGGGCGAAGTGGTGGTTGTTCAGGTACTGGATCTGCCCCTTCTCGATCGTGAGCTCCACGGCGGACTCGGGCGACTCGACGATGGCACGCATGGCGGCCAGCGCCTGTCGCCCCTCGGGATCGAGCGAGACGCCCGTCAAGGCTTCGCCGTTCAGAATGAGGGCTTCGTTGTAGCGCGCCAGAACGTCCCGTCCATCGGACTGGAACACAGGCTGCCAGGAAACTTTCTCATCGCCGGGTGCGTGCTCGGCCTGCCGGTCCCAGGGGAAGGGCTGATAGAGTCGCGGCAGCACCTCGGGATGCCGGCGCCGAAGCTCGTTGTGGACCGTCACGAGGCTCAGGAAGCGACTCACGCCGCCCTCGCGCGCCGGGCTCAGGCAGAGCAGCCCCACCAGCTCCGGAGGGAGCGTCAGCCACGGCGCGTCGGTGTGAAACTGGAGCTCGAGGCTCGTCACGGAGCGGCGCACACCGTACTCGAGCGCCTTCCCCGTGTCCCGGACGTCGTAGCTCATCGTCCCGTCCCATTTCTGCGCGACCAGTCGCCCCAGAAGCCCGCCCAGCAGCCAGTAGAGCGCTCGGTTCTCGTCCGCAGAGAACCGCTCCACGGGAACGCGATCGATCACCGCGAGGCCCACGCCGTTGCGCAGCTTCCGACGGACCGCCGCCATCATGTCGGCGCAGGCCGTGAGGGCGAAGTGCGAGGGCGAG
>QHSZ01000359.1 GCA_003220595.1 Candidatus Rokuibacteriota bacterium | reverse complement strand
GTTGCCCTTGTCGTCCAGGACGCGGCGGTGGAAGCCGTGGACCAGCACGAAGCCGCTCGTCCAGGCGGCGAGCTTCGTGGCGGTCTCGTGGAGCACACGCGGGCTCCGGAAGACGCCGAGCTTGGCGAGCACCGGCACCGCCACGCTCGCGCGCACGCGGTAGACGATGTGCGCGGCGAGCAAGGCGTTCTCGTAGAGCATCTGCGCCTGCTCGGCGAAGGGGTCGGGCACGGCCAGGTGCACCTCGACGGCGTCGGCGCCGCTCTCCGCCGCCCACGCCGCGCAGCGCGCGTAGTCAGCGACGAGCGCGTCGGCGTCGCGGCCGGGCTCCGGGGTGCCCATGACGCTCACAATCAGCATCTGGCCCCGACCGATGCGCTCCTTCGCGCGCCGGACATCCTTGCGCCACACGTCCGGCTCCATCGAGGGCTCGCCGAGGGACACGGCGAGCGTCGGCACCCCTGCGGCCGGCGCGCGGCGGGTGACGGTGGCGATCAGCTCCTGGTTCTCGACGTGGCGGATGTTGGGCAGACTCCACGCGGGACGGAAGGCCGACCGCACGGTGGCGTAGGTCAGGATGTCGTAGCCGAGCCGCGCGTAGGCCTCCACCCACCGGGCGTTGAGGAGCGGGCCCGCCGCGATGCCGAGGTTGCCGTTCAGGCGGTAGTCGAGGAGCGTGCCGCCCGGCCCCTGCGGGATGCGCCGTCCGCGCGGCAGGGTGGGCGCGTGCCCGTAGTTCCACTGGTAGGACCGATCGAGCCGCCAGGCGCTCTGCCTAATGTCAGATCACTCCAATCTATCCAGCAATCGATCGAAAAGCTCCCCGTAAGCCCCTAGTTTATCAATCTTTACAGGGAATTACAAATGAAAGCTCGCTCACCGGAAAGCCGGCATGACCTCCTTCGCCAGGAGCTCGAGCTCGCGCGTGATGTGGGCGTGCGGCATGCCGGGGAAGAACGTCCGGCAGATCAGGTGCGTCATGCCGTACGCCTCGACGAATCGCCGGATCTTGGCGATGCACTGGTCGGGTCCGCCGATGATGAAGCGGTCCTCCATCAGCTTGTCGAGGTCCGTGGCGATCGACGCATCGATGAACGGGTGGCGCCAGCCGCCCGCGTACTCCCGCCGGTAGGCCACCATGATGTGCGCCTCGGCGAGCGCGCGCGCCTCCCGGTCGGTGTCGGCGATGATCACGTCGCGCGTGAGCGGCCACTCGGTGATCGCCTGCGTGCGCCCGGCCGCCGCGCGGTTCTCGAGGAACTGCTTCTTGCCCTGGAGGAGGCGCCTGAGGTCGGCGGTCGGTCCCGGGATCCAGTTATCGGCGAGCGTGGCGGCGCGCCGCAGCGTGATGTCGCCCCAGCCACCGATCCAGAGGGGCGGGTGGGGCTTCTGCACCGGCGCGGGCTCGAGGCGCCCCTCGACCGTGTAGTACGCGCCCTGGAAGCTCACACGCTCCCCGGTCCAGAGCCCCTTCATGATCGCCACCTGCTCCTCGAAGCGCGCGCCGCGCTTCTCGAGCGGGACGCCGTAGAGGGCGAACTCGTCGGGCTTGTAGCCGATCGCGACGCCGAGCGTGACGCGGCCGCCCGACATCACGTCGAGCATCGCGACGTCCTCGGCGAGCCGCACCGGGTGGTGGAACGCGCCGACGGCGATGTCGGTGCCGAGCGTGACGCGCGACGTGCGCGTCGCGAAGCCGGCGAGCACGGTGAGCGGCGAGGGCCAGTAGTGGTTGGCGACCGAGTGGTGCTCCTCCATCCAGACGGAGTCGAAGCCCAGGGCCTCGGCCCGCGTGACCTCCTCGAGCGACTCCTCGTAGTAGTGGCCGCCCTCGATGGGAATGAAGCCGAGCTTCAGCCGCGCCATGGCGCCATGCTACCTCACCTCAGGGCGTCGGCGAGGGCCGTGACCAGGTGATCGAGGTGTCGTATGTAATCTTCGGTGCCTTTCACCGCGCCGGGGCTCTGCGGCAGGACGAGGACGCGCGCTCCCGCCTCTCGGGCGACCAGGTTCGGGACCGCGGGCGGATACCACGTCTCGACGAAGACGACCCTGACACCCTGCTCGCGCATGCGCCGGATCAGCGCGACAAGGTGCTGCGGGGAGGGAGGAATGCCGGGCCGGTCCTCGATGATACCGGCCTCGACGAGGCCGAACGCGCGGTAAAAGTAGGGCCAGCTATCGTGATAGCTGACGACCCGCGTGCCGCGGAAGGGCGCGAGCGTGGCTTTCCAGCGCCGGTCGGCTTCGGTGAGCCGGTCGAGAAACGCGCGGCGATTCGCCTCCAGGATGGCGGCCAGCTCGGGCGCGATGCGGCTCAGGGCCGCGACGATGGTGCCGGTGACGATCGGAATGTTCGCGGGGTCGAGCGTGTAGTGGGGATTGCCCAACGGATGCACGTCGCCCAGCGAGCGGTCGACGAAGCCGGACGCGACCTTGAGCACCGGGATGCCCTGGCTCGCCTCGATGACCGTCGGGGCACCGCGCAACACCCGGGGGTTCCCGGCGCTCTCGGCGACCGCATCCACCCACGCGTCTTCCTCGAGGCCGTTCCGGACCAGGACGTCGGCCCGTCGGATGAGAAGCGTCTGGCTCGGACGGATCTCCATGTCGTGCGGGTTCTGGCCGAACCGCGTGGCCACCTCGACCGTGGCCTCGTCCCCGACGACGGCGCT
>QHSZ01000355.1 GCA_003220595.1 Candidatus Rokuibacteriota bacterium | reverse complement strand
GTGCCCGACGCTGATCAAGCAGGGCCGGGACGCGGCCGCGAAGATGGACGCGAAGGACGAGAAGGTGAAGAAGGCCACGGCCATGCTGGACAAGGCCGAGGGGCTCCACAAGGAAGGGAAGCACGCGGAATCCGTCGCGGAGGCGAACGAAGCGCTCGCGGCGCTCGGCGTCAAGAAGTAGTCATCCAGGCCTCGGTGCAGGCGCTCGCGCGCGTGTCGTCGAAGACGCGCGAGCGCCTGCCACAACCCCGAAGCTTCTTGTCTGTGTCGTCTAACTATGTAAAACTTTGTTGTAATCATGTCGACTGACCGGTATCCGTTCCATGAGATCGAGGCGAAGTGGCAACGGGTGTGGGAGGAGCGGAAGCAGTTCAGCGCCACCGAGGACCCGAGCCGCCCGAAGTTCTACTGCCTCGAGATGTTCCCGTACCCCTCGGGCCGGATCCACATGGGCCACGTGCGCGTGTACGCGATCGGCGACCTCCTCGCGCGCTTCAAGTGGATGCGCGGCTTCAACGTGCTCCACCCAATGGGCTGGGACGCCTTTGGCCTGCCCGCCGAGAACGCGGCGATCGAGCACGGGGTGCACCCGGCGATCTGGACGTACGAGAACATCGACTACATGCGCGGGCAGCTCCGAAAGATGGGCATCTCGTACGACTGGGACCGCGAGGTGACGACCTGCGATCCGGCCTATTACAGGTGGGAGCAGCTGATCTTCATCCGGATGCTCGAGCGCGGCCTCGCCTACCGCAAGCGCTCGACCGTCAACTGGTGCCCGTCCTGCCAGACCGTCCTCGCCAACGAGCAGGTCGAGGACGGGCGCTGCTGGCGCTGCGACTCTGAGGTGACGCCGCGCGAGATCGACGGCTGGTTCTTCAAGATCACGGCCTACGCGGACGAGCTGCTCGCGTGGTGCGACAAGCTGCCGGGGTGGCCCGAGCGCGTGCTGACGATGCAGCGGAACTGGATCGGACGGAGCGAGGGGGCGGAGTTCGACCTGCCGGTCGCCGGCCGCGCCGACCTGAAGGTCCGGGTCTTCACGACGCGCCAGGACACGGTGTTCGGCATGACCTACGCGGTCCTCGCGCCGGAGCACCCGCTCGTGGACCGGCTGGTCATCGACGCGCGCGAGCGGGAGGCCGTCGCCGCGTTCCGCGCGGAGGTGGCGAAGCAGTCCGAAATCGAGCGGCTCGCCGCCGACCGGCCGAAGCGCGGGCTCCGTCTCAAGGCGTCTGTCGTCAACCCGTTCACCGGCGCCGAGGTCCCGCTCTTCCTCGCGGACTACGTCCTCATGGGCTACGGCACCGGCGCCATCATGGCGGTGCCGGGCGAGGACCAGCGCGACTGGGACTTCGCCAAGCAGCACGGTCTGCCGATCGTCGAGACCGTGGAACGGCCCGCCGGGTTCACCGGGGAGGCGTATGCGGGCGAGGGCGTGAAGATCAACTCGGGGTTTCTCGACGGGCTCACCGTGGCCGAGGCCAAGCGCAAGGCCGTCGACTGGCTCGTCGGCCGCGGCCTCGGCGAGGCGAAGGTGAACTACCGCCTGCGCGACTGGGGGATCAGCCGCCAGCGCTACTGGGGGGCGCCGATCCCGGTGCTCTACTGCGACGCGTGCGGGATGGTGCCGGAGGCGGAGGCGAACCTGCCCGTGGTCCTGCCACGCGACGTCCAGCTCTCCGGCAAGGGCGGCTCGCCGCTCGCCGACGTCGCCCACTTCGTGAACGCGCGGTGTCCGAAGTGCGGCGGCCCCGCCCGCCGCGAGACGGACACCATGGACACCTTCGTCGAGTCGTCCTGGTATTTCTTCCGCTACTGCTCGCCGCGCTACGAGGGCGGCATGTTCGAGCGGCGCGCGGCGGAGTACTGGATGCCGGTGGACCAGTACATCGGCGGCATCGAGCACGCTGTCTTGCACCTGCTCTACGCGCGCTTCTACACCAAGGTCCTGCGCGACCTCGGCCTCGTCAACGTGGACGAGCCCTTCACGGCGCTCCTCTCGCAGGGGATGGTGATCAAGGGCGGCGCCAAGATGTCCAAGTCGAAGGGCAACGTGGTGTCCGACGACGACATCCGCGAGAAGTACGGCGCCGACACCGGGCGCCTCTTCGAGCTCTTCGCGGCCCCACCCGAGAAGGACCTCGAGTGGAACGATCAGGGCATCGAGGGCGCCTCGCGCTTCCTCAACCGCGTGTGGCGGTTCGTCCTCGCCCACCTCGACGAGCTCCGCTCAGCCCCGTCGGCGGCCTCGCCCCACCCGTCGTTGGACATCGGCCGGGCCTTCCGGCGGACGATCCACGCGACGATCCAGCGCGTCACCGACGACATCGAGCACGACTTCCACTTCAACACCGCGATCAGCGCGATCATGGAGCTCGTGAATGCCCTCTACGCGTTCGACACGGCGTCGCTCGACCGGGTGCCGGCGGGCGAGCGGGGGCGGCTCCTCCGCGAGGCGGTCGAGACGGTGCTGCTCCTCCTCGGCCCCTTCTGCCCGCACGTCACGGAGGAGCTCTGGTCCCAGCTCGGCCACGCCACGAGCCTGTTCAAGCAGCCGTGGCCGAGTGCTGACGCCGAGGCGCTTCGGAGGAACGAAGTGACCGTCGTCGTCCAGGTGGACGGGAAGGTCCGCGGGCGGCTGACCGTCGACGTGGACGCGGCCGAGGAGCGCGTGCGCCAGTTGGCCCTCGGCGACGAGAAGGTCAGGCCCTGGGTGGCGTCGCGGCGCGTCGCGAAGGTCGTCGTGGTCCCCAACCGCCTCGTCAACATCGTGACGATCGCGTGAGACACGGCGCGCGGACCTGGACGGCCGTCATGGCGCTGCTGGCTGGCTGCGGGTACTCCCTCCACGGCAACCTCCCCGACCACGTGCGGACGGTGGCCGTACCGGTCTTCACCAATCGCACCGCTGAGCCGGCAATCGAGAGCTTCCTGACGCAGGCGGTGGTCGAGGCGTTCGCGAGAAACGGGCGTCTCCGCGTGGTGAACGCGGCGCAGGCCGACGCCGTCCTCGAGGGCGAGGTCGTGGGCTACGAGGTCCAGACGCTCGCCTTCGATCCGCGCGCGTCGATCCGTCAGTACCGGCTCGTCGTCACCATGCACCTCAGGTTCCGCGACGTGCGGCGCGACACGCTCCTATTCGAGGAGTCGCGGTTTCAGGAGCAGGCCGATTTTCGCGTGATCGGCTCGGTGGCACAGACGATCTCGCGCGAGGAGTCGGCCCTGCGGTCGGCCGCCATGGACATCGCCCGCTCGATCGTGAGTCTCGCGGTCGATCGTTTCTGAGCGCGTCCGGGTGGACTATCCGGGACTCCTCCGACTCGCCGAGCGCGGCGAGCTTCCGCCGGTCCTGCTCCTGCACGGCCCGGACGTCCAGCTCCTGGACGACGCGCTCGCGCTCGTGACCCGGTGCTGCTTCCCCGAGCCCGCGGACGCGGCGCTCGGCCGCGAGGTGCTCGAGGGCGGCGACACGAGCGTCGAGGCGCTCGTCGACACCGCCGCAACACTCCCGCTCATGACGGGCCTCCGGCTCGTCGCGGTCCGCCGCGCGCAGGCGCTCCCGGCGAAGCACTCCGCGACGCTCGCCGCCTACGCGCGTGACCCGAATCCGAGCACGCGCCTGCTGCTCCTCGCCGACGAGGGTCTGCGCGCGTCGCGCGAGCGGCGAGGGGACCACTGGCTC
>QHSZ01000358.1 GCA_003220595.1 Candidatus Rokuibacteriota bacterium | reverse complement strand
CCTTCGCGATCGAGTCCTGGTAGACGGGCACCGAGACGCCACCGAGGGCCTGCGCGGCGATCTGGGCCCAGTAGAGGCGCGGGCGGTTGTCGCCGATGACCGAGAGCTTCTCGCCGCGCCTCACGCCGAGCGCCGCCAGGCCGAGCGCGAAGTCCCGCACCTCGGCGCAGGACTGCGCCCACGTCCACGTCTGCCAGATACCGCGGTCCTTCTCGCGGAGCGCGGGGCGTCTCGCGAGGTCGCGCGCGTTGCGCAACAAGAGGCGCGGCAGCGTCGCCAATCTCTCCGAAGCCATGTCACCCTCTCCCGGTCATCGAACGGCCTCGTCTCCGCTGCCCTCGCGTCCGCCCGGGAGGTCCTTCGTCTCGCCGAGGTACGCCTTGATCACGCGCGGGTTCGCGCGCACGTCCTCGGGCGTGCCCTCGGCGATCTTCTGGCCCATGTCGAGGACCGCGATGCGGTCGGAGATGTCCATGACGACACCCATGTCGTGCTCGATGAGGATGACGGTCGTGTCCCACTCCTCGTTGACGTCGAGGATGAAGCGCGCCATGTCCTCCTTCTCCTCGTGGTTGCACCCGCCCATCGGCTCGTCGAGCAGAAGCACCTTCGGGTCCAGCGCCAGCGCCCGGCCGAGCTCGACGCGCTTCTGGAGCCCGTAGGCGAGCGAGCCGGTGGGCCGCCGCCGGAGGTCCTGGATCTTGAGGAAGTCGATGATGTCCTCGACGCGCTTGCGGTGGTGGACCTCCTCACGCTGCGCGAGCCCCCAGTAGACGAACGACTTCAGCACGCCCGACTTCATGTGGACGTGGCGGCCCAGCATGAGGTTGTCGAGCACGGTCATGCCCTTGAAGAGCGCGATGTTCTGGAAGGTGCGGGCGACGCCGCGCGCGGCGATCCGGCTCGGCGAAAACGCCGTGACGTCGGTCCCGTCGAGCACGATCCGCCCCGTGTCCGGATGGTAGAACCCGCTGATCATGTTGAGGATGGTCGTCTTGCCCGCGCCGTTCGGGCCGATCACCGAGAAGACCTGACCCTGCTCGACGTCCAGGCTCACCTTCGTCACGGCCTGCACGCCGCCGAAGGACTTCGAGACGTCGCGGATCTCGAGCTGGGCGCTCATATATCGGCGGGGGCCTCGGCGGCCCAATATGCCATGTCGTCTCGTGACCCGCGACAACCAAGGACTGGCCTTCGTGCGTCCCGACGCTCCGAGCGGGCTGGCGCAGCCCCCCTCCGAGGTTTCATGAGAGCCACCGCTTGCGGCGCCGGTAGTGCTTGACGTGAGGCCGAGGTAGAACTCCTTGATGTCCTCGTTCTCGCTGATCGTCTTCGCGTCGCCCTCCAGCACGATCCGCCCGTTCTCCATCACGTAGCCGTGCTGCGCGATCTCGAGCGCCATCGTCGCGTTCTGCTCGGCGAGCAGCACGGCGACACCCTCCTCGCGGTTCAGGCGGAGGACGATGTCGAAGATCTCCTTCACGAGCATCGGCGCCAGGCCCATCGAGGGCTCATCGAGCAGCATGAGCTTCGGCCGCGCCATGAGCGCCCGCCCGATCGCGACCATCTGCTGCTCGCCGCCCGAGACGTAGCCCGCCTTCGAGGAGCGCCGCTCCTTGAGGCGCGGGAAGTAACGGTAGACGACCTCGAGATCCGCCTTCGTCGCCCCGCCGTTGCGCCGCGAGTAGGCGCCCGTCAGCAGATTCTCCTCGACGGTGAGGTGCTCGAAGACGCGCCGGCCTTCCATCACCTGCACGATGCCGCGCCGGACCACCTCGGCGGGGTCGCGCCGGTGGATGGGCTCGCCGTGGAACTCGATCCCGCCCTTGGTCACCTCGCCGCGCTCCGTGCGGAGGAGCCCCGAGATGGCCTTGAGCGTGGTGGACTTGCCGGCGCCGTTGGCCCCGAGGAGGGCCACGATGCCCCCCTCGGGAACCCGGAGCGAGACCCCCCTCAACACGAGGATGACGTGATCGTAGATCACCTCGATGTTGCTGACCGCCAGGAGCGGCCGGGGCCCGTCCGCGGCGCTCACCCCGCTACTTCTCCTTCGCGCAGTCGCGCTCCGTGTACCCGAGCTTCTTGCCCTCCTCGATCGCCGCGGCCTCGATCTTCGGGCGGACGACCTCACGCATGGGCGCGATCCAGTCCGAGACGAGGGTCCACTTCGTGCCGTCCCACTGCTGGACGAGGATCGGGCCGTTCCCCTCGTGGTCCTCGCAGGTGACCTTGATCGGGTGCATGAAGCCCTTCATCCCGAGCTGGTCCAGGCGTGGCTCGGTGAGATTGAGGTTCTCGAAGCCCCAGCGGACCTGCTCGCCGGTGAGCGCCTTGTTGCCGTACTTGACCATCGCGGTGCGAATCGCCTCGGCGGAGAGCATCGCGTTGACGACGCCGCGGTTGTAGAGCGGCGCGCCCATCTCCTCCTTCTTGCCGCCGCCCTTGCCCTTGTCGTAGACGAACTTCACGATGTCCTGGTGCACCTTGAAGGCGGTGCCCGGCGCGTGGAAGGTCGCGCCCTTGTAGCCCTTCGCCCCGTCGCCGGCCGGGACCACGTCGGAGTCGTTCGCCGACCACCAGTTGCCGATGAAGTGATCCATCTTGACGCCGATGGCGGCCGCCTCCTTCACCGCGACCTGATTCATGACGCCCCAGCCCGACATGAAGATCCAGTCGGGGTTGATCCTCCGGATCTGGAGCCACGTGGATTTCTGCTCCTGGCCCGGATGGTCGACCGCCAGGAGCGTCAGATCGAAGCCGAGCTGCCGTGCCAGCGTCTCGAGCGTCGTGTTGGCTTCCTTGCCGTAGGGGCTGTTGTGGAAGACGTGGACGATCTTCTTGGCCTTCAGCTTGTCGAGCCCGCCCTCCTGCTGGCCGATGTACCGGATGACCGCGGAGGCCTGGCTCCAGTAGGTCGTCGGAAAGCTGAACACCCAGGGAAACCACCGTCCGTCGGCCGCGGCCGTGTTGCCGTAGCCCATCGAGAACACCACGACCTTGTCCACCGATGCCTTCGGGATGAGCTGGTACGTGATGCCGGTGCTGTACGGGTTGACGAGCACCGGGTTCTTCGACTTCAACCGCTCGTAGCACTCGACGCCCTGCTTGGTGTCGTATTGCGTCTCGCACTCCTCCCAGGCGACCCGGATGCCGTTGATGCCGCCGTCACGCTCGTTGAGGAGCGAGAAGTAGTCCACGAACCCGTTGGCGATCGGGATGCCGCTCGGCGCGTACGCGCCGGTGCGGTAGACCAGCAGCGGGATGAACATCTCCTTGGGCTGCGCCACCGCGGCCGCCAGCAGGGGGCCGGCGACGAGCGCCGCCGACAGCATTCCGATCAGGGCCGTACGCGATCTCATGGGCGTCCTCCTTGGTCTCAGTGTGGGAAAGGCCACAGGCGCAGTTTCTCCTTGGCGAGCTGCCAGAGCCGCGCCAACCCGTTTGGTTCGACGATCAGGAAAAAGATGATAAGGCCGCCGAACACCATCAGCTCCATCTGTTTCTGCAGCGCGACCGGGAGCGCCAGCCCGACGAGGTGCGGCGCGTTGGTCAGGAGGATCGGCACGAGCACGATGAACGCCGCGCCGAGGAACGAGCCGAGGATGCTGCCGAGGCCGCCGATGATCACCATGAACAGGATCAGGAACGACAGCGAGATGTCGAAGGCCAGCGTCTCCGCGCTGCCGAGGTAGAGGAACACCAGCTCGGCGCCGGCGACGCCGCAGTAGAACGAGCTGATGCCAAAGGCGAGCAGCTTCGTCCGAAGCGGCCGCACGCCGATGATCTCGGCCGCGATGTCGCGGTCGCGGATCGCCATCCACGAGCGGCCCACGCGGCCGCGCACGAGGTTCTTCGCGACCATGGCCCCGACGGCCACGAGGGCGAGCGCCGTCACGTAGCGCGCCTGCGGCGTCGCCGTCGGCCCGGTGACCATCACGCCGAACACGGTCCGCGGCGGCGCGGTGATGGTGCCCGACGACGCGTAGTTCACGAACCACGGCACCTTGTTGAAGAGCCAGATGAGGAAGAACTGGGCGGCCA
>QHSZ01000129.1 GCA_003220595.1 Candidatus Rokuibacteriota bacterium | reverse complement strand
CCGGGCGAGAAGAAAGACGAGACGAAGAAGGACGACAAGAAGGCGGACAAGAAGGCCGAGAAGAAGGACAAGAAGGCCGAGAAGACGGCGAAGAAGACCGACAAGATGGCGAAGAAGTCTGACAAGATGGAGAAGAAGCCCGAGAAGATGGAAGAGAAGAAAGAGGCCGTGAAGAAGTAGGGGCCGTGGCGTCGCGGCGGCTGCTCGTCCTCGGCGCGGTCGTGGCGGCGGTGCTCTTCGCCGGCGCGGCGGCCGGTCAGGCCCTGCGGCTTGGCCAGCCGGCTCCGGAGGTGACGGGCGCGCCGTGGATCACTGGCGGTCCCCTGAGCATGCAGGCGCTCAGGGGTCGCGTGGTCCTCGTGGAGTTCTGGACCTACGGCTGCGTCAACTGCGAGAACGTCATCCCGCAATTGCGGGCATGGCACGAGAAGTACGGGCCCACGGGGCTCGTGGTCGTCGGCGTCCACAGCCCCGAGTTCCCCTGGGAGAAGCGGCGCGACAAGGTTGTGGCCGCGACGAAGCGGTTCGGCATCCGCTACCCGGTGGTGCAGGACAACGACTTCGCGATCTGGAACCGGTGGGGTGTGCGCGCCTGGCCGACGATGCTGCTGGTGGACCGGCAGGGTGTGGTCCGGTATCGCCACATCGGTGAGGGCGAGTACGACGAGACCGAAGCGGCGATCCGTCGCCTCATCGCCGACCCGAGCTGATTCGCGCTTCCGCCACCGAATGTGAGCCAGGAGGCCGTCCCGGAATGCTGATTCGACGGGCGCCGCGATTCACCTCGAACGACGTCACCGACGAGACGCTCTACTGGAACCGCCGCGAGTGGATCGCCGCGGCGGCGGCGACGCTGGCGCTTCTGCCCGGCGAGGGCGCCGCGGCCGCGCCCGCGGGCCCCCCGCTCAAGGCGGCGCGTAACGAGGGGCTCTCCCTCAAGGAGCCGCCGACCAAGTTCGACGCGGCGACGACCTACAACAACTTCTACGAGTTCGGCGTCAACAAGGACGACCCCGCGCGGCTCGCGCACACGCTCCGACCGCGACCGTGGGCCGTCCAGGTGGACGGACTCGTGCACACGCCGAAGACCTTCGACGTGGACGAGCTGATCCGCCTCCACCCGCCAGAAGAGCGCGTGTACGCGCTGCGCTGCGTGGAGGCGTGGTCGATGGTGATCCCGTGGATCGGGTTCCCCCTTGGAGCCCTCCTCCGGCGCGTCGAGCCGACCGGCCAGGCGAAGTACGTCGAGTTCACCACGCTGCTCGACCCGAACCAGTTCCCCGCGCAGCGGCGCGGGTTCTTCGGCTTCAGCTCGCTCGACTGGCCGTACGTCGAGGGCCTGCGCCTCGACGAGGCCATGCACCCCTTGACGCTCGTGACGGTCGGCATGTACGGGCAGGTGCTGCCGAACCAGAACGGCGCCCCGCTCCGGGTGGTGGTGCCGTGGAAATATGGCTTCAAGAGCGCGAAGTCGATCGTGCGGATCCGCCTGGTCGCCGAGGAGCCGAAGACGGCGTGGAACAAGGCGGCGGCGCAGGAGTACGGCTTCTACTCGAACGTCAACCCGGAGGTCAGTCACCCGCGCTGGAGCCAGGCGACGGAGCGCCGGATCGGCGAGTTTCGGCGGCGCCCCACGCTCATGTTCAACGGCTACGCCGACCAGGTGGCCCATCTCTATGCGGGGATGAACCTGAAGGCGCTCTACTAGCGGCCGTGCCGCGGCGCGCGCGCCTCGCGCTGAAGGCTCTCGTCTGGGCCGCGTGCCTGGCGCCCCTCAGCTGGCTCGTCTACCGGTTCGCCACCGACGACCTCACCGCGAACCCCATCAGCTTTGTCACCAACACACTCGGCGACTGGACGCTCCGGATCCTGCTCGCCTCGCTCACGATGACGCCGCTCCGGATCGTGTGCGGGCTCGCGTGGCCGATCGCGCTGCGGCGGCTGCTCGGCCTCTTCGCCTTCTTCTACGTGTGCCTGCATTTCTCGGTCTGGATCGTGCTCGACTTCTTCTTCGACTGGCCGCGGATGTGGGAGGACATCGTCAAGCGCCCCTACATCACGCTCGGCATGCTGGGCCTCCTCTCGCTCCTACCGCTCGCGCTCACGTCCACCCGCGGCTGGATCAAGCGCCTCGGCGCCCGGACGTGGACCCGCCTCCACCGCCTTGCGTACCTGGCCGGCGTCCTCGGCTGCCTCCACTTCCTCTGGCTGGCGAAGGTGGGGCGGACCGATCAGTACTGGCACGCCGCCACGCTCGCGCTGCTGCTCGGCGTGCGGGTCGTCGACGCCGGCCTCCGGTTCGCCCGCCGGCGCCGCCGCGCCGCCAGCACGGTCCCGGCGTGACGGGGCCGGTCTTGACGGCGGCCTAGAGACTGGCGAGACTCGGGCGACATGGCGCGCATCTCGATGGTCCTCGTCGCCGTCCTGCTCGCCGGGTGCGCCGTCGGCGCTGGCGGGCCGGGGCCGGGCGCGGGAGCCGCGGCGCCGGTGCGCACCGTCCTGGCCAACGGCGTCACGCTGATCGCGCAGGAGCACCGCGCGAGCGACGTCGTCGCCCTCCAGCTCTGGGTGCGGGTGGGCGGCCGCGACGAGTCGCCCGAGGAGCTCGGCCTCTCCCACTACCTGGAGCACATGCTCTTCAAGGGCACGCCGACGCGCCCGCCCGGGGCGATCGACGAGCTGATCGAAGGGCTCGGCGGCACGAGCAACGCCTTCACCTCGTACGACTACACCCATTACGACGTGGTCCTGCCCGCCGGAGCGATGCGCGCGGGGCTCGAGCTGCTCGCGGACATCGGCGTCAACGCGAGCTTTCCCCCGCAGGAGCTCGAGAGCGAGAAGAAGGTGGTCTTCGAGGAGATGGGCCTCGTCGAGGACGACCCGGAGAAGTTCCTCGGCCGCCGCCTCAACGAGCTCGCGTACGCGCCGCACCCGTACGGCCGGCCGATCCTCGGCACGCGCGAGTTCATCCAGTCGCTCACGCGCGAGCGCCTGGAGCGTTACTACCGGAAGCGCTACGTCGCGCCGAATATGGTCCTCGTCGTCGTGGGCGCCGTGCGCCCGGGCGAGGTCCGGGCGCTCGCCGAGGCCACGTTCGGGCGCCTGCCGGCCATCCGCTCTGCGCGGCCCGAGGCTCCGCGGCCGCCCACACTCGACGGCGGGAGGCGCCTGGACGTGCCGCGCGCCGAGAAGCAGGCCTACCTCGGCCTCGCGTGGCGGGCTGCCCCGAACGGGGACGAGGACATCTACGCGGTCGACCTGCTGACCACCATCCTGGGCGATTCGCCGAGCTCCCGGCTGAACCAGGCGTTGCGCGAGCGCGACCGGCTCGTCGCCTCGATCGAGGCGAGCTATGTCGCCTCGGCGAAGGCGGGACTGGTCAGCGTCACCGCGCGGCTCGAGCCCCAACACCTCGAGCGGGCGGAGGCCGGGATCCGCGAGGTGCTCCGTCGGGTCCGCGACGAGGGCGTGAGCGAAGCCGAGCGGCAGCGGGCCATCATCACGGCCGAGTCGTTCTACGCCTTCGACATCGAGACCGCCGAGGGGCTCGCGAAGTCGTACGGCCAGGCGGAGACCACCTGGACGCTCGAGGACGAGCTCGCGTACCTCGGCCGGCTCCGGCAGATCACCGCCGCGCAGATCCAGGCGGTCGCGCGCAAATACTTTGGCGACGCCAACTATGCGCGCGTCCGCTTCCTGCCCGAGGCGGCGAAGTGAGGCGGCGCGCCCTACCGGGTCTGCTCGCCGCCTGCCTGCTCGCGGCGCCGGGCGCGGCCGCGGAGGTCACCGAGGAGCGGCTGGCCAACGGCCTCACCCTGAGCGTGCGCGAGAACCCCGTGGCGCCGGTCGTCGCGGTGTCGCTCCTGGTCAAGATGGGGACACGCTGGGAGGATCCCGCCAGCGCGGGCATCTCGAACTTTGTCCACGCGGTGATGGTCAAGGGGACCGCGCGGCGCAGCGGGAGCGAGCTGGCGGAGGCGGTCGCGGCGCTCGGCGGCAAGATCAGCGCGACCGGGGACATGGACCACTCGGAGATCCGCGCCTCGGCGCTCGCGCGCTTCTGGCGCGAGCTGCTCGCGCTCGTCGCCGAGCTCGCGCTCGAGCCGAAGCTCCAGCCCGCCGAGGTGGACGTGGAGCGCGGCTTTCTCCTGAGCCGCATCCAGAAGCGACGCGACAACGCGCCGGCGCGCGCGTTCGACGAGCTCTACGCCGCCCTGTACGCCCCGCACCCGTACGCGCTGCCCGTGCTCGGCACCCCCGAATCGCTCGCGCGGATCGACCACGCGGCGATCGTCGCGGCCTACCGCGAAGGCTACCGGCCCGCGCGGATGATCCTCGCGGTGAGCGGGCAGGTCGGGGCGCCCGAGGTCCTCGTCGAGGCGCGGCGGCTCTTCGGCGGCCTGCCAGGCGGTGCCGCGCCCGCCGAGCCCGCGAGCCCACGCCCAGCGGGCGCCGGCAGGCGCGTCGAGATCGAGATGCCCGCGCAGCAGTCCCAGATCCTGCTCGGCGGGCTCGCGCCCTCGCTGGACCACCCCGACCACGCGGCCGTCAAGGTGCTCTCGACGATCCTCGGCGGCGGGATGGCGGGCCGGCTGTTCGTCGAGCTCCGGGACAAGCGCGGCCTCGCCTACACGGCGACCTCGTACTACGATCCCGTCCGCGGCCCCGGCGCGCTCGTGCTCTACCTCGGCACCGCGCCCGAAAACGCGGCGCGCGCCGAGGAGGCGCTCCGGCGCGAGGTCGAGCGGATCCAGCGGGAGGCGATCGGGGCCGAGGAGCTCCGACGCGCCAAGGGTTATCTCCTCGGGCGCTACGTCATGGACCGTCGGACGAACGAGCGGCAGGCGTGGTACCTGGCGTTTTACGAGCTGGAGGGGCAGGGACGCGACTATCCGGCGCGGTACCGGGGGGCCGTCGAGGCGGTCACGGCGTCCGATGTCCAGCGCGTCGCCCGGCAGTATCTCTCGACCGTGACGACGGTGATCCTCGGGCCCCGCTGAGCCCTAGGCGCTGCGCGCGCGGCGCGCCTCGTCCGCGGCCTTGATCTCGTCGGCGAACATCTCGACCTGCAGCGGGCAGGGCGGCTTGTTCTCCTCGACATACTGGCAATCCAGCTGGTCACACTGGACGAAATACCCTTGGGGTCGCCCGAAGCCGCTCAACCGGCGGAGCCGGATGCTGACCGTCTCGGACACGACTTCGCACTTGAACTCTCGCGCTCGGCCTCGGCTCACGTGGTCTCCTTCGGGCGCGTCGAACCCGCACCATGACAATACGCCGGTGTTCGGCCGTGCACAATAGCGAGGGCCCCTCGGCGCCTCCGCGAAATTCTCTCAGACACGTCGACGAAGTTCCGAGCTATAGTGTCACGGATTTTCGGACAGCTCGATCGTGTGAAAGGGGTCGTCTTGGGCCTGTTCCGGGTCGGCAACGCGCGGGCCATCGCGGGCGCCGTGAGCTTCGCCGCGGTGGCGTCACTCGTCGCCGGCTGCGGCGGCCTCTCCGGCGCCGCCCGTACCGAGTCGTCGCTGCTCACAGCGCTGCCGGTCGAGCCGAGCGCGGCCGACGGCGCGGACCACGTGAGCGGCGCGCCGGACCTCGTGCGCGAGCCGGCCGAGGACCGGGTGCCCGCGTGGGCCGTCGTGGCCGGTCGGGTCGTGGGCCCGGGCGAGGGCGACGACGGCGCGGGCCCGCTCTTCGCCCAGACGCAGCGTGACCCCGGGGAGAAGATCACCACCAAGGAAGAGGAGGAGCTGGAGGAGTTCGACCCCTGGGAGAAGTTCAACGAGAACATGTTCGAGGTCAACCGGAAGCTCGACAGGTACTTCCTGAAGCCGGTCGCGAAGGTCTACAACGTCATCATCCCGGAGCCGTTCCAGGTGCTCATCGCCAACGGGTTCGACAACATCGGCTTCGTGCCGCGCGCGGTGAACAGCCTGCTCCAGGGCAAGTGGGGTGGGGCCGGCCGCGAGGTGTCCCGCTTCCTCATCAACAGCACGGCCGGCATCGGCGGACTGTTCGACGCCGCGAAATACTGGAACATCGAGAAGAGCCGCGAGGACTTCGGACAGACGCTGGCGGTCTGGGGCTCGGGGCCGGGCCCCTACCTGATCCTGCCGTTCTTCGAGCCTATGACGGTCCGTGACGGCATCGGTAAGGGCGTCGACGGGGCGATGAACCCGCTGTCCTACGTCCTGCCGTTCTTCTGGGCCGGGATCGGCATGAAGGCCGGGGACACCGTCAACGACCGCGCGCTCAACCTCGAGCTCTTCCAGGGCTTCGAGGAGAGCGTGATCGATATGTACAGCGCGGTCCGCAACGCGTACCTGCGACGCCGGGAGCAGCTGATCAAGGAGTAGCGTGACATGGAGCCGGGCCGGGCAGGGCGCCTGCTCCTTCTCGGTGTGAGCCTCACCTCGGCGCTCTGCGGCGCCTCGACCCACCCGGTGTCCGCCGCGGGGGCGGCCGCGCCCGCGCCGCTCGAAGACCCTTACCTCAAGAATGGCCGCGCCGTCTATTTCACCCACTGCGCCGCGTGCCACGGCGAGCGGGGGCAGGGCGACGGCGCCTCGGCCGCGGGCTTCGCCACGAAGCCGTCGAACCTCGCGGACGGGCGCCTGATGAACCCCCTCCCCGACGAGTTCCTCGCGAACGTCATCCAGCGCGGCGGTTCCGCGGAGGGGCTCTCGCCCGGCATGCCCGCCTTCGCCCAGTACCTCGGCGAGACGCAGATCCGGGACGTGATCGCCTACGTCCGCTCGCTCGCCTCGCCCCCCTTCGCGTCCCTCACGGTGCCGGCGCTCGTGACCGTGCCCGGCGCCCCGCACCAGCCGATCTTCTTCAGCCACTTGATCCACGCGGGCAAGTATCAGATCGCCTGTCAGTACTGCCACGCCGACGCGCGACGCTCCGAGTACGCGGGGCTCCCGTCGGTCGAGCGGTGCATGGGGTGTCACAAGATCATCGGAGCCCAGGACAACCCCGAGATCGGCAAGATCCACGACTACTGGCGACGAGGCCAACCGATCCCGTGGGTCCGGATCTTCAAGCTTCCCGAGTTCACCTACTTCCCGCACAAGGCCCACGTGCGCGCCGGGCTCGAGTGCGGGACCTGCCACGGGCCGATCGAGCGCATGCGACGGGTCGGGGGACCCACGGGGCCGTCGCTCGTGAACGACCTGCTGAACCTCGTCGGCCTCAAGCCCCCGCCGCGCCCGCTCACGATGGGCTGGTGCGTCACCTGCCACAGGCGCGAGAACGCCCGGCCCGGCGTCAAGGCGCCGCTCGATTGCGTGACCTGCCACCACTGACGGGCTCGACCTACCACTAACCGACGGGCTTTAGGTTGTAGGCGTGGCCGCTCGCGCCACCCCAGCTTGGGGACGCGAGGAGTGGTAAGAAATTGGGCGAATCGGTTCCGGAATCGATTATCTTTGCCATATGGACAATATCCTCGTCGTCGACGACGAACGGAACATCCGGACCCTCGTGTCGCGGGTCCTTTCTCAAGACCCCATCGAGGTCCATGGAGCCGGCACCGGCAAGGATGGGCTCCAGATGGCCGACGAGGTGGATCCGGACGTGGTGCTCCTCGACCTGCGGCTCCCGGACATGGACGGCATGGACGTGCTCCGCACGCTCAAGAGCCGCTACCCCCATGTCGCGGTGATCATCATCACGGGCTACGGCCAGATCCAGAGCGCGGTGGAGGCGATGAAGTCGGGCGCCGCCGATTATCTCGAGAAGCCCTTCGAGCATCTCGAGAAGCTCAAGCTCGCCGTGACCCGCGCCCTCGAGGAGGTCCGGGCCAAGCGAGAGGTCCGGCGCCTGCATGGGCTGCAGGAAAAGCAGTACCGCGTGGACCAGCTCATCGGCGACTCGGACTCGACGCGCGGCCTCCGCGAGCTCATCGGCAAGCTCGCCCGGAGCGAGGCCCAGACGATCCTGGTCCACGGCGAGAGCGGCACCGGCAAGGAGCTGGTCGCGTGCGGCCTGCACTACGAGAGCGCCCGGCGCGATTTCCCGTTCATGGAGGTGAACTGCGCGGCGATCACCGAGACGCTCTTCGAGAGCGAGCTCTTCGGCCACGAGAAGGGCGCGTTCACCGACGCCAAGTCGGCGAAGAAGGGTCTCATGGAGCTCGCGGACCGCGGCACCCTGCTCCTCGACGAGGTGAGCGAGATGTCGCTCAACATGCAGGCGAAGTTCCTGCGATGTCTGCAGGAGCGGGTCGTCCGCCGCGTCGGCGGCACGCGCGACATCCGCGTCGACGTGAGGATCGTCGCGGCCACCAACCGGCCCCTCGAGACGCGCGTGAAGGAGGGGCAGTTCCGCGAAGATCTCTTCTACCGACTCAACGTGATCCCGATCCACATCCCGCCGCTCCGCGAGCGGCGCGATGACATCATGCCGCTCGCCCGCCACTTTCTCCGCGAGGCGGCGCTGCGCTCGCACAAGGCCATTCAGGGATTCACGCCCGAGGCCGAGCGGCTGATGCTCACCTACGCGTGGCCCGGCAACGTCCGGGAGCTGCGGAACCTGATCGAGCGGCTCGTGATCCTCGGCACGTCCGAGCACATCGAGCCAGCGCACCTGCCCGTGCAGTTCACGGGGCAGCAGGACGTGGTGCCTCAGCGGGAGTCCTCCTCCTCTCAGGAGTTCAGGACGCTCGCCGAGGTCGAGCGGGCCTACATCAACCAGGTCATGCAGCGGGTGGAAGCCAACAAGAGCAAGGCAGCGAAAATACTGGGGATTTCTCGTCAGACGCTCCGGAAGAAGCTCACGGAGGAGTGAGCGTCAGCGAACGCGGTCAGGTTGTCGTCAGTGGCAAGGTTGTGACCGTTCGGTAACTGTTGAGCCAGAATTCCGGAAGTCCAGCAAATACAGGGCTTTCCGAAAATACATTTCCGGGATCGCAGAATTCGTGGCCAGGAATCAGCCACGACCGGGTCCCGACGATATGGTTGTTTGGCTCGTAAATCTATTATGTTTCATATGGTTACATTGTCGAGCCATCCTTGGTCTAGGGTTTGCTTTATAGAGGGCGTCGGGAGTTTACCCAAGGACCTCGGGGGAATGATGATGCGACCCACGTTGAAGAAGCTGGAAGTCAAAGATATCGGGGCTCTCGAGCGCCTGGTCGCGGAGAACGTCGAGGGTATCGAGGCCGGGCTCAAGGTGATCGACTCACGCCTCCTTCTGGGCCAGGCGGCGATCGACCTGGTCGGCCTGGACGCGAAGGGCTCGCTCGTGCTGATCGCGCTCGATTTCACGGCCGACGAGGGGCTGCTGCTGCGTGGGATGGACGCGTACTCCTGGTGTCTCGAGTATCCGGACACGATCGGGCGGCTGTATCCGGCGGCGGAGGTCTCCCCGGCGCGCCCGCCGCGCATCCTGTTCATCGTCGAGCGCCTCACCGATGCCTTCGTCCGCCGGATCAAGCAGCTCCGCTTTCTCGAGATCGACTGCCTCGAGTTCCGGCATCTCGAAGTCAACGGCGCCTCGGCCCTCTACTTCGATCTCGTACAGCGCCTCCGTCGCGCGAACGCCGAGAGCGGCGCGTCGCTCGTCGAGTCGCGCGTTCGCCACACGTCGCCCGCCCGACCGACGCCGGTTTCCCGTCCGGCGCCTCGCATCGTGGCGGCTCCGAGTGTCGTGCCAACGCGGGCTGCCGAGCCGGTCGCGCCGGCCCTCCCGCCAGTGCAAGCGGTCGCCGCCGTGGCGCTGCCGGACGAACCGGTCCAGGCAATCGAGCCGGTCGTCGCGCAGGCTCTAGCACCCGAGGCCGCCCCCGAGGCGCTAGCTGTCCGCGCTCGACGCCCGCACCGCCGCGTTCCTGGCCGAAGCCGCCGCGAGCGTCGGCGAGACCGGCGTGGAGCCGGAAGCTTCTCCCGTGGAAGTCGCGGCGCCCGTCGAGGCCACAATATCGGAGCCCGAGCCCACCGCGAAGGTGGTGGAGCCCGCGCCCGCGGCGCCGCCGACGAATCTCGAGTGGCAGGCGCTGCTGAAAGGGCTCGGCGTCGACATCCCGAGTATCCCGACCGCGCCCGAGCCCGAGCCGACGTCGAGCGCGCACGAGAAGGCCGAGGCGGCGGTCGCGCGTTCACAAGAAACCCCCGCGCCCGCTCCGGTGCCGCCGCCGGCCTGGGCGAAGCCGCCGGTGCAGCCCGCGCAGCCCGTTGTGACGCCCAGCGCGGGCCGCACCTACTTCTTCGCGCAGGCGGTGAAGGGGACGACAGCCGTGGACGCGCCCGCCGCTCCGCCCGCGCCCACGGTGCCGAGCCAGGCTCCCGTGACGCCGGCCGCGCAAGTGACTCCGGCCGCCCCCGTCGCGCCGGCCGCGCCGGTGACGCCGAGGGTCGAGCCGGCCAGCACGGAGCAGGTGCTGGAGGCCCCGGCGGGCCTCGAGGCGCTGACCCTCCCGAAGGACGGACTCTCGCGCCAGTGGCTCGAATTCCTGAATCAGCTCGGCGCGACGAAATAGCGTGGAACCGAACTCCGAGCCCAGGAAAGGACGACTCGTGACGAGCAAGACCGTAGCCCAGCTGGAGACGACCGGAGAGGAGAAGGTCGAGCCTCTGCGTGTCCTGGTCGTTGACGACAACGCGTCGGTGCTGCGGTTTCTCCTGTCCGCGTTCACGGCCAATCACTGCCAGGTGACGACCGCTGCGACCGCGGAGCAGGCGCTGGCGGTGCTCGGTGACGATCCGTTCGACCTTGTCGTGTCCGACATCAAGATGCCCGGCCTCTCCGGGCTCGACCTGCTCCGCGCCATCAAGGGCAAGCAGCCCGGCACGCCGGTCGTGCTCATCACGGGCGTGCCGTCGGTGAACTCGGCCGTCTTCGGGCTGCGGCACGGCGCATACGACTACCTGCCGAAGCCGTTCTCGATCGCGGAGGTCAACGAGCTCGTCCAGCGCCTCCGGCGCGACCGCGTCGAGGGCAACGGCAACGTGACGTACCCGGCGGGCCTCACCGCCGAGCTCGAGCGGCGCCAGGGCGGCGTCGAGGTCATGAGCGGCATCGGCGAGCTCGCGCTCGCAGGGCTCGACCCGAGCGTCTTCATCGAGAAGGTCCTCGAGAAGACGATCCAGAGCCTCCACGGCGACGCCGCGGTGGTGCTGATCCGCGACCAGGACGGCCAGTTCCAGACGAACCAGATGGGCCAGCCCGAGATCGTCAGCGAGCTCGTGACGCTCCTGCACGGCCACTTCGGCGACGTCGTGATGACCGGCGGCCGGGAGACGTTCACGCTCACCCCGCGCGCGCACGGGTTCGAGGCGCTCGCGGCGCTCATCCCGGGGGTCGCCGACTCGATGGGCATCCTGTGCATGGCCCGCGCGGCCCGGGCCGGCGCGTTCCTTCCCGACGAGAAGGCGCTCCTGCTCGGCTACGCGCAGACCACGGCGGTCGCGCTCCAGAAGATCGTCCTGCGCGAGAACCTCGAGAAGACGCTGATCGACACGATCTCCTCGTTCGTCATCGCACTGGAGTCGAAGGACCCGTACCTCAAGGGCCACTCGGCCCGCGTGTCGCTCTACGCGGGCGAGCTCGCCAAGGTCATGGGATTGCCCCCGAGCGACATCGTGCTCCACGGCCGGGCGGGCCTGCTCCACGACCTCGGCAAGCTGGTGATGCTGGACAACATCCTCCGGAAGCCGCGGCAGCTGACCGACGAGGAGTTCGAGCTCATCCGGAGCCATCCCGTCGTCGGCGACAAGATCCTCAAGCCGCTGCGGTTCCTCGCGTGCGAGGCCAAGGCCGTACGCCACCACCACGAGCGGTACGACGGCAAGGGCTACCCCGACGGCCTCGCGGGCGAGGGGATCCCGCTCATCGCGCGCGTGGTGACGGTGGCGGACTCCTTCGACGCGATGACCTCCGACCGGCCGTACCGGGCCAAGCGGCCCATCGAGGCCGCGCTGGAGGAGATCCACCGAAACGCCAGCACCCAGTTCGACCCGGCGATGGCCAAGGCGTTCGTCACGATTCCCATGGGCCGGCTCGAGCAGATCAGCCGGCACCTCGATCTGCACTCGGCGCCGCTCCCCGGCGCGCCGCTGTCGGTGGCCCGCTGATGGACGCCAAGCCGAAGATCCTCGTCGTCGACGATGCCGGGCCCGTGGTCATCCTCTGCGTCAACGTCCTGCAGGCGCTCGGGTACTCCATCCGGGCCGCGAACCGGGGCGAGACGGCGCTCGAGCTGGTGCGCAAGGAGCCGTTCGATCTCCTCGTCGTGGACTACAAGATGCCCGGGTTGAACGGATTCGAGGTCCTCGAGCAGGCCCGGACGATCCGCCCGGAGATGGCGTGCATGCTCATGACGGCGCATGGCACGCCCGACATCATCAACGAGGCGACGCGGCTCGGCTTCAACTACATCCTGCTGAAGCCGTTCACGCCGTCCGAGCTGCGCGGCGCCGTCGACAAGGTCCTCGCGGGGAAATCCTAGGCGCGCCGATGCCGTCGACCATGCCGGCAGTCGGAACGCTGGGCGCTGCGGGGGGAGTCATGAACTCGCTGGGTGGTGGGATCCGGGCGGCCCTGGATCGGATGCTCTCGATCGGGTACGGCGTCGTCTACGACTACATCTTCGAGCGCTTTCTCCCGTACCAGCGGCTCGAGGCGGAGGTGCGGCAGTGCGTGGAAGCCTCGGTGCCGCCGTCGGTCGACCGCCACGGGGTCCGCATCCTCGACATCGCCTGCGGGCCGGGCAACTTCGCCTGCCTGCTCGCCGAGGCCGGCTTCTCCGTGATCGGGCTCGACACCTATGCCTCGCTGGTCGAGGTGGCCAAGGAGAAGCGTCGCGCCAAGCACCTCTCGAACCTGGCCTTCCGCCACGCGGACCTCACCCGCGGCAACACGTTCCGCGAGAGCGCATTCGACCAGGTCGTCAGCATCCACTCGCTCTACGTCCATCCGGCACCCGACGCGCTCCTCCAGGAGGCGTGCCGGGTCCTGAAGCCGGGTGGGTACGCGGTCTTCGTGAATCACACGCGGCAGGTCGGACGCTGGTCCACCCTGCGCGAGATCTGGCGGCGCGACGGATCGGCCGCCGCGCTGCGCTGCCTCCTCTGGGTCCTGCCCAACGCGGTCTTCGAGGCGGTCCGCAAGCCCATCGGCCCGCACTACTGGGACGAGGACGCCTTCACGGCACACCTCGAACGCGCGGGCTTCAGCGTGTTGGAGATGCGCCGGACCTTCCTCGACGACGCGAGCCTCCTGGTCTGGGCGCGGAAGCACACGGAGGGGTGAGGTGGACTCACAGAGAAGCACCCCACACACCGCACAGCCCGTGACCGGCGTCCCGCCGGTGGGCGGTGGAGACGCCATGCGCGTACGCGCGACACTGGAGCACATGATCGCGGTGACGTACGGCGTCACATACGATGCCGTCGTGACGCGATTCGGGCCGTACGAGGCGATGATCGCGGAGATCGTCGGGCTCGTCGGCCGGTCCGTGCCCGCCACGGACAACCCGCGGGCGATCAAGGTCCTCGACATCGCCTGCGGGATCGGCAACGTGGGCCTGCGGCTGGCGCGGGCGGGCTACTCGGTCGTGGCCATCGACGCCGTGCGCCACCTGATCGCGATCGCACGCGAGAAGCACCACGGGGCGGGCGGCCCCACGAACCTGACCTTTCAGCACGCCGACCTGGCGCGCGATCCGTTGCCGGGGGCGGGCGGCTTCGACGTCCTCGTCAGCATGAACACGCTCTACTGGCATGCAGCGCCCGAGGCGCTGCTGGCGGCGTGCCGGCGGGCGCTGAAGCCCGGCGGCCACGCGATCTTCCTCACGTATGGGCGGCCCGCGCGGGTCGTCCGCACGTTCCGGGAAGTGTGCGCCGGCCAGGGCCCCGGCGCCGCCGTGCAGTCGCTCCGCTGGCTCGTGCCGACGGCGGTGTTCGAGCGCTTCCGCGACTGCGAGCACCGGTACTTCGACGAGGCGGAGTTCCACGCGGCGCTCCAGGGCGCGGGGTTCGAGATCCTCGAGGCGCATCCGACGTTCCTCGCCGGGCTCAGCCATCTGGCGTGGGTCCGGGCCCGCACATGAGGAGACGTTCGCCTAGCGAACGGCCGGCTGACGAATCGTGACGACGGCGACGACAGGGTGGGCGGCGACGCCCCGCGGTGAGTGAGGGCGATGGACGGCGCGCGGCGCCGGTCGGGCATCGTCTCGCGCGGGACGCGCGTCTACCTGCGCACGCTCCAGCCGGAGGACCTCGACCACCTCTCGGGCTGGGCCGAAGACCCTTACATCGATCGGATGGTCGGCAGCGAGTTCCTGAACGCGTACAAGGCCGTGTACGACAAGGACCCCTCGTTCTACGACGCGATCCTGCTCGACACCACGCAGGTGGTGCTGATCGTCGAGGCGAACCGGGGCTGGGACAAGCCGATCGGTCTGGCGCGCCTCTTCAACATCCACCTCCTCGAGGGGTACTGCTTCCTCGAGGTGATGCTGACGGACTCGAAAGCCATCCGCCGCGGATTTGGTGTCGAAGCTGGGAAGCTCATCTCGTACTATGGAGTTGACGTGCTGGGACTGCGCCGCATCGAGGCCAAGGTGTACGAGTACAATCGCCTGAGCGCGAACTCGTTGCGGCGTAACGGATTCCAGCAAGAGGGTCTCCTCCGCAAGGCCGGGTACCAGGACGGCCGGTACTGGGACGTGCTGGTGTTCGGCATCCTCAAGGACGAGATCGACGAGCAGCGCCGGAAGGACAAGCCCTACCTGCCGCTCGCCGATGCCGAGTGGGACGCCCTTGACGCTTCATAACCTCCTCCCGCTGATCG
>QHSZ01000357.1 GCA_003220595.1 Candidatus Rokuibacteriota bacterium | reverse complement strand
CACCCCGTACGTCGAGGGCGGCGCGCAGAGCTTGTCCACCTCTTCCTTCAGCGCCGTGATCTGCTCGCGCGCCTCGTACAGCGCGTTCACCAGCTTCTCGTTCTGGTTGAAGGCCTGGACGAGCTGGCGGTTCGCCTCGCGCAGCTTGTTCTCGAGGATCATGAAATCTTTCGGCGTGTCCTCGAGCTTCTTGCGGAGGTGAACCGTCTCCGCCTCGAGCGAGCGGATGTACGCTTGGAGGTCCTGGACTTGGATCTCGTACTCCGTGAGACGGCGGCGGGTGCTGGCGTCCGACATCGACGCGGGGAGGAACTTGGAGAACCCCTCGCGACTCGGGCTACTCTTCTTGTCGAACTCCTTCATAGCCCATCCCTTCTCGCTTGACCCCTCGTGCGCCGCACGCACGCGTGCATTCCGCCTGGTGGTCGAGTATAGGCGTCTGGAAAAAAGAAAGTCAAGGTTGGCTGCTTACTTACCGACCATCGAGCCCTTGAATTCGTTGCATTTTTCCTCCTGCCGGCCTTCCGCCCTCTGCGCAACGGCCACGACCCATGTGAAGAGCAAATTCCGTACCGTCTGCGTCCACGCGGTCTGCGGTGGAAACCGGTGGCATCGATGGGGGGTTCCACGTATAAAAGGACCGATGTGCGGTCCTGCGCTCCGTCGTAGCGGGCTCGCCCTCCTGCTGTTCCTGCTCGCGTCCGTGTGGACAGCCGCGCGAGGATTGAGCGCCCCTGCCACCGAGGAACTCCGGCGGGAGGTGCGCGTCGGCGTTTCCGGATTACCCAGCACGCTCGATCCCGCGACCGCCCTCGAGGGGGCGGTCCCCCTCGTCGCGCATCAGCTGTTCGACACACTCGTCGCCTACCGCGAGGGCTCGACCGACATCGAGCCGGCGCTCGCGATCCGCTGGAGCGTCGGGCGCGACGGTCTCGTCTGGTCGTTCCTGCTCCGCGACGGGGTGAGATTCCACGACGGCACGCTGCTGACGGCCACGGACGTGGCCGCAAGCTTCGAGCGGCAGCTCCGTGCCGAGACCCCGGCCTCGGCCGTCGTCTGGTCCGCGCTCTTCCGTGGCCTGCCGGGTATCGTGCGTGCGGTGAAGGCCACCGACCGCCGGACGGTGCAGTTCCTGCTGGTCCAGCCCTACGCGCCGCTCCTCACGGTGCTCGCGCATCCGGGCCTGGCGGTCGTGAAGAGTGTGACAGGCAGTGACGGCACGGCACGCCTGATCGGCACGGGACGGTACCGTGTCGTCGATGCATCGCCGGGGCGCCTGGCGCTCGAGGCGGTGCCCAGCCACTGGGCAGGGCCGCCGAGGTCGGAGCGCCTCGTCATCCTCGACGTCGTCACCGAGGACCAGGCCGAGGGCGACCTCGACGCAAACACGCTCGATATCTGGTTCCCGGCCTGGCCGCCGCGCCGCGCCGAGGGCGCGCTCTCGGTCCCCGGGCTCCGGGTCGGCTACCTCGCCTTCCAGACGGAGAAAGAGCCCCTCTCGCGCAAAAAGGTGCGCCAGGCGATCGCCGTCGCGCTCGATCCGGCCGCCCTGGGTGTCGCGCTCGAGCGCACTGCGGTGCCGCTGCAGTCGTTTCTACCGCCTGGCGTCTGGGGACGCCGGGAAGGCTCGTCGCTCCTCGGCGGCGGTCGCCAGACGGTGAAGGCCCTGCTCGCGGAGGGCGGCGGGTGGGCGACCGGCGTGCTGCCGACGCTGCTCGTGTCGTCCGAGACGTCGCCCGTGAACCTGCCGAAGCTCGCTGAGCTGATCCAGCTCACGCTGGGCGCGGCAGAGATGCCGGTGAACCTCAGGACCGAGGAGCCGGACGCCGTGCGGATGAGCTACCAGAAAGGCGAGCACGATCTGGCGCTCGTCGAGGGCGCGGTCGTGGGCGGCGACCCGCATCTCTTCCTCTTCCCGCTCTCGGCGAGCGAGGCGGCGGCGAAGGGCCCGCGCGCGCTCAACTTCTCCTTCTACCGGAACGCCCGACTCGACGACACGCTGATCCGCGCGAGCCAGCTCTCGTTCCGCCCGGAGCGCCAGCGCCTCTACCAGCGCGCTCAGGCGATCCTCGCGGACGACCTGCCGTGGATCCCCATCTACGTGCGGCTCCACTGGGCGCTCGTGCGCAACGGAGTGCGCGGCCTGCGCCTGCATCCGACGGGGTTCCACCGCCTCGACGCGGTCGGCCTCGAGGCGGCGGGCGGCACGCCGTAGCTCCGCCGTCTGCGCCGCCGTGCGCGCCGCGCGCCAGGCGCGGCCTCGGGGGCCGGGCGAGGTGGTAGAGTGCAGGCTATGCCGTCGGTCGCCGACACCGCCGTCGAGATGGTCAACTGGGTCTTTCCCGAGCATGCGGGCGCGCCCGGACAGATCCACGGCGGCCGCATGATGGAATGGATCACGCAGGCGGGCACGCTCGCCGCGGCACGGGTCGCGCGCGGCCACGTCGTGCTGGGGGCGATGGACGACATCGACTTCCTGCACCCCGTCCGCGTCGGCCAGATCGCGATCCTCCGTGCTCAGGTGGAGTACGTCGGCACGAGCTCGCTCGAGGTCGGCGTGCGCGTGTGGGCGGAGAACGTCGGGACCGGCGAGCGCGCGGTGACGCTCAACTCCCACCTGGTCTTCGTCAAG
>QHSZ01000078.1 GCA_003220595.1 Candidatus Rokuibacteriota bacterium | reverse complement strand
CGCCATCGCGGTCGCCGAGCCTGGCGAGCCCTTCTGTGCCCAGCGCGGCTCGCGCCTCTTCCACAAGAGCGACTGCGCCTGGGTGAAGCGCATTCCCGAGACCGAGCGCCAGTACTTCAAGCACGTCGCCGAGGCGCGCGACGGGGGTTACGTGACCTGCCCCGTCTGCGAGCCCTGGGAAGCGGGGTCCTGACCGGCTCTCTTTTTTTGGTTGACGAGCTCAACACCCGTTGAGTATTCTCTGAAGCCACGGGAGGCCGCCATGCGCGAGCTGACGACGAAGCAGCAGGAAGTCCTGGGTTTCATGAGGAGCTTTCAGGCGCGGCATGGGGCGCCGCCGACCGTGCGCGAGATCGCCCACCGGTTCAAGGTCACGCCGCGGGCGGCTTTCGACCATCTCCGGGCGCTCGAGCGCAAGGGCGCGCTCCAGCGGCGTGCGAGCGCCGGGCGCACCTCGCGCGCACTCACGCTGGTGGACCCGGGCGCCGCGCCCGCGTATCGGCCCATCCCGATCCTCGGCCGCATCGCCGCCGGCTCGCCGCTCCTCGCCGAGGAGAACCGTGAGGGCGAACTGCCCGTGGCCCCCTCGGCGCTCCCCGATCGCGGCGAGGACGTGTTCGCGCTCCGCGTCCGGGGTCAGAGCATGATCGACGCCCATATCATGGAGGGCGACCTCGTCCTGGTCCGCCGTCAGGACACGGCCCAGCCGAACGACATCGTCGTCGCCCTGCTCGAGTCCGAGGCGGGCGGGGACGCCGAGGCCACCGTCAAGCGCTACCTGCGTGACGGCCAGCGCGTCGTGCTGAAGCCGGAGAACCCGACGATGAAGCCCATCGTTGTGGATCCGGCGGAGCGGCAGGTGAAGGTCCTCGGGAAGGTCATCGGACTGCTTCGCGGCTTCTGAGTCAGGAGGCTTTCATGCATTCCCACGCGGTCACGTACACGCTTCTCCATCGCCGGAGCTCCCGCGCCTTTTTTTTGGCGCCGACCACTCAACACATGGAGAGTCGGGGCGTCGTTCACGAGGTCGCCCGCGCCTTGATCGCGCTGGCGGCGCTCATCGGTTGGAGCGGCGTCTGTCTTCTTCTTGGAGGATAGGCGCGATGTCGGCGCGCTCGTACACCCGGGCGTCGACGAAGAGGTCGAGAAGCGCGCCGTCGAGTCGTCCTTCGCGGCGCTCGGCGCCCAGGATGTCGAGCGCCGCCGCCACGGGCAGAGCACCCTTGTAGGGCCGGTCGCCCGCGGTCAGGGCGTCGTAGATGTCGGCGATCGTCATGATCCGCGACTGCAGGGGGATCTCGTTCGCCTTCACGCCGTAGGGGTAACCCGAGCCGTCCAGCTTCTCGTGGTGCGCGCGGGCGATCTCCGGGATCCGGCGGAACTCCTTGGTCCACGGGATCTGGGCCAGGAACTGGTAGGTGTGGACCACGTGCGACTGGATCTGCCGCATCTCGTCGGGCGTGAGGCTGCCCCTGGGAATCGCGAGGACGGCGGCCTCCTCCCGCGTGAGCATGGCGGTACGGTTCCCCAGATGATCCTCGAAGCCCCGCAGCGCGAGGCGCTCGATCTGGGCGACGAAATCCTGTGGCAGGACGGCTGGCTCGTTCGCCATCACGATGCGGTCGAGACTCGCGTCGAGCTCGGCCAGGTACGCCGCCAGCTCGGCGTCGTACGCCGCGGCCTGCTCCTGGAACCGCCGCCGTCCCTTCTCCAGCAGGTACTCGATCTTCTTGCCCGCATACCGCAGCTCGAGGCCGCGCTTGACGAGCTCGACGCGCTGGCGGATCCGGTCGAGCTCGCCGGGGTAGAGCTTCTTGGCCTTGACCAGCACCTGCTCCCGCACGCCGACCTTGCCGAAGTCGTGCAGGAGCGCGGCGTAACGGAGCTCCATCATCTCGTCCGTCGAGAAGCGCGTGCCGCCGAATGGCCCCGCGCTCGCCTGGTCGACGACGCTCGCGAGGCCGACGGTGAGGTTCGCGACGCGGAACGAATGGCCCGACGTGCTGGGGTCGCGCGACTCGATCGCGGTGACCGAGGCCTGCACGAAGCCCTCGAAGAGCTGGCGGATCGACTCGTAGAGGCGGCTGTTGGCGAGCGCCACGGCCGCCTGCGAGGCGAGCGACCCGGCGAGCTTCTCGTGCCGGGCGTCGAAGGGGCGGACCATCCGCTCGGTCTCCTCCGGCGAGCGGAGGACCAGCGCGAAATCCGGCTTGCAGTTGATGAGCTGGAGCGCGCCGATGGTCTCGCCCTGCGGCGTCCGCATGGGCACGACGAGCATGGACTTCGTGCGGTAACCGTCCTCCTCGTCGAACGAGCGGTTGATCGTGAACGGCGCGCCGGACGGCGGCGCGTACGCGTCGGCGAGGTTCAGGATCTGGCCGGTGAGCGCGACGTGGCCGGCGACGCTCTCGCTCGTGAGGGGCAGGCGCGTCGCGCGGAACGAGACCGGCACGCTGTCGTTCTGGGCGAGCGCGAAGCGGAGCTCGCGCGTGCCGTCGGGCGCCTCGTCGACCAGGTAGACCGAGCCGGCGTCGCTCTTCGTGATCTCGCGCGCCTTCGTCAGGATCGTCTCGAGGAGCTGGCGCGGATTTCGCTCGGCGGAGAGCCGGATCCCGATCGCGTTCAGCTCCGACAGCTCCCGGTCGAGGCGGGCGACCTCGGCCGCGCGCTCGGCGTCGGCGAACGCGTTTTCCACCGCGCGCGCGAGGATGGCGTGCCCCGAGCCCTCCGGCACCAGCGCGTACCAGTGGCCGGGCCAGGGGCCGGGCGCCGTGGCGTTCACCAGACCGACGACGCGCACGTGGCGGCTCTCGGGCGGCGGGAGCCGCGAGTCCTCGCCGACGAGGACCACCGTCGGCGCGGCGGCGCCCGCGATGGCTTCGGGCGCGAGCTCGGCGGTCTCGAAGCGGTCGGCGAGCAGAGGGACGGCCGCCGCCGCGGCGCGCGAGGTCGCGTCGTAGAGGACACGCCGACGCATGGAACGAGCCTAGGGCTCGCGCTCGCGCGAAGTCAAGAAAGCGCGTCGCCCGCTACAATCACGCCGTGACGGAGCTCAGGCACCTGGTGACGCTGGTCGGCGAGCTCGAGGGGCGTCCGGCGCGGCTCGACAAGCTCCGGCTCGTCGCCGAGTGGCTCCGCGCGCTGCCGCCCGACGACGTGCCGACCGCCGTCGCGTTCCTGACCGGCCGCGCGTTTACCGCGTCCGACCCGCGCGTCCTCGGCGCGCGCGGGCTGCCGGAGGCGGCGGCGCCCGCCGCCGGGCCGCCGCTCGAGCTCGCCGACGTCGCGGCGGCGTTCGCCGCCGTGGCCGAGGCGCAGGGGCCCGGCGCCCGGCGGGCGCGCGAGGAGCGCCTGCGTGCGCTCGCGGCCCGCGCGTCCGACTCCGAGCGCGACGTGCTCCGCCGGATCATCGGTGGCGAGATGCGCACCGGGGTCTCCGACGGGCTGGTGCTGGAGGCGATCGCCCGGGCCGCCGCCGCGCCGGTCGAGGCGGTGCGACGGGCGGCGCTCCTCGTCGGCGACCTCGCGACGGTTGCGGACCTGGCGCTCCGCGGCGGCGCCGCCGCGCTCGCCGCGACGGCCGCGCGGCCGGGCGTCCCGCTCTTGCCGATGCTCGCCGAGATCGCGCGCGACTTCGACGAGGTGCTCGCCGCGCACGGCGGGCGGACGGCGCTCGAGTACAAGTACGACGGCGCGCGCATCCAGCTCCACCATGACGGCGCGCGCGTCTCGGTCTGGTCGCGCCGCCTCTCCGACGTGACGCGGAGCCTCCCCGACGTCGTCGGGCTCGCCCGCGGGCTCGGCGGCGCGCCGTTCATCCTCGACGGCGAGGTCGTGGCGCTCGACCCTGCGGGCCGCCCGCTCCCGTTCCAGGAGCTGATGCGGCGCTTCCGCCGGACGCACGAGGTCGAGGCGCTCGCGCGCGAGATGCCACTCGCGATCCACTTCTTCGACTGCGTCATGGTGGACGGACGCTCGCTCATCGACGAGCCTTACGACCGGCGCTGGGAGGCGCTCGCGCGGGTGACGGACGGCGCCCACCTCGCCGAGCGCCTCGTCGTGGAGGTCGCGGACGCCGCGCGCGCGTTCTTCGCGCGGGCGCTCGCCGCGGGCCACGAGGGCGTGATGGCGAAGGACCTCGGGAGCCCCTACGAGCCCGGCGGGCGCGGCAAGCGCTGGCTCAAGCTGAAGGTCGCGGAGACGGTCGACTGCGTCATCATCGCCGCCGACCGCGGCTCGGGCCGGCGCCGGGGCTGGCTCTCGAACTACCACCTGGCCGTCCGTGACGGCGACGGCTTCGCCGACGTGGGCAAGACCTTCAAGGGGCTCACCGACGTCCAGTTCGCCGCGATGACCGCCCGGCTGCAGGCGCTCGCCACCGGCGACGACGGCTACACGGTGCGCGTGCGCCCGGAGGTCGTCGTCGAGGTCGCCTACAACGAGATCCAGAAGAGCCCCACGTACCCCTCGGGCCTGGCCCTCCGCTTCGCCCGGATCACGCGCATCCGCGACGACAAGGGGCTGGACCAGGCGACGACGCTCGCGGCGCTGCGCCTCCTCTACGAGCGCCAGTTCGCCACGAAGGGCCGGCCGGAGCCGTAGTGTAAAATCCACCCTCATGATCGACCGCGTCTCGACCGGCCTCCCGAAGCTCGACGCGATGCTCGGCGGCGGCCTGCTGCCGGGCACGCTCACGTGCGTCTACGGCGCCACCGGCATCGGCAAGACCCACCTCGGCCTCACCTTCGCCGAGCACGGCCGCGTCGCCGACGGCGCGCGCGGCATCGTGCTGGACATGAACGGTCGCGGCGACTCCCAGCAGCACGACGAGTACGCGGCGAGGCTGTTCCGGTGGCCGCTCAAGGCGTGGACGCACACCGTGACGCCGATGAGCGAGCCGTACCCGCCGGCCGGTGAGCTCGACGCGTTCTACTCGAACGCCCTCCGCTGGGTCGGGCGCGTGCGCGACTTCCAGGTTCCGACACCGGACGGCAGCTTCGAGTTCGACTGGAACTGGAAGGCGACGTACGGCCACGCCCTCTACACGGTGCGCCCGTTCGTCTACTTCCACCTTGCCGCGGGCACGCGGCGCGTGGTGGTGGACGGCGTCGAGCCGATGGACGCGCCGGCAGACTCGATCCAGGTCTTCATGTTCAACGAGCTCTACCGGACGATGATCCACCGGGACGCCGAGACGCTCGGGATGGAGATCTGTCTGCCCGTGTGGAAGCACCGCGAGTTCATCGACGCCCATCGGTACGACCACACGCGCGTCACGACGCTCCTGCTGGTCACCACCGAGGAGACGCGGCTCGAGGACCTACTCGCGCGGAAGGTCGCCACGGGCGACGTCGGCGCCACCGCGAACACCATCCTGGCCCTCGGCAGCGAGCGCGTCGGCAGCCGGCTGGCGCGGCTGCTCTGCGTCGTCAAGCACCGGGGGAGCGCGATGAGCGACGGGATCGTTGAGTACAAGATCACGCCGACCGGCATCGAGATGTAACGGGGCGGCGCCCGACGGGCGGGACGTTCTAGCGGCCCGCGAGGCGGGCGACCACGGGGGCGAAGGCGTCTCGGTCCGGCTCGAAGACGATGTAGTAAGAGATGCCCCAACGCTGCCGCCGCGCCCGGAGATCTTCCACCAGCTGCTCCACGGTCCCGACGAGCGCGTAGGGGCTCCGGAGGATGTCGTCGGGATGGAGCTGCGTCCACCGGCGCGCCAGCTCTTCTGCGGCCTGCTGACGATCGCCCGTCACGACCACCCGCTGGACGAGCGCGTTCAGCTCGAGCTTGTCGTATCGGTCCCCAGCGGCCTCGCGCACGAGCGCCACCCGCGTGTCGACATCTGACGCCCGGAACCCGGAGATGTCCCGGTCCGCTCCGCCGCTCCTGAAGGTGATCCCCGTCAAGCCCACGATGTCGGCTTCCTTGGCGGCGAGGGTCAGGAGCCGGGGGACGTTGCCACCGATGAAGATGGGAGGATGGGGTCGCTGGACGGGCGAGGGGTAGATCGTGTGCTCCGTCACCCGGTAGTGGCGACCGGCGAAGCTGACCTGCTCACCCCGAAGCAGTCCCTTGATGATCGCGACCGCCTCTGCCAGCCGCTCGACTCTGGCGCCTCCTGCATCGAAGCCGAGGCCTGCCTGGTCGTACTCGGCTCTCATGTGCCCGGCGCCCAGGCCGAGCTCGAGCCGGCCGTCGGTCAGGAGGTCCACGGTGGCGGCCTCACGCGCGAGCAGGACCGGATGGCGGAAGTCGTTGTTGAGCACGGCCGTGCCGATCCGGAGGGTTTTCGTCACCGCCGCGGCGCTGACCAATGCCGGGATCGGCGCGATCATCTCGGCGAGGTGGTCGGGTACGGTCAGCGTGGAGTAGCCGAGGGCCTCGAGCGTCCGGGCCTTGTCCTCCCATTCAGCCCGCGATCCGGCGCTCCGGACGCTCACGCCGAAACGGAACGGCTTCATCGGCTGGTCCTACGTCTCCTGCGTCGGCACGAACGTCCGTCGCTCGATGAAGGCGCGCGGGCCGTTGAGCGTGTCGGGAAGGGCGAGGTTCGTGTTCCAGAGGGTGTTCTCGAGCCGCAGCCCGTCCTCGAGCGTCCGGCCGAGGCCGCGCAGGCAGGCCTCCTTGTCGGTCCGGAGCGAAGACTGGGGGTACGCGCAGATCCCCTCGGCGAGCGCCGTGCACTCGTCGAGGAGCTTCCGGCGCCCGACCACGCGGCTGACGAAGTTGATGCGGTACGCCTCCTTCGCGTCGAACCACCGCCCCGTGATGAGGAGGTCGAGCGCGACGCCGAGCCCCACGATGTGGGGCAGCCGCTGGGTCAGGCCCGACTCGGCCCCGACGTTCCAGCGGCGGTTCACCACGCCGAACTTCGCGTGGTCGGCGGCGATGCGGATGTCGCACGCCATCGCGAGCTCCATGCCGCCCGCGAGGCAGTAGCCGTTGATCGCGGCGATGATCGGTTTCCAGACGTCGATGCCCTTGGTGATGCCGCCGAGGTTCGGCCCCTCGTGTGCGCGCCGGCGGTTCCGCTCTGGCGACCGCTCCGAGATGGCCTTCACGTAGGACCGCAGATCCGAGCCCGCGCAGAAGGACTTCGCGCCGGCGCCGGTGAGGATCGCCACGTAGAGCTTCGGGTCGTCGCGGAAATCGTGCCAGACCTTCCACAGGTCGCGGTCCACCGTCTCCTCGAGGCAGTTCTCGTGCTCCGGGTTGTCGATCGTGACGTACGCGATGTGCCCCTTCTTCTCGTAGCGGACCTTGCGCAATTTGAGTGCCACGCCGGCGCCCTCCTGTTTAAATCGTGGCGATGGGTAGCGGGACTCTACCATGGCCACGCTGCGCCTCGACCGGCTGAGCCGCGCGCAGGAGGCGGCGCTGCGTGCGGTCCTCGCGGCCGCGCCGCGCCGGAGCAGGCCCGTCCTCGTCGGCGGCGCGGTGCGCGACGCCTGGCTCGCGCGCGCGCCCCGCTTCGGCCAAGCCGACCTCGACCTCGCGGTTGCCGCGGGCGCGCTCGAGCTGGCGCGGAGGGTCGCCGGCAGGCTCGGCGGCGCGTTCGTCCCGCTCGACGCCGAGCGCGGCACCGCGCGCGTCGTGGCCGCGGGCGTCCGGATCGACGTGGCCGACTGGCGCGCCCCCACGCTCGAGGCCGATCTCGCCGCGCGCGATTACACGGTGAACGCGCTCGCGGTCCCGGTGCGCGAGCTCCTGCGCGACGGCGCGGCACCGGTCGTCGATCCCACGGGCGGGCTCGCCGACCTTCGCGCGCGGCGGCTCCGGCCGCCGGACCCGCGCGTGCTCGCCGAGGACCCGCTGCGGGGGCTCCGCGGCGCCCGGCTCGAGGCGGCGCTGGGGCTCCGCCTGACGCCGGGGGCCGCGGCGGCGATCCGCCGCACGGCGCCCACGCTCGCGGGCGTGGCGCCGGAGCGGGTGAGGGACGAGATTCTCCTCGTGCTCGCGCTCCCCACCGCGGCGCGCGCGCTGCGCCGGATGGACGCGCTCGGCCTCCTGCCCGCGGTCGTGCCCGAGGTGGAGCCGATGCGGCGCACGGCGCAGCCCGCGCCCCACCGCTTTGCCGTGCTGGAGCACTCCCTCCGGGCGGTGGGGGGCGCCGACCTGGTGCTCGCCCGGACGGTCGAGCTCGTGCCCCTGGGCGAGGCGCTCGCCCGCCACACGGACGAGGCGCTCGGCGGCGGCGTCACGCGGGGTCAGGTGCTGAAGCTTGCCGCGCTGCTCCACGACGTGGCCAAGCCCGAGACGCGGCGGGTGATCGGCGGGCGCGTCCGCTTCTTCGAGCACGACGTGGTCGGCGCCGCGCGCGCGCGCGCGATCGGTGAGCGGCTTCGCCTGCCCGCGCGCGCCATCGACGTCCTCGAGCGGCTCGTGCGCCACCACCTGCGCCCGATGCACCTGGCGGCCGCGGGACCGGTGACCCACCGGGCGCGCTACCGCTTCTACCGTGACCTCGCCGAGGACGCTCAGGACCTCCTGCTCCTCGCGCTCGTCGACGCCGCCGCCGTGACGGGCGCCTCGCCCCTCCGCGTCTGGCGCCGCGCGGATCTGCTCCGCGAGCTTCTCGCCGGATTTCCGGAAGTGCACGCCGTCCGCGCGGCGCCCTCGCTCCTCCGGGGCCAGGACGTGATGGCGCGGCTCGGGCTTCCGCCCGGCCCGGCGATCGGGCGGATGCTCGCGCGGCTGCGCGAGGCCCAGGACCTCGGGCGCCTGCGGACGCGAGAAGACGCGCTCGCGTATCTTGACTCTCTCGCGGGCGAACCCTAGAGTAGGCGCCGTCCACACGCTACTCATCTCCCTCTCGCGAGGAGGCGTTCTTATGTGTCTCTGGCGGAGCATGGCCGCGCTCGTCCTGGCCGTCGCGTTACCCGCGGCGGCCTTCGCAGCGCCGGCAGGGCAGGTCGTCATCGCGCAGGGCGTCGATCCGACGTCGCTCGACATGATGAACCAGCAGGAGACGCCGGCGTCCAACGTCGGCGCGCAGATGTTCGAGGCGCTGCTGGAACGCGACCAGAGCCTCAAGCTCGTGCCCGTGCTGGCCGCCGAGATGCCGAAGCTGGTGGCGCCGACCACCTGGGAGTTCAAGCTGCGCCGCGGCGTCAAGTTCCACAACGGCGAGGACTTCAACGCCGACGCCGTGAAGTTCAGCATCGAGCGTCTGGCGAACCCGGCCAACAAGCTGCGGGGCTCCTCGTCGTTCGCGCCCATCGATCGGGTGGAGGTGGTCGATCCGTACACCGTGAAGATCCACACCAAGAAGCCGTGGCCGACGTTCCTCGCCCACATCGCCCTGCGCCAGGCCTCGATCATCCCGTCCAAGGAGTATGCCGGCAAGGACACCGCGGCGGTCTCGCGCAACCCGATCGGGACCGGCCCCTACAAGTTCGTGCGGTGGGCGAAGGACGAAGAGGTGGTGATGGAGGCCTTCCCCGGCTACTGGGGTGGCGCGGCCAAGATCAAGACCGTCGTGTTCAAGCCCATCCCCGACGACGCCGTGCGCGTGGCGGCGCTGCAGAACAGCGAGATCGACGTGGCGGTCAACATTCCGCCCCACCTGGCCAACATCATCGAGAAGCACCCGAAGGTCTACCTCAGCACGGCGCCGTCCATCCGGACGATCCAGCTGATGATCTACACACACCAGATGGACGCGCAGCACAAGCCGATCGGGCCGTACAACGGACCCACCGTCGACAAGCGCGTGCGCCAGGCCATCGCCTACGCCGTCGACGCCGACGAGATCGTGAAGGGCGTGATGGACGGCAAGGCGGTGCGTGTGCCGACCATGCTGACGAGCCTGCACTTCGGCTACGACCCCTCGCTGAAGCCGATCAAGCAGGACCTGGCCAAGACCAAGAAGCTGCTGGCCGATGCGGGCTTTCCCAACGGCGTCGACATCGTCCTCAATGGGCCACAAGGACGGTACGTGCGCGACAAGGAGGTCGCCGAGGCCGTCACCGGGCAGCTCACCAAGGCCGGGATCCGCACGACGCTGCGCACGCACGAATTCGTCAACTACCTGAACAGCATGGTCTACGTGCACAAGGCCGGCCCGGTGTGGCTCATCGGCTGGGGGCACCCGACGATGGACGCCGAGGCGATCTACGTGCCGCTCTTCAAGTCCCCCAACATCTTCGTCAACTGGCACAACGAGGACTTCAACGGAATGGTGGAAGAGGCGCAGACGACGATGGACGAGAAGAAGCGCCTCGCCCTGTACCACCGGATCAACAAGCTGTGGATCGAGGAGACGCCGGCCGTGCCGCTCTATCAGCAGATCGATCTCTATGGCGCCAGCAAGCGTCTCAGCTGGAAGGCGCGCAGCGACGAGTTGATCCGCGCCTACGACATGGCGCTGAGGGACGGCAAGTAGGCGGCGCGTCGCCTCGGCGCTCGGGTCGCTGGAGTACTATGGGAGACGTCGGGCGGGCGTAATTCAGTGGCAGAATGCCAGCTTCCCAAGCTGGACGTCGCCGGTTCGAATCCGGTCGCCCGCTCCAATTCGTGCGAGGGGTTACGGGGAGACCCGTAACCCCTTCGCTGCGTCGGAGGCTGTGTCCACCAGCCTCCGGCGGACCACGCGCCGGACCTCCGTCAAATCGAACGGCTTCGTCAGGACCGGCACGCCGGTCGACTCGAGAAAGCGCTGCTTCTCGGCGTCCAGCACGTCCCCGGTGACGAAGATGATCCGCCGCTGGAGCGCGGGGAAACGTCGTTCCATCTCGCGATAGAGTTCGATCCCGTCCATGACGGGCATCTTCGTGTCCGACATGACGAGGTCGAACCCGCGCCGCTCGAGTCGGCGGAGCGCGTCCGCGCCGTTCTCCGCCGTCTCGGTCTGGTAGCCGTCGCGCTCGAGCGCCTCCACCAGGATCGCGGCGATCTCGGACTCATCGTCGACGACGAGGATGGTCTTCGGGCCCGCCGGCGCTGGCGCCTCTGCGGCGTCCGGCGCGGCCACGCCGGCGGGCCGCGGAAGCACGGGCAGCCTGATCAGGAACGTCGTGCCCTGCCCGGGCTCGCTCTCGACGCCGATGGTGCCGCCATGCTCCTCGACGATGCCCCGGCAGAGCGACAGCCCCAGCCCCGTCCCCTCGCCGGGCGGCTTCGTGGTGAAGAAGGGCTCGAAGATCTTGGCCCGGATCTCGGCCGGGATCCCCGGCCCGGTGTCGGCGATGGCGAGGCTTACTTGTGGTCCCGCGGGATCCCGCCCGGTGGTGATGGTGAGCCGGCGGGGCGAGCCGCTGTGGCGCATCGCCTGGTGGGCGTTCGCCACGATGTTGACCAGCACCTGGTGGAGCTGGTGCCCGTCCGCCCAGAGCACGGGCAGATCCTCGGCGAGGGCGAGGGAGACCGAGACGTTGCCGGTCTTCAGCTCGTAGGCCAGCAGCTCCACCGCCTCCCGCACCACCTGGTTGAGCTGCACCTCCCCGCGCTCTGGCGCCCGCCGGCGTGCCAGCGCCAGGAAGTTCCGCACGATGCGGACGCAGCGTCGGGCGGCCTCGTCGATCTTCTCCGCACGCCGGAGCACCACGGGGTCGCTCACCGTGCCGCGGAGAAGCTGCGCGTGGCCGGTGACGACCGCCAGGGGGTTGTTGAGCTCGTGGGCCACGCCCGCCAGGAGCGAGCCCATCGTCGCCACCTTCTCGCTCTGGAGCAGCCGCTCGGTGCGCTCACGGACGGTCTCCTCCAGGGAGCGGTTCTGGCGGTCGAGCTCGAGATAGAGCCGCCGCGTGTCGAGAAGGTTGCGGATTCTGAGCACGACCTCGAACTGCTCGAACGGCTTCGTGAGGAAGTCGTTCGCCCCGGCCGCCAGCGCCCGCTGCTTCGCGTCGAGCGTCGCGTCTGCCGTGAGCACGAGGACGGGGACGTATGCGCCGCTCGGGATCACCGATCGCAGCTGCCCCAGCACTGCGACCCCGTCCAGGTGCGGCATGAGCAGGTCGAGGAGGACCAGGTCCGGGTGGAACGTCTGGTAGAGGGCCAGGACCTGGCGTGAGTCGGTCGTCTTCTCGAGCTGCGTGTAGCCGGCGCCCTGGAGCAGACGTTCGAGGAGCCGCACGTTCGCGGGCTCGTCGTCCACGATCAGGATTCTGCCGGTCCGGAGGGCTTGCTCATTCATCAGGCGCCTCCGAGGCGGACAGTATCTCGTCGAGAAGGGCGAGGAACTGTCGAACGTCCAGGGGCTTGGTGAGATAGGCCCGCGCACCTGCCGCGAGCAGCCGTTGAACCTGCCCTGGCGTGGCGTCGGCGCTCAAGATGACCACCGGTGTCCGTCGCAGCTCGGGATCCTCTTGGAGCTCTCGCAGCACGTGGTCTCCCGAGATATCCGGCAAGTGCAGGTCCAACAGAACCAGGTCCGGCCGATGCTGGTGTGCCAGCGCGAGTCCTAGCCGTCCCAGCATCGCGGGGATGAGCTTCACCCCTGGCCGCAGGGCGATCGTGCGCTCCACCAGACGCAGATTCGACAGATTGTCCTCGATGTAAAGAACGGTACCGTCCCGTTCAGCGGGCGAGGCGAGCACCGCTGGGCTTGGCTCGGTCCGAGTCAGACGATCCACTGGACTCTCTGCTTGGAGGAACTCGACCCAGAATGTGCTGCCCTTGCCTGGCGCGCTGTCCAGACCGATCACGCCGCTCATCGCTTCAACGAGTCGCTTGGACAGCGCCAAACCGAGGCCTGTGCCTTCTACCCCTCGCTGCTCGGCGCCCAGCCGGTCGAACGGCTGGAACAGCCGCTCTCGCAAGGCTGGGGAGATCCCCGGCCCAGTATCCGTGACGCTGATCCGAAGGCGACCTTCCGCAACCGCGTGACATGCAACGGTGAGCCGACCTCCCTCACGGTCGTATTTGATCGCGTTCGACACGAGGTTCAGGAGCACTTGCTGCAGCCGCTGGTGATCCGCCCACACGTGTTGAGAGTGGAGCGCCTCCCCGATGCTCTCGAGCTCGATCGAGCGTGCGACGGCCAGCGGCCGCGCCAGGTCCAAGACCTGCTGGATTGAGTCGCCCACGCGGACCGGTTCGGGCGAGAGCGGCAGCCGCCCCGCCTCAATGCGGGCGATGTCGAGAATCTCGTTGATGAGACTCAGCAGATGTCGACCCCCTTTGACGATCTGGTCGATACTCTCGCGGTCCTCAGGCCGCTGCGCGTCGAGCTCCAGGAGCTGCGCGAATCCGAGGATCGCGTTGAGCGGCGTACGCAGCTCGTGGCTCATGCGGGAGAGGAAGTCGCTCTTGGCGTGATTGGCGCGAGCGGCTTCTGCCTCCGCGCGCTGCCGCTCTGCGACCTCGCGCTGGAGCTTTTCGTTGGCGGCACTCAGCTCGAGCGTGCGCTCGTGCACCCGCTGCTCGAGTTCGTCCGTGTGGCGCTTCACGCGCTCGCGAAGCCGCGCCTGTTCGAGGGCGATCGCGAGCTGCGTGGCCGCTTCCCGAGCAATGCTGACCTGCTCGGGCGGGAACTCGCTCGACGCTCCGCCGAAGCTCACGGCGCCGATGAGCTCGCCCCCGGCGACCATGGGCACGACCATGTACGTGAGGACGCCCGAGGCGAGCAGGGCCTCCGCGTCCGGGCTGCGAGGTAGGGAGGCGACGTCGATCACCTGCAGCTCCCCCCGTCGCAGGGCCTCCACGTCGCCCATCAGGGCCAGCGGAAAGCGGACGCCGGGCCCGACGCGGAGGCGGCGGCGCCCCGCCGCCGCCAGCCATTCCACCTCGCCGGTCGCGAGGTCGAACAGGTTCACGATGGCCCGCGGCACCCCGAGCAAGTCCCGCAACCGCGGCAGGACGGCCTCGGCGATCGCCACCGGCGCCTCCGCGGCGATCATGGCCCGATCGATCTCGTGCAGGATCTGGAGACGTTCAGTGGACCGGGCCAGCGATGCCTGCGTCTGCCTGAGCTCGGTGACGTCCATGGCGACCGCCAGCGCCGCGCGCCGACCCGCGAACTCGATGGAGTGGGACATGATGTCGACGTCCCTGATCCGGCCATCCTTCAGTCGATGCCTCCAGATACCCGCGTGGTTCATTCCCATCGCAAGCCCGGTCACCACCTCCTTGAGCTTGGGCATGTCCTCCGGCGGCCGAATCTCACTGATCCGCATGCGGAGAAACTCCTCCCGCGCGTAGCCGTAGTGCGCGACGGCGGCGGCGTTGACCTCCAGAAAGTCCAGCGTCGCCACGTCGTACACCCACATCGGGAGCGGATTGTTGGCGAACAGGAGCCGAAAACCGGCTTCGCTATCGCGCAGGGCCTGCTCGGCTCGCGTGCGGTCGCTGATGTCGCGCAGAAACGCGCTGAAGAAGGTGGTCTTTCCCGACTGCATCGGCGTGATCGCGAGCTCCACCGGGAACTCGGTGCCGCTCCGGTGCAAGGCGGTCAGCTCGATCCGCCGATTGAGCACCGGGCCTTCTCCGGTCGCCCGGAAGCGTGCCAGGCCGCGTTCGTGGGCCTCACGGTGGGCAAGCGGGATGATCGTCTCGGAGAGGAGTCGACCGAGCACCTCCTCCTGAGGCCAGCCGAACAGTCGCTCCGCCTGCGGGTTCCAACTCGTGATCAGGCCCTGGAGGTCGATCGTGATGACGGCATCCAGCGCATGGGCAACGAGCAGACGGAAGCGCTCCTCGCTTTGGCGCAGCGCGTCTGGGGCTTGCCGCCCCTGGCCGAGCGGTTTCCTCATTGAACGGGTACCCCCTGTGAACCCGTGCGGACACCCGCCGGTCTCATCCGGGCGTCGCGGACCGTGTAGAACAATCTTGCCCATGGCACGCCAATTCCGGAAGATCAGTTTTCTCTGAGCCACGTACCAGCTTCAGGCACGCTCCGTGCCACGGGGTGACAGTGCCCGCACCGACATAGAACTATCGGTTTATTCTTACCTCACGGTGCGGTGGGTCCTCCAAGGCTGCGTGCTCTTGCCCCGCACCACGCTGATGCACGTGCACCCATAGGGTGCAGTCTGGCATTCGCAGGCTGACATCTTGTCGGATGGCTCGGCTCGCTGTAGGGCTCCGAGCGTTTCGGGGCATTGAGCCTTAGGCTGGACGTCTCAATGGAATTAGGCTAACCTAATATCATGGTGTGGAAGACCGCCCTCCGAGCGCTCGCGTCCCTTGTCGCGGTCGCCGTTGCGGTCGGGCTCGCCATAGCACCCCAGCCGAGCGCGCAGACGCCTGCGGCCAGCGCGCGCCATCCGAAGCTGGTCCTCGCCGTGCAGCCGACGTCGACGCCGGAGCAGCTCAGCGCCGACGCGAAGGAGCTGCGCGAGTTTCTGTCGCAGCGGCTCCACCGGGAGGTCGAGATCGTCTTCCCGATGACCTACGCCGGCGTCGTGGAGGCGCTCCGCTTCGGCCACGCGCAGGCCGCCTTCATGAGCGCCTGGCCCGCCCAGCTCGCGGTCAAGCACGCGCGGGCGGAGGTCGCCCTCGCCGAGGTCCGCGAGGTCGTCATCGGACAGGAGAAGAAGGCAGAGACCTACTACTTCTCCTACTGGGTCGTGGCCAAGGACAGCCCGGTGCAGCGACTCGAGCAGCTGCGCGGCAAGCGCGCGGTCTTCCCGAGCCCGCTCTCCACATCCGGCTACGTCGCCCCCCTCGCCAGGCTCGTCGAGCTCGGCCTCGTGCCGCAGCAGGCGGGGAAGGAGGCCGACCCGAAGGCGTTCTTCGGCGACGTCCGGTTCGCCGGCGGCTACGCCCAGGGCTGGGAGGCGCTGAAGGCGCGCCAGGCCGACGTCGCGATCATCGCCGGCGACGTCTCGGAGACGCTGTACCGTGACGTCCTCGCCGGCACGAGGGTCATCGAGCAGCAGGGGCCGATCCCCTCGCACGCCGTCCTCTTCGCGAGGGACCTCGATCAGGCGGCGAAGACGCAGCTCCGCGACGCGCTGCTCGACCTCGGGCAGCCCCAGCACCGGGGGCTCATGCGGAAGCTCGTGTCCGGCATCTTCGTCGGCTTCAAAGCGACGACGGCCGAGCAGCACCTCGCCGCCCTCGACAAGTTCCTCGCGCAGACCCAGCTCGCGTTCGTCGAACGACTCCACTGACCTCGCGATGACGGCGGACCGGCGCCCCGCGCTGGAGGCCAGCGACCTGTGGTTCTCCTACAGCGCGAGGCGTCCGGTGCTCCGCGGCGTGAGCCTCACCGCCGCGGCCGGGGAAATCACGATCGTCCTCGGCGTCTCCGGCAGCGGCAAGACGACACTCCTCAAGCTCTGTAAGGGGTTGCTCGGGCCGCAGCGTGGCGCCGTGCGGGTGCTCGGCGAGCCGGTCGTCGCGGGTCGCCGCCGGCGCCTCGACCCGGGCGTCGCGTACATCCCGCAGCACCTCGGCCTCGTGCGCAACTCCGGCGTGCTCGACAACGTGCTGACCGGCGCCCTCGGCCGCGTGGCGGAGTTGCCGAGCCTCCTTCGCCGCCTGCCCGAGGACGAGCTGCGGCGCGCCCAGGCGCTGCTCGAGCGGCTCGGCATCGGCGGGAAGGCCGCCGAGAAGGTCTATGCGCTCTCCGGCGGTGAGCGCCAGCGCGTCGCCATCGCGCGTGCGCTGATGCAGCGGCCGCGGCTCCTGCTGGCGGACGAGTTCGTCTCGCAGCTCGACGTGCTCACGAGCCGGGACATCCTGACGATCGTTCGCGGCATCGCCGCCGAGGGTGTCGCGGTCGTCGTGACGACGCACGAGATGGAGCTCGCCGACCGGTACGCCGACACCGTCATCGTGTTGCGCGACGGCGAGAAGGTGCTGGACCGGCGGGCGCAGGCGGAGACCATCACCGACATCGCGCTGGCGCTCCGCGGATGATGGGGCGAGGCGCGCTCACGGCCTGGCTTCGCCGCCTCGGCGGGCTCGTGCTGATCGCGGCGTTGATCGCCACGCTGCGCAGCGTCGGCCTGCTCGATCCCGAGCGCCTCGTCCGCGGGGTGCGGAATCTCGGGATCTTCGCCAGGGGCCTCTTCCCGCCCGACCCCTCCACCCTGCCGACGCTCGGCGGGGCCATGCTCGAGACCATCCAGATCGCGTTCGCCGGCACGGCCATCGGCTTCGTCCTGGCGCTGCCGCTCGCGCTGCTCGCGTGCCCGGTGCTCTTCGGCCCTCCGGTCACGGCCTCGGTGAAACTCGTGCTCGCCCTCGTCCGCACCGTGCCGGCGCTCTTCTGGGCGATCGTCTTCGTCGTCGCCGTCGGCCTCGGACCGGCGGCGGGAACGCTCGCGGTCGCCCTGTATTCCCTCGGCTACCTCGGCAAGCTCCTGTACGAGACCTTCGACGGCGTTGACCCGGAAGTTGTCGAGGCTGTGCGTAGCGTCGGGTGCAGCCGCGCGCAGCTCGCGCGGTATGCGATTCTCCCCGAGACCGCGAACGGGATCCTCGCGCTGCTGCTCTTCATGTTCGAGTACAACGTCCGCGCCTCATCGATCATGGGCTTCGTCGGCGCCGGCGGCATCGGCTTCTACCTCCTCGGGTACATCCAGCTCCTCCGCTACGACCTGCTGCTCAGCGGCCTGCTTCTCACGCTCGCGGTCGTCATCCTCATCGACTGGCTCAGCGGCCTCGTCCGGCGCATGTTCCTCATTCCGGTGACGCCTGCGGCGCCCGCCGAGTGAGCCCGCGGCGGCGACCGGGAGGGCTCTCGCTCCGGCCCGGGGATGAGTCTGGCGGGCTTCAGCCGATGTCGGGGGCGCGAGACTCGGAAGGAACGGATGTGACGAGAGGCGAGCGTGCGCCGCGGCGGATGCGAGGGCGCGCGATGCGCGCGCCGAGGAAGAACGAACGCCAGAAGCTCTCGGGCACGATGAGGGGTGTCGAGCCGAACAGCGCCTCCGCGTCGAACCGGTGGGCGAGACGGTACCCGAAGCTGTAGAACGCGAAGATGTTCTTCGGCGTGAGGCGCCCGTTGAAGGCGATGTCGAGTACCAGATGCATCACGGCCCCCGCGAGATAGCCCGCCAGCCACATGGAGTCGATCGCCCACGCGAGCACCCCCAGCGCCAGGAGGAGCTCGTAGGAGTGGAGCGCGAGGACGAAGCGGCGCGCGCGGCCCGACGTGTAGTACCGGAGGAATGCCGCGGGCGTGAGCTCGCGCCGGCTCTCGACGGTCACATAGTCCACGACGTGGTCCACGTCGATGAGGAATCCACCGCCGACAATGCCGGCCGTGAGGGGGATCGAGCCGGTGGCGGCCAGGGCCGCGCCGCCCGCGATCGCCGTGGTGACGAGATGACCTCCGGGGCTCATGCGGTGGGTCGGAGGGTATCGCTCACGATGTCAGTATCGCCGCAATGAGGATTCCGGAATAGCCTGGCGAACACACGAATCCGGCGGCGCATATCCCTGATACGCGCCGACGATGTCCCCGTCAGCGCGAGGGCGCGCCCTCCCACCGCGACGCCTGCGCGAGCTCCTCGAGCGTCATGACGCCCTCGTAGCGCTGGCCGCCGATGATCCAGGTCGGATAGCGGCGGACGTTGGCGCGCTCGCAGCGGGCCGGGTCGGGAGCGATCCCCCGCGGGTCACACTCCACATACGGGAGCAGCGCCGCCGCAGACCCGAACCGGGCCTGTTGCTCTTTGCACGCGGGTCACCAGTAGGCGCCGTAGAAGATGGCGCCCGACGCGGCGAGGTGACGCGCGAGCGCCTCCTGCCGAGCGGTCGCGACGGTGGGCGCGTCGGCGACGAAGACGCCGGCGGCGAAGACGACCGTGGCGACCGCGAGCGTGGCGCCGATCGCCACGAGGCGGCGTGGCCGCACGGGCGATCGGCGCCCCGTCACGGCGGGACGCCGCGCGAGGAGCGTCGCGAGCAAGGCCACCGCGATTCCCCCGTCCGCCAGGCAGTAGGGGCACGCGGCGCCGAGCTCCCACAGGGAGAGGTACGTGAGGTATGCCGAGAACGCGACGGCAGCCGCTGAGACGGCGTAGGCGCCCACCCACCGACGCGGCGTGAGCCCGACGAGTGCGAGTCCGATCAGGACGGCGTACAAGACCACGCCCCAGGCAGCGGTCGGCGCGCCGAGGAACGTCGCGTACCGGCTCGCCTGGACCACGTCGCAGCCGCTGCCGCGCTCGCAGAAGGCCGCCGCGGCGCCCGTCCACTTGGTCCACGCGAGATACGCGGACACCGCGAGGCCGGCGGCGGCGATCCCCACCACTGGCCAGTCCGGACCTGGCCCGGGCTTGCTGACGGCGCCGCGCGCCAACCTAAAGGAGCTCCTTCCTGAGGCGCTTGAGAACGAGGACGGAGACGGTCGTCGCGGTCAGCACGCGGGAGGAGGGCACCGCGACCAATCTACGGCGACCCTTCTCGTCCGTCAAGCCATGGAGCCTGGTTGCCGCGGAAGGACGCCGAGGAGTACCTTGGCGGCCTGGGAGGCGCACAGATGATCCGCCGAATCCTCCATGCCACGGATTTTTCGCCGGCGTCGCAAGCGGCCTTCAAGAAGGCTGTGGAGCTGGCGAAGCAGAATCGTGCCGAACTGGTGGTGCTGCACGTGATGAGCCCGGTCGTGTACACGACGGGCGAGGGCTACATGTCGCCCAAGATGTACGACGAGCTCGCCGCCTCGACCCGGGCCTGGGCGAATGGGCAGCTCGACAGGCAGCTCCGGAAGGCGAAGGCCGCGGGCGTGCGCGCGCGGGGCCTGCTGCTGGAAGGGCTTGCGCACGACCAGATCGTTCGCGCGGCCAAGTCCCAGCGCGCCGACCTCGTGGTGATCGGGACGCACGGGCGCTCGGGTCTCGCGAAGTTCTTCGTCGGGAGCGTCGCCGGCCGGGTCGTGTCGGCCGCGCCGTGTCCCGTGCTCACGGTTCGAGGGAAATAGCCCGTTGAACGACCCTGGTGTGTCCGTGAGAAGCTCGTGCGGGGAGGGGCCATGCCACTGACACCGCACGTCGAACAGCACTTCACCGGGAGCCTCGTCGTCCGGGACACCGTCATCGGGATGTCGGACGGGCTCACCGTGCCCTTCGCGCTCGCCGCCGGGCTCTCGGGCGCCGTGGACGCCGCGGCCATCATCGTCACCGCCGGGCTGGCCGAGATCGCCGCGGGCTCGATCGCCATGGGCCTCGGGGGCTACCTCGCGGGCAAGAGCGACGTCGAGCACTACGCGAACGAGCGCGCGCGCGAGGAGCAGGAGATCGCCGAGAAACCCGAGCTCGAGGCCGCCGAGGTGATGGAGCTCCTCGTGTCGCACGGCCTCACGCGCGAGGAGAGCATGCCCGTCGTCAACGCGCTGAAGAAGCGCCCCGACGCGTGGCGCGACTTCATGATGCGCTTCGAGCTCGGGCTCGAGCCCCCCGACCCGTCGCGCGCCCGCCGGAGCGCCCTCGTGATCGCGGGCGCGTACGTCGCGGGCGGGATCGTGCCGCTGCTCCCCTACATGGCGGTGACGCGCGCCTCGTCGGCGCTACCGTGGTCCGTGGCGGTCACCCTGCTCGCGCTGGGCGTGTTCGGCTGGATCAAGGGCCGCTTCACCGGCGCACCGCGCGGCCGGAGCGCACTCCAGACCGTGCTGATCGGCGGCCTCGCGGCCGGCGCCGCCTTCCTGATCGCGCGGCTGATTTCTTAATGGACGTCGGGGGAGCGGCGCCGCTCCGCCCGACACCCCCCACCGGTCACCCGCGGCGGCCTCACCGGTGGACCGGTTGCGCGGGCAAAGCCCGCGCGCGAACCGTGGTTCTTCCGACGCGCTCCTAGCATCCGCGCTGCGTGAAGAGGAGCTCGGTCACACCCTGCTCGGTCTTCCGCTCCTTGATGTCGCCGAAGCGGGTGATGAGGTCGAGCATCCGGCGGTTGTCGGCGAGGACGTAGGCGCGGAAGCGGCGAATGCCGCGCTCGGACGCCGCCCGCAGGATGTCGTTGAAGAGGATCGTGCCGAGGCCGCGGTCCTGCCAGCCGTCCTGGACGACGAAGGCGACCTCCGCGGTCTCTGGATCGTCGGTCGGCTCGTAGCGGCCGACGCCCACCAGCTCCGGGCCGTGCTCGCCCGCGTGCTCGGCGACGACGGCGAAGCGCGTGCGGTAGTCCACGGACGCGAACATCCGGGCCCAGTCGGGGGGGAGGCGCTTCATGGTGGTGAAGAAGCGCTGGTAGAGGGTGTGGCGGCTCAGACGGTCGTAGAGCTCGGAGAGGCGTGGCGCGTCGTCTGGGCGGATTGCGCGGACGTGGACGCGCATCCCGTTCTTGAGCGTGACGTCGCGCTCGAACTCCTTCGGGTACTCCGCGGGGCCGGTCTTGGCCGAGGCAGGCATCGTGGCTCATTGTAGTGGACTTGCCACCGGCCACGCGTCACGCAGTGATACAGTGAGGGCGCGATGATCGTCGGCGTGCCGCGCGAGATCAAGCCGGGCGAGCAGCGCGTCGCTCTCACGCCGGCCGGCGCGCGCGCCTTCGCCGAGGCGGGGCACCGCGTGCTGGTCGAGCGCGGCGCCGGCGAGGGCAGCGGGATCCGCGACGACGAATACACGGCCGTGGGCGCGGCGCTCGTCACTGTCGATGAGATCTGGCAGCGCGCCGAGCTCGTGCTGAAGGTGAAGGAGCCGCTGCCGCCCGAGCACGCCCGGCTCCGCGCCGAGCAGGCGCTCTTCACCTACCTCCACCTGGCGCCCGCGCCGGACATCACGCGCGCGCTCCGGGCCTCGGGGACGATCGCGATCGCCTACGAGACGGTCCAGCGCGCCGACGGCAGCCTGCCGCTGCTCACGCCGATGAGCGAGGTCGCCGGCCGGCTCTCGGTCCAGGAGGGCGCGTTCTACCTCGGCCGCGCCCACGGCGGCC
>QHSZ01000353.1 GCA_003220595.1 Candidatus Rokuibacteriota bacterium | reverse complement strand
GCGCCGCCGTCAGCGGCTCCGCATGTGTCGGGTCGGTCCAGAAATCGACCAGCAGCAGGCGCGCGGCATCGGGCGCGGATGCAGAGACGCGCCGGAGCAGCGCGCGATTGCGCTCCGGCAGCAAGTTGTGCAACACATTCGCGATGAGAATCACGTCGTGATCGTCGGGTAGCGCCCCCGTGAAGAAGTCTCCTTCGACGCTCCGCACACGCGCCGCCAGAGGGTTGCCGGCCAGGCGTTGCCGCGCCAGCGCGGCGACGGCGGGGCGGTCGAACAGCGTCGCCTCGACGTGCGTGTGCTGTCGCAGGACCGCAAGCGCGAATGAGCCCGTGCCTCCACCGAGATCCAGCAGCTTGCGATGGCGCGCGAAGTCGTACGTCGTGGCCAGCGCCCGCGCCGTCCCGGCCGTGATCGCTTCGACCCCGTCGGAGTAGAGCTGCTGTTCCTCGGCCGTGAAGGCAAAGTCTCCGAACACTGCCTTGTCCGTCCGCACAGCCTCTTCCAGCTTGGCCCACCGTTCATAGTTCAGGCGATTCCAGTACCGCAAGGCCGGGCGCAAGTCCATGGGAGTTCGACCGCTCAGAAAGGTGGACGAGACACTCGTGTTCCGGTACTCGTCACCCTGCCGCTCCAGGAACCCCAGAGCGACCATGGCGTCAGCGACCATGCGCAACGTGCGCCGTGGGACGCCCGTGCGTTTCGCGACTTCGTCGAGCGTGGCGGACGACTCCCCCAGTGCTGCGAACAACCCGATTTCATTCGCTACGAACAGGTGCTTCGCCGCCATGAAACCATTCGCGACCTGGAAGATGCGGTCGGGGGTCACAGCCGTCATGGCATGCCTCCTCTCACTGACTCGGCGAGCTCGTCCCTGAGCCGCGGCTTCTGCACCTTGCCCGTCGGCGTGCGCGGGAACTCGTCCGCCTTCCGGAACACGAACCGCGCCGGCACCTTGTAGCCGGCGAGCCGCTCACGGCAGAAGGCCGCCAGCGCCTCCGCCGAAGCCGGCGCGCCGTCGTGGAGCTCGACGGCGGCCACCACGACCTCGCCGCGCGCCCGATCGGGGACGCCGACCACGTAGGCCTGCTTGACCGCGGAATGGCCCAGCAGCACCGCCTCCACTTCCAGCGGCGCCACGTTCATGCCCGCCGTCTTGATCATCTCCTTCAGCCGGCCGCGGAAGCGCACCCGGCCGTCGTCGCCGATGAGGCCTAGATCGCCGGTGACGAAGTACCCCTCGGCGTCGAAGGCCGCGCGCGTCTGCTCGGCGTCCTCGTAGTAGCCGGGCGTCACGTGGCCCTTCACGCGAAACTCGCCGACGTCGCCGGGCGGTAGGGCCCGGCCGCTCGCCGGATCCACGACGCGGATCGTCATGCCGGGCAGCGGGCGCCCCTGCGTCTCGAGCCGCAGCGCGAGCGCGTCGTGGGCGTCGGTCACCGCGCAGTTGCCGTAGGTCTCGGTCGAGCCGTACACGTTGCAGAGCTCGCGCGCCGCCACCGCGTCCATCGTCATCTGGACGTCCTCGGGCAGGCCGATCGTGAGGCCGGTCCGCATCGCCGCGAGCGCGCGGCGGGGCCGGTCGGGATGCTCCAGCATCGCGCGCGCCATGTTGGCCATGCCGTAGTAGACGCTGCAGCGCTGCTCGTCGAGGAGGGCGAGCGCCTCGCCGGGCTCGAAGCTCTCCTGGAGCACGAAGGATCCGCCGTGCGTCACGACCGCCGGCAGCGCGTTCGCCGAGCCGAACGACCAGAAGAGCGGCACCGCGAGCCAGACGCGGTCGGCCGCGGTCAGGCGCTGGCGCTCGCCGATGTTGAAGCCGTTCTCGACCACGCTGCCATGGGCGAGCACGACGCCCTTGGGCGTGGCCGTCGAACCGGACGTGTAGAGGATGTAGCACGGGTCGCTCGCCGTCACCCTAGCCTGCGCCGCGTGCAGCGCCTCCGTCCGGACCGCCGATGCGCCCTCGACGAAATCGCCGAGGCGGTAGACGCCGTCGTGCGGCCGCGTGTCGATGCAGACGACCGCCCGCAGCTCGGGCAGTCGCTCGCTGCGGAGCGCGCCGGGCGCCGAGGTCTCCAGCTCGGGGCAGGTCGCGTACAGCGGCTCGAGGTAGCTGCGCCCGCGGAAGGCCTCCAGCGTGATGATGGCGGCCGGCCGGCAGTGCTCGATCGTCCACGCGATCTCGCGGGGCGCGGAGAACGTGCTGACGCCGACGGTGATGGCGCCGAGCTTGCCGATCGCGAAGGCCGCGACGAGCCACTCCGGACGGTTGGGGAGGAGGACGGCGACGCGGTCGCCCTTCCTGACGCCGACGGCAAGGAGCGCGCGCGCCAGCTCGTCGGCGCGGGCCCGGAGCGCGCCGTACGTGAGCCGCTGATCGCGGAAGATCACGGCGTCGGCGTCGGGATGTGCCCGCGCCGTCTCTTCCAGCAGATCGCCGAGTGTCCGGCTGCGAGGTGGCATCCTGGCCTCGACTATAACCGGCTCCCATACGCCGTGCTATCGTGTGAGCCGCAGATGACGTCCTTCATGCTCCTGCGCGACACCCTCTGGAACGTGCCGTTCTGGGCCGCCCTCGGGGTAGCGATCCTGGCGGGCTCCTCCGACATCGGCCAGGCCGCCACGCCAACGGCGGGGGCCGCGATCCTGCAGCAGCTGCGCAGCTTCGGCACCCTGGGCAGCGTGCTCTACGTCGCCGCCCACCCGGACGACGAGAACACGCAGGCCATCACCTACCTGGCGCGCGGCCGCGGATACCGGACGGCCTATCTCTCGCTCACCCGCGGCGACGGCGGACAGAACCTGCTCGGCCCCCAGCTCG
>QHSZ01000352.1 GCA_003220595.1 Candidatus Rokuibacteriota bacterium | reverse complement strand
TGAAGAGGAACAGGCCGATGGTTCGACGGTTATACAGATTCTTGGCCGCAAGGCCGCGCCGCAGCGACTCCCCCGTCCGGAGATAGTCGAACTGGGTGTCACGCTCGACGGTGCGCGGAATCTCGAAACACGGGGCGCCCAGCAAGCCAGTCCCCTCGCGCATCTTGCCGTCGAGGGGAACCATCACCTTCGTCCCGAGGAGGACGTTCTCGCCCGTCCTGCCGCCCGCGGGATACACGACGTCGTTCCCCACGAAGTTGCGGCGCCCGATCGCCGCTCTGGATACGCGGAACGAGCTGCTCGAGACTTCGTCATTCACCAAGATCAGCCCGTCGGCGACCATCGTTCCCGTGCCGACGGCGCTCAGGGACGGGTTCGCGTGCATCACCTCGCTGCCGAAATTCGAGCCGGTCTGCTCGACTGGGGAAAGGTGATAACCCAGCCACTGCAGGTAGTGGACGATGTAGGAGCTGTCTCCGAAAAGGAACGTGAAGAACCTCATCCTCCCGATGCGTGCGATCGCGCGGTGCACCGCGTCATGGAGGCCGTAGAGCGGATAGACCGTGTCCGGCTTGATGAACGCGTTCAACACGCGAGAAACAGCGACGGCGAGGAGGAGGCCGATAAGCGCGAGGCCAAAGAAAACGACCAGTGAGAGGATCGCCGCCTCGACGACGAGCCCCCCCAGCGAGTCTGCATGTGCGGTCGGCGCCAGCGCTCCGACCAGCGAGGCGGCCACGCGCATCGCCAGACTCGCGGTCCCCTGGACGAGCGGCAGGTACAGCAGCAAGACAACGAGCAGGGCGGTGGCGGAATAGGCGGCCCGACGCAGCGTGCCGCAGCGCGCCGGGGTGACTCGCACATAGTTCACTTCCGTGCGCTGTGCCGGACATCCGTGCCACCGCTCGCCGGCAGGCACCGCCTGGCCGCTGTGCAGCGCGGAGGCGTGACCGAGCTGCCCCCCATCGCCTATGGACGTGTTGATGTCGAGCACGCTCCGTTCGCCGACGAATGCGTCCCGCCCGAGCGTCACCGGCCCGGTCTCGATCCGCCCGGACTGCGCCCGGTAGCCGTTGAAGATCGCCTCTTTGCGGATCACGGTTCCCGCGCCGATGGTCAGGAGATCGGTGCAGACCGGCACACGCCGGGAGAGGATCACGACGCGCGGCCCGATCTTCGCGCCCAGCGCCCGCAGATAGAGCGAGTACAGGGGGCTGCCGATGAACAGACGGGCGGCCGGGCTCGACCGGACGAGCGTCTTGACGATCCAGAAGCGGACATATGCGAGGCTCCACAGGCGGATCTGTTGGACTTTCCAACGCCCGACGAGCACCCACTTCGCCGCGATCGGAACGGCACAGACAACGAGGAAAGCCGAACTGCTGGCCACGATCAACCGGAGGTAAATCCCGACAGCGCTCGAACCCGCCGAGACCCAATGGTAGCCCTCCGTGAGGAAGACCATGGCGGCATAGGAATACGCAAGGAAGAGCAGGGCCTGCAGCGCTCCGCAGAGGATGTACTCCCGCGTGCTGGTGGGGGTCGCCGCCTCGATCGCTGCCGAGACCGGCGCCTGGGCAGGTCTGGGCACCGCGACCGCAAGCGCCGCTGCCAGGCTTCTGATCGTCGGATGCCCGTAGATGTCCTGCATGGATACCGACGGCAGATCCCCTCGCTTCCGCACTCGCGCGCAGAACTTGGCCATCACCAACGAGTCAGCACCCAGCTCCTCAAAGAAATGGCTATCCACTGACACGCGGTCGACGCGCAGGACGTCAGCCAGCACCTCGGCGAAGATGCGCTCGGTGCCGGTCGCGGCGGCGCTGCGCCGGTTCTCAATCGCCGTCGCAGCACTCATCGCACGACCTCGTAGAAGAAGTCGGACAGGCGCAGGTCCTGGCCGGCGGCGACCGCCTGGTCGTACACCCACTTGCCGACCGCCAGGTCGAGTATCCCCATGCCGAAGGGCGAGAAAATGATCGGACGGCTACGATTCACTGATCGGCGTCCGAGCATGATCTCGGCAAGCGTGCCCGTGACGAAGCTTCTGTCTCCCGTCTGCTGCTCGGCGAGATGGGGCGAGGTGTTGGCCTTCATGACGTGCTCGACGTCGTCGACCACGTTCTGCGATTTCAGGAGGATCTCGGGTGCGAGATCGCGAAGGGAAATATGCAGCACCAGCGGGTTGTGCTCGAAGAGGGCCCCATCGGTGATGTGGGGCGCCGATGCAACGGTCGTGAAAACGATCAGCTCACAGCCCCTCAGAAGTTGGGCCACGTCGGGGACAACCGTGACTGTGCGGTGCCGCTCGGGGCGGCACGCTGTCTTCATGAATTTCTCACTCTCGAGAGGTGACTGGTCGTATAACCGTACTTCCTCGATCGCCCATCCCGTGTCGACCAGGAACTCGTAGACGTGCCGGGCGATGAACCCGGTGCCCACGATTCCCAGCGAACGCGCCCGCCGCGATCGGCCGCCGAGCCAGAACGCGGCAAGAACGGCCGAGGCCGCCGTTCGCGCGGCCGAGATGATCGAGCTCTCGAGTATGGCAAAGGGATATCCCGTGTCGTAGCTGTTGAGCACGAGGACGGCCGAGGCACGCGGAAAGCCTCGCTGGATGTTGGCAGGATAACTCGCGATCCACTTCAGCCC
>QHSZ01000351.1 GCA_003220595.1 Candidatus Rokuibacteriota bacterium | reverse complement strand
GCGCTTCGGCGTCACGCCGGATCTCGCGTGCTTCGGCAAGGCGATGGCGAACGGGTTCCCGCTCTCGGCCGTCGTCGGCCGGCGGGAGATCATGGAGGTCTTCGACGAGATCTTCTTCTCGTTCACGTTCGGGGGGGAGGCGCTGTCGCTGGCCGCGGCGCGCGCCACGATCGCGAAGCTCCGTGAGAAGAACGTGATCGAGCACCTGTGGCGGCAGGGGACGGCGCTCCGCGACGGCTACACCGTGCTCGCACGCGAGCACGGGATCGCCGACCGGACGCGGTGCATCGGCTTTCCGCCCCGGACCGTGCTCACGTTCACGAACGTCGCCGGCGCCGACTCGCTGGCCATGAAGAGCCTCTTCCAGCAGGAGATGATCAAGCGGGGGATCCTGACGTCGGGCGGGTTCAACCTCTGCTACGCCCACTCGGACGAGGACGTCCGGCGGACGCTCGCGGCGTGCGGCGATGCGCTCTCGGTCCTGGCCAGGGCGCTCGCCGAGGACCGGGTGGAGGCGGCGCTCGAGGGACCCGCCATCCAGCCGGTGTTCAGAAGTGCGTGCTAGGCGAGCTCACCGCCTATCACAAGGGGCTTAGCCGGGAGGAGTTCTGGGTCCGTTACACCCTGGGGCGGATGGAGGCGGCGAAGCTCTGGGAGCGCAAGCCACGGTCGACGGAGGGCGACTACCGATCGTTCTACGCGGAGACGGATTACTTCGTACTGCGCCAGATGTACTACCACCGGAACGACTGCTATCACGATGTCGCCGCCTCGATGCGACGGGTGGGTCGAGAGGGCGACTTCTGCGAGTACGGCTGCGGGGTCGCGCCCGTGACGGCGTGGCTCCGCTCGCGGTTCCCGCGCTGGCGCTTCACGCTGGTGGATCTTCCGACGCCGACGCTCGCGTTCGCCCGCTGGCGATTCCGGCGGTTCCCGAACGTCGAGCTCGAGGAGCCCGGCCTCGGCGCAGACCTGCCGCTGACGCGCGCCTACGACGTGATCACCTGCCTCGACGTGCTCGAGCACGTGATCAACCCGCTCGAGGTCGTGCGCCATCTCGTCGATCACCTCAAGCCCGGCGGTGAGCTCCGCCTCAATTTCATCGACGCGCCCGGCGGCGAGAATCTGGTCGAGAGCGCCGCGCAACGGGCCGACACGATCGCGTACTTGAATCGCGCGCTCGAGGCGGTCGTCCCTCTTCCGATCCACACCGCGCACGAAGTCGACGCGCGATATGTCAAGCCTCGGCGCTGACCGCATGCCCGACGCTGCAGAGTTTCGCCGGCGGCTCGAGACGTACTACGTCCACTACTACCGTGACACGCTGGCCATCTCGGGATGGCGGGACCTCGTCGAGGTCCGCCTGGCGGACGAGGCGCACGAGGGCCGGCGCCTCGAACGGCTCGAACGGGTCCTCGGCCGTCCGGTTCGCGGGCGGCGCCTCCTGAACGTCGGCTGCGGCCCAGGCGGCTTCAGCGCGATCGCGCACCGGGCCGGTGCAGAGGTGTGGGGCGTCGACGCGTCGCCCGAGGCCGTGGCGCTCGCGGCGGTGCGCACGCCGAATGCCCACGCCCTCCTGGCCGAGGCCGAGGCGCTCCCCCTTCCGGATCGAAGCTTCGACATCGTCTACTGCTATTCGACGCTCGAGCACGTGACGTCGGCGCGCCGGGCGGTCTGCGAGATGGTGCGCGTCCTGCGGCCCGACGGCGTTCTGTATCTCCACACGCCGAATCGTTGGGCCTGCTTCGAGGGCCACTACAAGGTGTTCTGGCCCCCAGGGCTTCCCCGTCCGCTCGTGTCCGCCTACCTTCGCGCCCGGGGGCGTCCGACCGCGTTCCTCCGAAGCCTGCGGCCCCTCAGCTTCCGCCAGTGCCGGGCGCTCCTCGAAGGGGCGGGGGCGCGCATCGTGCGCGTCCTCGACGACCTCGGTGACCGCCCCGTCGGCGGTCCCCTCTGGCCCCTCGTGCGGGCCTACTACCGGCTCTTCGGGATCCGCCCGCACCTGGAGTTCGTCGCCGGACGGCGAGGGAAGGCGTGAGGATCTGCTCCCCCCACTGCGGCGTCGATCCCGAGACCACCTCGGGCGGCGAGACCTACGAGCGCGAGGTGCTCCGCCATCTCGCCGGGCTCGGCCATTCCATCGAGCTCCTCCTGGCCCGCCACAAGCGCCACCCGGAGGGCGTGCCGAACTGGACCGTCCACCGGCTGCCGATCGGCCGCGGGCTGCGCTGGCCGGTCGCCGCCCTGCTCCTGCCCCGCTACATCCAGCGGCTCTACCGGCACCCGGGCTTCGACCTCTTGCGGGCGCACTCGCTCCGCTTCATCGGCCCCGCGGCCCTCACCGCGCGGCGCCGGTACCGGCTGGATGCGCCGATCGTCGCGCACCATCATCACCTCGACGCCGACTGGCTCAACCCCTTCATCGAGGCACGCGTGATGCGCGGCGTCGAGCGGGTCGTCGTCGGCAGCGAGTTCGCCGTGCGCCAGGCGGGAGAGCAGCTCGGGGTGCCGCGCGAGAAGTTCGCGGTGGCGCCCTACGGCGTGGACCGTCGCTTTCAGCGCGGCGCCCCGCCGGCGCCGCTCGCCGCGCGGTGGGGGCTCGACAAGACACTCGTCGCGCTGTTCCTGGGAGGGCTCAAGTCACGCAAGAACCTCGTCTTCCTGCTCGACGCCTGGCGCGAGGTGACCCGCGCGCGGCCGGACGCGCGGCTCGTGATCGCGGGCGCTGGGCCGATGCTCGAGCCGCTGCGGCGGCGCGCGATTCGGCAGGGGCAGGCGAGGGAGGTCGTGTTCACCGGGTACGTCCCGGAGAGCGAGAAGGTCGCGTACTACAACCTCGCCGACCTCCTGCTCTTCCCCTCCTCGATGGAGGGCTTCGGCTTCACGGTTGCCGAGGCGATGTCGTGCGAGCTGCCGGTGGTCGCCTCCAACCGGGGCTCGCTGCCGGAGTTGATCGTGGACGGGGAGGGGGGGTTCCTCGTCGACCCGGCGGACCGCGAGGCGTTCGTGCGGAAGACGCTCCTGCTCTGCGGCGACTCGATGCTGCGGCGAAAGTTCGGGGCCGCGAACGGGGAGCGCGTGGATCGCCTCTTCCGGTGGGACCACTGCGCGGCGACGACCGCGCGCGTCTACGACGACGTCCTCCACACGTGGCGGAAGGGGCGCGTGGCCGCCCGGGGCGCGCCGTGAACGTCTGCTTCGTCAACGAGTATTTCCCGCCGTTCGCGCCGGGAGGCGCCGAGTGGAGCCTCGAGGCCCTCGCCCGCGCCATGGCCGGCCGCGGCCACCGCGTCACCGTCGTGACGCCGAACTACGGCGCGGCGCGGCGCGAGGAGCGCGAGGGCGTGACGATCGTGCGGTTTCCGTTTCCCGTGCGGCTGCCGCCGGGACGAACGCTCGCGTCCGCGAAGTGGCTCGCG
>QHSZ01000077.1 GCA_003220595.1 Candidatus Rokuibacteriota bacterium | reverse complement strand
ATCGCGGCGAGCACCCGCTCGTGCGGGACCTGTCCCCCGGTGTTCATCCAGACCGAGAGGGTCGAGTAGCCGAGCGCCTCGCGCAGCTCGAGAAGGCGGTCGGCGACCGCCTCCGGCGTGCCGTAGACGGCCAGGTCCTCGAGCACCTCGTCGTAGGAGATGCGGATCAGGCGTTCGGCGTCCTCCGACCGGGTCGACGACGAAAGGAGCGCCTGGCCGATGGTGCGGAAGAAGTGCATGGTGCTCGCCTCGGGCTCCTCGCGGGCGCGCCGCGCCGACTCGGAGACATAGACGGGCACGATGAGCCCGACGGGCCCGCGCCCCGGATGACCCTCCGCCGTCCACGCCGCGTGGTAGCCGCCGATGAAGCGCGTGAGGTCGGCGATCGAGGTCGTGCGCACGGCGATGAAGATCGGATAGCCCATGCGCCCGACCAGGGGGTAGGTGTCCTGCGTCGTCGCGGCCATGCGAATCGGCGGGTGCGGCCTCTGGTAGGGCTTGGGCGTCACGCAGACGTCGCGGAACTGGAAGTACGTGCCCTCGTGCGAGAAGCGTTCCTGCGTCCACGCCTTCACGAGGACGTCGAGGGTCTCGAGGAACCGCGCGCGGCTCTCGGCGTACGGGATGTTGAAGCCGTGGTAGTGGGCGGGGAGCCCGCTGCGGCCCACGCCGAAGTCGAGCCGCCCGCGGCTCAGCTGATCGACCGTGGCGACGTCCTCGGCGAGGTGCAGCGGGTGGCTGAGCGGCAGCACCTGGACGGCGATCCCGATCTTCACCCGCTGCGTGCGCGCGGCGATGGCAGCCGCCACGACGAGCGGCGACGCGAGCACGGAGCGGTCCTTCTGGAAGTGGATCTCCGCGAGCCAGACCGCGTCGAAGCCGCACGCCTCCGCCGCCTCGACCTGCGCCATCGACTGCTCGAACGCCGCGGCGTCGCCGAGGCCGGGCGGCTGCTGGAACTCGGTGAAGAAGCCGAACTCCGGGCGCGGCATGGCGGCGGATTATAGGCGCCGTGTCCATCCGACCACAAGCGGGACACGCGGCATCAGACAGAATGTTCATGGGGACGCCCGCGCTCGGGTCTAGAGTCGAGGAGTGTATGATTGGAAGTGCGCGGTCTCCTCGTCGCGCTCGGCGCGAAGTCGCGCAGTGAGGTGCGAGCGATGGCGCCGCCTCTGCTCCCGCTGAGGCCCTGGGGCTTCCTGGCTCTCGCCGGCGTCTCCTTCGTCGCCGGGAAGCTCGGGCTCCTGCTCGCCTTCGCCCGCACGGACGCGACCGTGATGTGGCCGCCCGCGGGCGTCGCGCTGGCGGCGATGCTGCTGTGGGGCTATCGGGTGTGGCCCGCCCTCCTCCTGGGGGCCTTCCTGGTGGCCGCCACGACCGTGGGGCTCGCGTGGACGGCGCTCGGCATCGCCCTCGGCCATACGCTCGAAGCCCTCCTCGGCGCCTTCCTCGTGACGCAGCTTGCGAACGGGTGGAACGCCTTCGACCGGGTGCGCAGCATCGTGAAGTTCACGGTCCTCGCGGGACTCATGAGCACCACGGTCGGCGCGACGGTCGGCGTGCTGAGCCTCACGCTCGGTGACCATGCGGGCTGGCATCGCTTCGCGTCCGTCTGGCTGACGTGGTGGCTCGGCGACGCCGCGGGCGTCGTGGTGATCGCCCCCTTCCTGGTCCTCTGGGGACGTGACCGCCGTGTTCGCCTCACCCCGGCCCCGGCCCTCGAGCTGGCCTCGGTGCTCGGGGCCTTGGTCTTGGTCGGCTGCGCCGTGTTCAACGGTCTGCTCTCGCCGTGGATGAGAAACGGCCCCCTCACGTTCCTCTGCCTTCCGCCGCTCGTGCTGGCCGCGTTCCGGCTGGGCCAGCGGGAGGCGGCGACGTCCATGGCCCTCCTGTCCGGGCTCGCCGTCTGGGGCACGGTGCACGGCTCGGGGCCCTTCGTCAGGGACTCGGCGACCCAGTCACTCCTGGTCCTCGACGCCTTCATGCTCACGCTGGTCATGGTGACCCTGCCGCTCGCGGCCGTGGTCCGAGGGCACGCGCGGGCCGAAGCGACACTGGCCCGCGGCGCGGCCATCGTGGCGTTCTCGGATGACGCGATTCTCAGCAAGACGCTCGACGGCATCATCACGAGCTGGAACGCGGGCGCCGAGCGGCTCTACGGGTACTCGGCCCGCGAAGCCATCGGACAGCCGATCTCGATGCTCGTTCCGCCCGAGCGGGCCGACGAGCTGCCGAAGATCCTCGCGCGGCTCGCACGCGGCGAGCACGTGAACCACTACGAGACCGTGCGGAGGACGAAAGACGGGCGGCTGCTCGACGTGTCCGTCACGGTGTCGCCGACCCTGGACGCCAGCGGCCGGATCTTCGGCGCGTCGTCGATCGCCCGTGACATCACGGCGCAGAAGGAGATCGAAGCGGCGAATCACGAGCGGGATGCGCTGCGGTCGGTCGCGAGCCTGGCCGCCGCGGCGGCGCACGAGATCAACAATCCGCTGGCCGTGGTCGTGGGCCAGGCCCAACTGCTCGACGACGCGGTGGATCCGAGCGGGCGTCGCCGCATCGCCGAGATTCTCGAGGCCGCGCAGCGGATCGAGGCGATCCTTGCGCGAATGAAGCGCATTACCAGGATCGAGCTGATGCAGAAGTCCGTGGACCTGCCCGAGACTCTCGACATCAGGAAGTCGAGCGAGCCCGGCGCGGGGAACGGTTGAGCGCGGTCTACTTCCTCACCACGGCCCAGCCGAACGTCTGGAGGTCCTTCGCGACGAGGCTCCGTACACGCCGCTCCCGGCGGCGGTTGTCGAGCGCCATCAGTGCCTGGCGGGCACGGCGCTGCGCCGTCCGACGGTCGACCATCACGTCCACGACCTCATCGGCGAACAGATGCCGGCTGGCGAACACGTGCTTGAAGTAGGCGTACCGTGCCGACTCCGCCCGGGAGACGATTAGAAGGAGACGCGTCATAGTTTGCATCGACTTCGTCCATTGTGCGCTTCCGCCCGCAATTCCGGAAAGTGGGGAAACACCGGATTCCGGCCGAGGAGAATACCTGACGGGTCGCGGGCTCGACCGCCCCGCGGCCGTTTCCCCTTGACTTTGCCGCTCACGGTGAGGCATGTTCGCCGCACTCGTGGGCAGTGCGTTGCTTCGGCACGTCATGAGCTCTTTCCTTCGCACCACGTCTAGACGGAGAAGGAGAGCCAGAGATGCCCGCCGACACCCCCCGCCGCATCGCCGTCCGCAAGCACAAGCACGTGAACCGCCGCGACTTTCTGAGGCGCGTGGGATGGGGCGGCGTCGGCGCGACGGCGCTCGTCGCCGGCGCTGGTCAAGCGCGTGCAGCCGCCCCGGCCGCAGCGACATACCCTGACTGGATCCCGGCCAGCCCCAAGCCTCCGAAGCGGGGTGGCGTCCTGACGCGGGCCTCGGCGTGGGATCCGCCGGTGATCGATCCTCGCCTCACGCAGTCGGTCGGGCTCTTCCAGTTCGCCGGACTTACCAGTAACCGTCTCGTTCGCCATCCGTTCTCCGACGAGGCCGCCGGCCCCAGCGACCTCACGCTCAAGGGTGATCTGGCGGAGTCCTGGACGGCGAGCCCCGATCACCGCGTCTGGACGTTCAAGCTGCGCCAGGGCGTCAGGTGGCAGAACGTGCCGCCGCTCAACGGCCGGGACCTCGTCGCCGCCGACGTCAAGTACTGTTTCGAAGCCTACGCGAGGGAGGGCGTGCAGGCGTTCACCTTCCAGGAAATCGAAGGCATGGAGACGCCGGACAAGTACACGCTGCGCGTCCACCTCCACACCTCCAACGTGCTGTTTCCGCAGAACCTCGCCGAGCCCGTCGCGGTCATCTTCGCGCGCGAGGTGTTGGAGGAGGATGGCGATCTCAAGAAGCGCATGCTCGGCACCGGTCCCTACATCCTCAAGGAGCACACCCGCAAGGTACGCGTGGTGCTGCAGCGGAACCCAGACTATTTCGACAAGGGTCGCCCGTACGTCGACGAGTACGTTATCCTCTCGACGCCGGACGCGGCGACGCGCCTGGCGGCGTTCCGCACGGGCCAGAGCGACATCATCTGGCTGGCGAGCCCGTCCGAGGTCGAGACCGTCCGCAAGACCAACCCGGCGATCGTCGTGCAGTCATACCACAACACGCTGGCGCCCTTCGGCCTGGCTCTCGCGCAGGACCGACCGCCCTTCAACGACGTGCGGGTCCGCCGCGCGGTGTCGATGGCCATCGACCGCCAGAGGCAGGTCGACACCGTGTACGAGGGCCACGGCATCGCGGGGTGGGGGGTGCCGTACATCTACTATCGGGACAAGGCGCCGACGGTGAAGGACCTCGGCCCGTGGTGGCAGTACCGACCGGAGGAGGCGAAGAGGCTCCTGGCCGAGGCCGGTCACCCGAGGGGCTTCGAGACGACGCTGTTCTACTACGAGTACTTTCCGCAGATGACCTCGCAGGTACAGCTCGTGCAGCAGGAGCTCAAGAAGAACCTGAACATCGACGTCAAGATCACCAAGCTCGATTACACGACCTACTACGGCCGCTACGTCGAAGGCAAGTGGGACGGCATGTCCTGGGGATTCCAGTCGGGCCACGCGGTCGGCCTCGACGAGCGGACGTACCACTACATGCACTCGAAGTCGACGAAGAACTTCTTCCGCGTCAACGATCCCGTCATCGACGAGCTGACGACAAAGCTCCGGCGGACGCCCGACCGCGCCGAGCAGCGGGCGCTCACCCGGAAGATCGTCGATCGGGAGTTCGACCAGGTGCTCAGGATGTGGATGCCCTACGACAACGGGTTCCTGGTGTTCCAGCCTCACATGCGCAACGTGGCGGCCGGCGCGCTCCGCCGGACCGACGGCTATGGCTCGCCGACCATCACCAGGTCATGGATCGACAAGTAACGGCATGATGCGAGGGACCGAGACCGGATAGGCGGGAGCGTCAGCGCCGTGTACAAGTATGTGATCCGACGGCTGCTCTTCGCGCTTCCGGTCCTTCTGCTCTCCTCGCTGATCGTCTTTGGCCTGATGCGCGTCATGCCCGGCGACGCGCTGGTGGCGCTGATGGGCGAGTCCGGCAACGTCGGCCAGCGTGAGCTCGCCAAGCTTCGCACGGATCTCGGCCTCGACCGGCCCTATCACGAGCAGTATCTGATCTGGGTCTGGCAGATGGTGAGCCTCAACCCGGGCGACTCCATCTTCACGAACGAGCCCATCGCGGTGGCCCTCAAGAAATCGATCCCCGTCACGCTCGAGCTGGCGACGCTGGCCATGGTCCTCGGCCTCGTCATCGCCATCCCGATCGGCGTGCTGTCGGCCACGCGCCAGGATACCCCGTCGGACTACGTCGGCCGCGTGGTCGCCGTCTCCGGCCTCTCGCTGCCGGACTTCTGGCTGGGGACGCTCGTGATTACCTTCGCGGCGATCTGGTTCCACTGGATCCCGCCGATCGGCTACGTCAGCTTCTGGGAGTCGCCGTGGCGCAATCTCCAGCAGTTCCTGCTACCGGCCGCAGTGCTCGGGTTCCGCCTCTCGGCGGCCACGATGCGCATGACCCGCTCGACGGTCCTCGAGGTGCTACGCGAGGACTACGTGCGCACGGCCTGGGCGAAGGGCCTGGAGAGACGGATCGTCGTCTACAAGCACGCGCTGAAGAACGCCTTGATTCCGGTCGTGACCATCGTCGGTGGGCAGATGGCGACGCTCCTGGCGGGTGCCGTGGTCGTGGAGACGATCTTCGCGCTGCCGGGGATGGGCCGGCTGACCGTGGAGGCGATCCTCTTCCGGGACTATCCCGTCGTGCAGACCAACGTCATGCTCGTCGCGGCGACCCTCGTCACCCTCAACTTGCTGGTGGACCTGACCTATGCGTGGCTGGACCCGCGGATCCGTTACCGGTAAGCGCGTGTAGCGTCATGGCCATCGCGACGGCGCGCGTCTCCGCGTTCGAGGAGCCGCCGGTCCGCACCGTGCGCCGCGGGGCGGCGCTCTGGGCTGTCATCAGACGCAAGCCCCTCGGGCTGACCTCGGCTGCCGTCCTCGTCCTGTTCGTGCTGACGGCGGTCTTTGCGGACGTGCTGGCCCCCTACGATCCGCTCGCGACCCAGCCGGAGATCCGGCTCTCGCCGCCGAGCCAGAGCCACCTGTTCGGGACGGACGACATCGGCCGCGACGTCCTGAGCCGTGTCGTCCACGGCAGCCGGATCTCCCTGTGGGTGGGGTTGCTCGCCGTCGGCATCGGCACGGGCGCGGGCATGATCATCGGTCTCCTGTGCGGGTACTGCGAGGGACGTCTCGATCTCCTGGTGCAGCGACTGATGGACGCGATCCAGGCCATTCCGGGGTTGATTCTTGCGCTGGCCATCGTGTCCGTGCTGAAGCCGAGCACGACGAACGCGATGCTCGCGATCGCTATCGTCATCATCCCGGGCAACTCACGCATCGTGCGTGGCGCGGTCCTGTCGGCGAAGCAGAACCGCTACGTCGAGGCGGCGCAGGCCATCGGCTGCCGCCACCCGCGCATCATCACCAGCCACATCCTGCCCAATGTGACGGCACCGATCCTCATCATCGCGTCGATCTGGTTCGGGAACGCCATTCTGATCGAGGCGACGCTGAGTTTCCTGGGCCTGGGCACCCAGCCGCCGACCCCGTCCTGGGGCCTGATGCTCAGCAGCACCGGACGCGCGTTCATGGAACAGGCGCCGTGGCTCGCGATCTTCCCGGGCCTGGCGATCAGCCTGGCCGTGCTCGGCTTTAATCTCTTCGGGGACACTCTGCGCGACGCGTGGGACCCTAAGCTCCGGCGCCAGGGCTGAGCGCGGGAACGTCGGGCCTGAGCCCACGACCGCCGCTCGGGAAGGGGCGGAGCGGCGACCGCGCGCCGCCGCTCCGCCCCGAAGTCTCAGGCCTTGAGCTGGTCCCGGATCGGCAGGCGTCGGATGCGCTTGCCGGTTGCTGCGAAGATCGCGTTACACAGCGCGGGCGCGATCGGCGGCACGCCCGGCTCGCCCACGCCACCGAGCGGTGCGTTGAAGTCTCCTGGCAGCAGGTGGACCCGGATCTCGCGGGGCGCGGCGTCGATGCGTGTGATCTCGTAGGCGTTGTAGTTGTCTTGCTCCACGCGTCCGGCCTTGTAGCTGATCTCTTCCTTGGTGGCGAGGCTCACGCCCATGACGCAGGCGCCCTGGAGCTGTGCGCGCACGCGCTCGGGGTTGACCTGGGCACCGCAGTCCACGGCGACGTCCACTCGCGGAATCGCCAGCTCTCCCTTGTCGTTGACCGCAACCTCCACCACCGCGGCCACGTAGGTCACGAAGGTGTAGGCGACGGCGACGCCCTGCCCGCGGCCCTTGGGCAGCGCCTTGCCCCAGCCCGCCTCGCGCGCCGCGGTCTCCACGACGCGCCGCATGCGGCCGGTATCCAGGGGGTACCGGTCCGGATCCTCGCCATGGTTCCAGGTATCGCCCAGGGTCCGGGGGTCGATACGTCGCGCGGGGCCGATCAGCTCCAGCAGGAAGTCCTTGGGATCGCGCCCCGCCGCCGCCGCCAGCTCGGCGACGAACGACTGGACGGCGAAGGCGTGGGGGATGTTCGACACCGAGCGGAACCACCCGATGCGCGTGTGGGCGGTGGCGTCCGGGTTCTCGATGCGGAGATTCGGGATCACGAAGGGGATGTTGATGGCGGTCATGCCGAGCTCGAACGGCGCCTCGTTCTTCGCCTCCGGGTTGAACGTGGAGATGATCGTCGGAGCCACGGTCCGATGCAGCCACGCGACCGGCTTGCCCTGCGCGTCCACGCCGGCCTCGAGGTGCTCGACCGAGACGGTGTGATAGTAGGAGTTGTGCAGGTCGTCCTCGCGGGTCCACGTGACCTTCACTGGCGCGCCGCCCATGGCCTTGGACAGCACGGCCGCCTCGATCATGAAATCGGGCTTGGACTTGCGCCCGAAGCCGCCGCCGAGCAGGGTGACGTTGACCTTCACGTCCGCCGGCTGCATGCCGAGGCGCTTGGCGATGCGGTCACGAGCGGCCTGCGGCGACTGGATGCAGCCCCACGCCTCGCACTTGCCGTTCGCGATGCGTACGGTCGCGGCCGGCGGCTCCATGGTCACGTGGGCGAGATGCGGGATGTAGTACTCGGCCTCGAGGCGACGTGCGGCGCCCGCCATGGCCCCATCGAAGTCGCCTTCGTTGCGCACGACCTTGCCGGGCTTGCGCGCCGACTGCTCGAGCGTCCCCTTGAAGGCGGCGGAATCGTACTCGCGGTTCGGTCCGTCGTTCCACTCGAGCTTGAGCGCCTGCCGGCCCTTGATGGCCGCCCAGGTGTTGCGCGCGATGACCGCGACGCCGCCCAGTGGATTGAACTCGGCGGGTGGTGGGCTGCTCTCGATTTCCACCACCTTGACCACGCCCGGCACCTTGAGCGCCTCCGCGGCGTCGTACTTCGCGACCTTGCCGCCGTAGACCGGCGGGCGCGCCACGACCGCGTAGAGCATGCCGGGGAGCCGCGTGTCGATGCCGTACTGGGCCTTGCCGCTCACGATGTCGGGAGCGTCGAGCAGCTTCAGGTTGCCCTTGCCGATGTAGCGGAAGCGCGACGGATCCTTCAACTTCACCGTGTCCCGCGACGGGACGGGGAGCTTGGCCGCGTCCTTGGCGAGCGCGCCATAGCCGAGGCGCCGCCCCGACGCGCGATGCACCACCTCGTGGTTCTGCGCTTCCACGTCGCCCACGGGCACGCCCCAGCGCGCCGCCGCGGCGGCTTCCAGCATCGTGCGCGCCGCTGCGCCGCAGCGGCGCATCGGCTCGAAGAAATGGCGCGTGCTGCGCGAGCCGTCGGTGTCCTGGTTGCCGAACCGCTTCTGGTCGCCGGGCGCCTGCGCGACCCGCACGCGCTTCCAGTCGGCTTCGAGCTCGTCGGCCACGATCATCGGCATCCCGGTGCGGACGCCCTGCCCCATCTCGGAGCGGTGACAGACGATGGTGACCGTGCCGTCCTCGCCGATGGCGACGAACACCAGGGGGTCGTCGACCCAGCCGTCGTCCATGCCGTCTCTTCCGTACTTGGGCGGGTCCGCCGCGCGCAGGGCCGCGGGGAACCCGACGGCGAGGACGAGCCCACCGAACGCGGAAACGCCGGCGAGAAAGCCGCGCCGGCTGACATTGGCGAGCAAGATGCTGTCGGACCGCACGTGACTCGGAGCCGAGGTCGTCGAATCGCGGCGCGCGCTCATTGCGTCGCTCCTTTCTGGCCGGCCACCCGCTGGATCGCGGCGCGAATTCGGCTGTAGGTGCCACAGCGGCAGATGTTCCCGCCCATCGCGGCGTCGATGTCGGCATCCGTCGGCTTGGGATTCTGCTTGAGCAGCGCGGTGGCGGACATGATCTGGCCGGCCTGGCAGTAGCCGCACTGTGGCACGCCGACCTCGATCCATGCCGTCTGCACGGCCTTGCCCACCCGGTCGGCGCCGATCGCCTCGATGGTGGTGACCTTCCGTTGCGCCGCGGCCGAGATCGGCGTGATGCAGGCGCGTGTGGGTTGGCCGTCGAGGTGCACGGTGCAGGCGCCGCACAGCGCCATGCCGCAGCCGAACTTCGTCCCCGTCAGGCCGAGGACATCGCGCAACGCCCACAGAAGCGGCGTGTCCGGCGCCGCGTCCACCTGTTGCGCTTTGCCATTCACGTTCAGCGTCACCATATGACCCTCCTTGGGAACCTTGCTCAGTCTGTCGCCGTGACGGTCGCCTCGAACGGCGCGACCCTGATGTCGAGCTCCCCGGTCCCGTGGTAACTGAACCGAAACACCCCGTGCACGGTGTGCGTGCCGGCGCTCTTCGGCGTGACGGGAACCGCGAAGACGATGCTGCCGTCCTGCACCGAGCCTGGGACGATCCCCCGCTCGAGCTCGACACCGTCCGAGCCCGTGAGGCTGATGATCCGGTGGCGGTACGAGTCCGTGACCCTGAACCCATCCGCCATCGAGATCCTCGCCACGATGACCGCCTTCTCGCCCACTCGGGCCGATGCGTTCTGGACGCTGATGACGAAGGAGGATTGGGCGTCGGCGCACACGACCGCCGTCAGCACCACCAGGGCCACGGCGAGCGCCGGGCCAGCTACCTTCGGCATGCTTCGTTCTCGGCTCGCCGGATCAGGCGCGCCGGTAGCTCAGGCAGCCACCGGCGCGCCCGGTCCCACGTCGCGACGCCTATTTCGACACCGCGAAGACCCAGACCACGCCGCCCTCGGGCACTTCCTTCGGCCAGCCGAGGAGATTCGACAGCAGCCCCTGCTGGAATGCCGGGTCGACGCCCCAGCCCGACACGACGCTGATGTACTGGACGCCGTCCACCATGAAGGAGCTCG
>QHSZ01000354.1 GCA_003220595.1 Candidatus Rokuibacteriota bacterium | reverse complement strand
AGATCCTCGAGCGGGACGGCCTCGACGACGCGGCGATCGACGCCGCCGCGCGCCGAGCCTCGGAGCTGGTCTCACCCGACTCCGACCTCCACGCCTCGGCCGACTATCGGCGCCACCTGACGGGCGTGCTCACAGGGCGCGCGATCAGGCGGGCCCTCGGAGTGGCGGTGCGAGCCGAGGCGCCGCCGCGGCGGCGAGGTGAGCGGTGACATGGCTCGGAGTGGCCCGTGGCTGAGCCGCTGACGGTCCGACTCACCGTGAACGGCGTCCCGTGCGAGGGGCGGTGCGAGCCGCGCAAGCTCCTCGTCGACTTCCTCCGCGAGGATCTGGGCCTCACCGGCACGCACGTCGGCTGCGAGCACGGCATCTGCGGCGCCTGCACGATCCTGTTTAACGGCGAGGCGGCGCGCTCGTGCATCATGCTCGCGGTCCAGGCCGACGGCGCCGAGCTCTTGACGGTCGAGGGGCTCATGCGCGACGGCAAGCTCCACCCGCTCCAGGAGGCGTTTCGCGAGCACCACGGCCTCCAGTGCGGCTTCTGCACGCCGGGTATGCTGCTGACCGCGCTCGACTTCCTCCACACCAACCCGTCGCCGACCGAGGCCGAGATCCGCGAAGGCGTCTCGGCCGTGCTCTGCCGCTGCACCGGCTACCACGGCATCATCAAGGCCGTCGGGGCAGCGGCCTCCGCGCTGAAGAACGCGTGATGCTGATCGGCGCCCCCGTGCGCCGCGTGGAGGACGCGCGCCTCCTCACGGGCGGGGGGCGCTTCGTCGCGGACCTCGTCCTGCCGCGCATGCTTCACGCGGCCTTCCTCCGGAGCCCCCATGCCCACGCGCGGATCCACGACCTCGACCTCGGCCGCGCCCGGGCCGCGCCGGGCGTCGCCGCGTGTCTCGGGGGCGACGACCTGCGCCCGCGCGCGCGCCCGATCCGGGCGGAGTCGCGGATGAAGGGCTACCGCGCGACCGACTTCCCGCCGCTCGCCACCGGCAAGGTGCGCTACGTGGGCGAGGCCGTCGCCGTCGTCGTCGCCGAGAGCCGCTACGCGGCCGAGGACGCGGCGGAGCTGATCGACGTCCGCTGGGAGCCGCTGCCCGTCGTCGCCGGCGCCGAGGCGGGGGCGGCGGAGGGAAGCCCGCTGCTCCACGAGGAGGTCGGGAGCAACGTGCTCCTCTCGCGCGCCTTCGTCCAGGGCGACGCCGACCGCGCGCTCGCGAGCGCCGCCGTCGTCGTGGGCGACCGCTTCCGCTTCCACCGCCACGCGGGCGTCACGCTGGAGAACCGCGCGTGTCTGGCGGACTGGGACGCGGGCCGGGGCCTTCTGACGCTCTGGTCCTCGACGCAGGTGCCCGGGCTGCTGCGCGACGCCCTCGCCGAGCTGCTCGAGGTCCCGGCGCATCGCCTGCGCGTCGTCGCGCCCGACGTCGGCGGCGGCTTCGGCGTGAAGAGCGCCCTCTATCCCGAGGAGGTCACGGTCTGCGCGCTCGCGCGGCTCCTCGGGCGCCCGGTGCAGTGGGTCGGCGACCGGCGCGAGGACCTCCTCGCGAGCACCCAGGCGTGGGACGAGGTGATCGAGGCGCGGCTCGGGCTCGGCGCGGACGGCGCGCTCGAGGCCCTCGCCGCGCGCGTCCTCGCCGACGTCGGCGCCTACTCGATCCATCCGTGGACGGCCTCGATCGAGGTCATCCAGGTCATCAGCTTCCTGCCCGGGCCCTACCGCCTCCCGCACTACCGCGGCGAGGCCTGGGGCGTCGCGACGAACAAGGCGCCGATGGGACCGTACCGCGGCGTCGGCCGGCCCGTCTCGACCTTCGTGCTGGAGGCGCTGCTGGACCGCGCGGCGCGGCGGCTCGGGATGGACCCCGTCGAGCTGCGCTTGAAGAACCTGATCCGCCCCGAGGAGCTCCCGTACCGCTCGCCGTCGGGTGTCGTCTGGGACGGCGGGAGCTTCGTCGAGTCGCTCGAGCGCGCCCGCGAGGCGGCGGACTACGCGGGCGCGCGCGAGGAGCAGGTGCTCGCGCGCGCGCAGAAGCGATTCGTCGGTGTCGGCGTCGCGGCGTACGTCGAGCTGACGGGCGTCGGCTCGGCGATCCCCGCCTCGCCCGGCGCGGCGATCAACACCGGCACCGAGGGCGCCACGGTGCGCGTGGACCCGGGCGGCACGGTGACGGCGACCTTCGGCCTCGCGTGCCACGGCCAGGGACACGAGACGACGCTCGCCCAGGTCGTCGCCGAGGAGCTCGGCGCGCGGCTGGAGGACGTGCGGGTCATCCACGGTGACACGGCGGCGTCGCCGACCGGCACCGGGACCTATGCGAGCCGGAGCGCCGTCATCGGCGGGGGCGCGGCCATCCTCGCCTCGCAGACGCTCAGGGAGAAGGCTGTCCGGATCGCCGCCCACCTCCTCGAGGCGGGCGCGGAGGACGTCGCGCTCGAGGCCGGGCGCGCGTCGGTGCGCGGGACCGGCCGCAGCGTGACGCTGCGCGAGATCGCCGCGGCGGCGTACGCGGGCGTCAAGCGCCTGCCGAAGGGGATGGAGCCCGGTCTCGAGGCGACGCGCTTCTACGACCCTTACCTGGGCACCGCGTCCAACGCGACCCACGTCGCCGTCGTGGACGTGGACGTCGACACGTGCGCCGTCAGGATCCGCCGCTTCGTGGTCGTCGAGGACTGCGGCCGGATCATCAACCCGCTCATCGTGGAAGGCCAGGCGATCGGCGGGGTCGCCCAAGGCATCGGCGCCGCGCTCCTGGAAGAGGTCGTCTACGACGAGGACGGCCAGCTCCTGACCGGGACGCTCATGGACTATCTGGTGCCGACGGCCTC
>QHSZ01000350.1 GCA_003220595.1 Candidatus Rokuibacteriota bacterium | reverse complement strand
CCCACTTCTCCTCGATCCGCGGCGTGTTCGCCGGGTCGGTCTCCACGTAGACGGCGCGCACCGTCGCCTCGGGCGCCAGCGTCTTGGCATACTGGACGGCGCGGACGACGCCACGGTGCACGTCGCCAATCAGGACGAGCACCGTGTGCCGGAACTGGGGCGGGCCCGCGAACCCTTCCAGCGAGAGGTCGCCGGCGACCTCCTCGTAGTGCCGGTGCATCACGACGAACGCGCCGACCAGGAGCGGGATGACGACCACCACGATCCAGGCGCCTTCGACGAACTTCGTGAACGAGAGGGTCAGGAGGACGAGGAACGTGACGACGGCGCCGACGCCGTTGACCCACACGCGCCAGCGCCAGCCCTTCTCCCTGAGCGAGAGCCAGCGGCGCACCATGCCGCTCTGGGAGAGCGTGAACGAGATGAAGACGCCGATGGCGTAGAGCGGGAGGAGGGCGTGGGTGTCGCCCTGGAAAACGAGGATCAGCAGGACGGCGAACCCGCTGAGGATCAGGATGCCGTTCGAGAAGACGAGCCGGTCGCCCTGGTTGGCGAACTGCCGGGGCACGAAGCGGTCGCGCGACAGGATGGACGAGAGGCGCGGGAAGTCGGCGTAGGACGTGTTGGCGGCGAGGACGAGGATGAGGAGCGTCGCGGCCTGCACGCCGTAGTAGGGCACGCCCGTGCCGAACACCCGGCGGGCGATCTTCGACACGACCGTCTCGTCGCCGCCCGGGACGATGCCGAAATCGAACGCGAGATAGGTGATCCCGAGGAACATCGTGATCGAGATCACGCCGAGCCAGGTCATCACGATCTGGGCGTTGCGCCCCTCCGGCGGCTTGAGGGCCTGCACGCCGTTGGAGATGGCCTCGACGCCCGTGAGCGCCGTGCAGCCGGCGGCATAGCTGCGGAGGAGGAGGAACAGGCCGAGGCCTTCGAGGCCCGGGGGGTGGGGCTCGTAGGGCGCCTCGGGGAGCAGCCCGAACATCGCGCCCACGAGCCCGTAGCCGACCATTGCCAGGATGCTGACGACAAAGAAGTAGGTGGGCGCGGCGAACATGCGAGCCGACTCGCGGACACCCCGCAGGTTCCCGAGCGCGATCCCGGCGACCGCCAGGACGCTCAAGACGACGCGGTACGGGTGGAGCTGCGGCACCGCGGACGTCAAAGCGGCGATTCCCGCGACGACCGACACGGATACCGTCAGGACGTAGTCGACCAGCAGCGCCGCCGCCGCGGCCAGGGCGGGGTAGATGCCGAGGTTGTCCTTGGCGACGAGATAGGCGCCGCCCCCCTGCGGGTACGCCGCGACCGTCTGGCGGTAGGAGACGACGACCACCGCCAGCAGCGCGGCGATGCCCAGCGCCACGGGAAGCGAGTAGCTGAGCGCCGCGCTCCCCGCGAGGATGAGCACCAGCAGGATTTCCTCGGTCGCGTAGGCCACCGACGAGAGCGGGTCGGAGGCGAACACCGCCAGCGCCGCCGCCTTCCCGAGCCGCTCGTGTCGCGCCTGGGCGAGCGGCATGGGCGCGCCGACCAGCAGGCGCTTGACCAGGGTCAGTCGCATACGCGACACCGACTCTACGGCGCCCGGTCCCCGGCTGAAGCCGCAGGGCGAGATTTTTACGCGTTCTTTACGTCGCCGAGGTCCTTCTTGACACCAGCTTGAGACACCATCTGTCACGCTGCGGCAGGGAGGGTGGCGGAATGTGTGACGTGACGGCGCGCTCGGGGCGCTCGGGCACGACCCCGCGTCCCCGGTGGGGCCGGCTCTACGGGCTCGCCGGCCTCACCCTGGCCGCACTGGCCACGGTGGAGGTCTTCCCGTCCTCCGGCCCTCCACTGACGGCGCTCCGCTGTGGGCTCGCGCTCGGCGGTCTCGTGGCGATGGCGGCGTGGGCGAGACCATCACGGTGCGCGTGATCCCGTCCCGCCGGCCGGAGCCCGAGCGCGTCGAGGAGGAGGAGACGAGAATTCCTGTCCCCGCAGCCGGTGGCTAGAAGAACAGGTAGTAGAGGCTGATCGAGATGGTGTCGAGGCTCCGGGAGCGCGGCAACAGCCCGTCGGCGGTACGGTCGGGCCGCGAGTACCGCACCTGGAAGGCCCTCTCGTCCGCGGCGTCATGGCGGTACTCGAGCCGACCCACGAGGCCCTTCCAGATCTTGTACTGGATGGTCGCCGTGGTCGACCAGAGATCCAATGCGGCGCCGAACCCGGTGCGCGCTCCGTGGGCGTCCCGGAAGAACTCCTGGCGCAGTGAGGTCCGGAGCTTGTCGGTCCAGTCGTACGCCGCGTAGGCCGCCCAGCCCCACCAGGTGGCGTCGGTGTTTCGACGGGTCCCGAGACTCGTGATG
>QHSZ01000349.1 GCA_003220595.1 Candidatus Rokuibacteriota bacterium | reverse complement strand
CTCGTGGTGCCGGTGGCGGTACCGCTGCCGCCGCGGCTGTTCGCCCACGTGACCTGGGTGGCGCCGGAGGCGGTCCCACCGAGGCTCAGGGACGAGAGGCTCGTGCCGTAGGTCGGCGAGGCGGTGGGCGTCGTGATGGTCACCGTGGGCGCCGTGGCGGCCGCGTAGGTGACGGTCACCGTGCGTGTCGCGATGTTCCCGGCGGCGTCGCGCGCGGTGACGGTGAGGAGGTTGGCGCCGGTCTGGAGGACGATCCCGCTGGCGGTCCAGCTCGTGGTGCCGGTCGCAGTGCCGCTGCCGCCGCGGGTATTCGCCCACGTGACCTGGGTGACGCCGACGGCGTCGGAGGCGGTGCCGCCGAGGGCGAGGGCGGAACTGCTCGCGGTGTACGTGGGAGTGGCGGTGGGCGTCGTGATGGTCACCGTGGGGGCCGTGGCGTCGGCGTAGGTGACGGTCACCGTGCGTGTCGCGATGTTGCCGGCGGCGTCGCGCGCGGTGACGGTGAGGAGGTTGGCGCCGGTCTGGAGGCCGATGCCGCTGGCGGTCCAGCTCGTGGTGCCGGTCGCAGTGCCGCTGCCGCCGCGGTTATTCGCCCACGTGACCTGGGTGACGCCGACGGCGTCGGAGGCGGTGCCGCCGAGGGCGAGCGTGGAGCTGCTGGCGGTGTACGTCGGCGAGACGGTGGGCGTCGTGATGGCCACCGCGGGCGCGGTGGTGTCGGCGTTGGCGACGGTCACGCTGATTCCGGTCGCGGTGGTCGCGTTGCCGGCAGCGTCGTAGGCCCGGGCGGTCAGGGTGTGAGCGCCGTTGCTGACCGCCGCGGTGTTCCAGGAGAAGGTCATCGCCGCCGGGGACAGGGCCCCGAGGACCTGGCCGTCCTGCATGTAATCGATACGGGTCACGCCGACGTTGTCCGAGGCGGTGGCCCTGAGCGTCACCACGCCGGCCACGGTCTGGCCGAGGGTTGGCGCCGTCAGGGCGACGGTGGGCGGGGTCGTGTCAGCGGGCGGGGCGCTACCTTCATACTCGTGGGCTCCCAGATCCGGGGCCGTTCCGAGGTAGGCGACTCCGGCAATGGCCAGGCCTCTATCGATCGCGGGGCTGCCGGAGCGCAGGGTGAACACCCGATTCGCCTCGTCGGTGAACATCGGGTCGACCTGGAGGTTCCCGCTCGCGTTGGCGTATGTCTGCTGGAAGGCCGCCAGCGTGTAGCTGAGGTTGCCGCCCTGGCTCCCGTCGCGGATCCGCAGCACCGTCACCTCGCCCGCGGATCCGGGCTGTCGCAGGATGATGTTGTTCTGGATGCGGTTGCCGTTCAGGCTGCCCACCGGCCACGAGGTCGGATTGCCGTAGTGGGTGATGGTGATCGCGTAGTCATTGCCGCCAGAGATAAAACCCTTGTTGCGGAAGAAGATGTTGTTGGCGATGAGGTTGTCGCGCACGGATCGGCCGTCCGACTCCCTAAGGTGGATCGCCCCGCTGTTGTTGACGGAGTCGTTGATCTGGTTGTTGTTGTAAAACACGTTCTGGTAAATCTGATTCCCGATCGCGTCCATGCCGAACGACCCCTGGTAGACGTAGGCGGCAATGTGGATGGCCCCGGCGGCGTTGTCGAAGATTTCGTTGTAACGGATCGTGTTGTAGCTCGACGCGATCAGGTTGGAGCGGGGCCAATTGACGCCGTTGCGCGCCGAGTCTGAAATCCTGTTGTACTCCACGAGCGTGCGCTGCGACATGCCGGAGAGGAGAAATCCCGTCGCGTAGAAGTTCGAGAGCGTGTTCCCCGCGATGACGTTGTCGCTCGAGAACGTCGTCGCCTGCTGGCTCGACACCTGGATGAGGCTGTGGCCCCCGTTCCTGATCGTGCTGTTCAGGATCTTGTTGCGGCTGCTATCCACCAGGTAGATGCTGTCGCCCGTGTTCTCGGCTTCGTTCCCGATGTTGGTGATCGTGCAACCGTCCACGACGTTGTCGTTGGCGTTCGTCATCTTAATGGCATGGCCCCACTGCCCGGAGCCGTTGCCAACGTTGGAGATCTGGCAGTCGCGGATCGTGTTGAAGTTCGAGCCGTTGAGCACGACAGGAGCGCTTTGAGCATTCACCACTGCCAGCCGCTCCACCACCACGTACTGTCGACCATCCAACTTCACGCTCCCGCCGTCCAACACGGCCATTTCCCCTGGATAGCTGGTGAATATGATCGGCTTCGCGGCCGTACCGGACGCCGGCGGGACAAGGTCCCCGGTAAACGTCCCTCGCAGCACCACGGTATCTCCGGCGGTTGCCACACTCATGGCTTGGCTCAGTGTGCGCCACGCCGTCCCCTGCGACAGGCCGTTGACGCTGTCGCTGCCGCCGGCCGCATCGACGTGAAACACGCGGCTGGAGGCCGCCGGGTTGGCCACCGTCAGGTGTAGGGGTGCCGATTCGATGACGACACCCGAGGTGAGCCGGGCCTCCGCGGTGAGGGTGTGGTTGCCGTTGCTGGCGCTGGCG
>QHSZ01000150.1 GCA_003220595.1 Candidatus Rokuibacteriota bacterium | reverse complement strand
GAGCAGGAGTAGATCGTACTCTTCTCGAAGCTTGGCGACGGCCACGGGGGCGCCCTGATGGAACGTCCGGAACTGCGCCACCAGGTCATCGACCTGATTCTTGAGCGAGAGCTTGGTGAAGATGCCGATGGCGTTGGTCGCTCGGAGCCGCTTCTCCAGCGCCGCCAGGTCCAGGGCCGGCGGCGCGGGCGGCGTGGCCGCGACGGGCGGGGCGCTCTCCTTTCGAGGCGCCGTCGGGGGCGCTGCGTCCCCCGGCGCCGGGACGGGAGCCGGCGCTGGCGGGCGCACCGCAGGCGCTGAGGGTGCAGGCGGTGCAGATGCCACGGGCGGTGGAGGCGCAGGCGCTGCAGGCGGGGACGGCTCAGAAGCCGACGGCGGGGGCGGCACAGGCGCAGCGGCCTGGGTCGGAGCAGGTGCTGCGGGCGTCGAAGGCGCCGGTGTGGCGGCCTCGGGCGGCTCAGAAGCCGAGGGCGGGGGCGGAGAGGATGAGACGCCGCGATCCCGCGACGCGCCGCATCCCGCGAGCGCGATGCCGCAGGCGGTAACGGCGATCGCGAGGGCGGCGAATGGCACGCGCCGGGGCACGACGCTCTCCCCGTGCGCGGCCGGGCGCCTCAGCCCGTCGGCGGGGCCGAGCCGCGGGTCGCGGTGACGAGGTACCACGTCAGGCCGAGCGCCGCGAAGACGGCGAGCGCACCCTGCGCCGGCCGGCCGAGGACGAGGCCGCCGATGCCGAAGAGCCCGAGGTAGACGACGACGCAGCCGAGCGCCCACTGGACGAGCCCCGCGCCCAGCGCGGCGTCGGCGGAGGCGTCGGGCACAATCGCGCGCCACCCGGGCCCGCCCGGCCTCACGCGCCGGTAGAAGGCGCGCAGGTGCTCCGCGGGCTCCGGGGCCGTCAGATACGTCACCACGAGCCAGACGACCGTCGTCGCCGCCGTGGTCGTGAGGAGGAGCTTCGCGAAGCCGCGCGGGTCGTCGGCCGAGAGTCCGAGCCCGAGCTGTGCGACGAGCGAGAAGACGAGCGCGGCGACCATCGCGCTCACCTCGGACCAGGCGTTCACGCGCCACCAGTACCAGCGCAGGAGATAGACGAGGCCGGTGCCCGCGCCGATCGCGAGCAGGAACTTCCAGGCGCCCTCGACCGTGCCGATGTTCAGCGTGACGACACCGGAGATGGCCATCATGAGGAGCGTCGCCACACGTCCGGCCGCCGCGTAGTGTCTCTCGTCACGCCGCCGCACCCAGAAGCGCCGATAGACGTCGTTGACGAGGTACGACGCACCCCAGTTGAGCTGCGTCGAGATCGTCGACATGTAGGCCGCGAAGAACGCGGCGATCAGGAAGCCACGCCAGAACGGCGGCAGATGATCCACCATGACCTTCACGTAGCCGGACTCGGGATCCTCGAGGCCCGGATAGAGCACCATCGAGACGAGCGCCACGATGATCCAGGGCCACGGGCGGAGCGCGTAGTGGGCGATGTTGAACCAGAGCGCCGCGAGCAGCGCGTGGCGCTCGTTCTTCGTCGAGAAGATCCGCTGGGCGACGTACCCGCCGCCGCCGGGTTCGGCACCCGGGTACCACGACGCCCACCAGTTCACAGCGAGGTAGACGAAGAAGGTCAGCGCCGGCATCCACGCCGAGTCGAGGGGCGGGATCACGCGGAGGGGTGCGTCGTCCGGGAAGCGCGTGTGGAGCGTCGCCAGCAGGCCCGACATGCCGCCCACGGCGCCGAGGGCGAAGAACGCCAGCGCGATGCAGCCGGTCATCGCGAGGGCGAACTGGAAGAAGTCGGTCACGACGACGCCCCAGAGCCCCGAGATGCTGGAGTAGACTCCCGTGAGCACGAACAGGCCGACCGTCGCCTCCACCTTTCCCACGTGGAGCGTCATGCCGACGATCTTCGCCATCGCCGCGGTGACCCAGCCGATGATGATCGAGTTGATGGCGAGGGCGAGATAGCACGCCCGGAAACCGCGGAGAAAGGCGGCCGGCCGGCCCGAGTAGCGGATCTCGGCGAACTCGGCGTCGGTCATCACCCCGGACCGTCGCCAGAGACGCGCGTAGAAGACCACGGTGAGGATGCCGCTCATCACCATGCACCACCAGAGCCAGTTGCCGGCGATCCCGTACTTGACCGTGAGCCCCGTGACCACCAGCGGCGTGTCGGCGGCGAACGTGGTCGCGACCATCGAGGTGCCGGCGAGCCACCACGGCACGGCGCGCCCGGACAGGAAGTACTCGTCCGACGAGGCGCCGGCGCGACGCGAGTAGTAGAGGGCGATGGCGACGGAGAGCACGAAGTAGAGCGCGATGACGAGCCAATCGATCGCGGTCAGCGTCATCCTGGACCCTCCGGGAGCGCCGCTTGCTCCCTCTTGCGCTCGATGGCCTCGAGCTTGTCCTTGAAGCGCTCGAGCGCGTGCTCGGCATCGGTGAACTGGCTCTGCGCGTTCCCGAGGTGCTTGCCCAGCGTCCGGATGGGCTCGCGCACCTTGTCCAGGTCGCCGGCGAGGCGCGCGAGGTCGTTCTGGATCTCGCGCGCGTGCGCCTCGATCCTGAGCCCGCTCAGCCCGAGGATGATCACTTGCAGGTAGGCGTAGAAGCTGTTCGGCGACACGGGCACGACCCGCCGGGACAGGGCGTAGGTGGCGATCGCCTCGTCGCCCGCGTCGGCGTCGTCTTTGATGATGATCTCGTAGTAGACGTTCTCGGCGGGCACGTACATCAGGGCGAAGTCGAAGGTGCCCTCGTCCGGCAGGATGTACTTCTTGGCGATCTCGTCGATCCGCGTCTTCACGTCCCGGGCAAACTGCTTGCGTAGGGGCCGGCGCCGCTCCTCCTCGGGCTCGGCGAGCATCCGCCGGAAGTTCTCGAGCGGGAACTTGGCGTCCACGGGCACCACCCGCCCGGCGAGGCTGATCGCAGCGTCGACACGCTCACCGCTCTTGAACAGATGCTGGAGCTCGTAGTGCTCGCGCGGGAGCATCTGGGCCAGGAGTTGCTCCAGCAGCATCTCGCCGAGTCCGCCCCGGATCTTCGGCGACTTGAGGATCTGCTCGAGCCCCTGGATCTCCTTGCCGACGTCCACGACCCGCTGCGTGGCCTCGCCGAGCTTGCCGAGGCTTCCCTGCACCTCACCCACGACCTTCGCCGCCCGGTCGAGGCGCTCGCCCAGCGTCGCCTGGGAGGTGGACATGAGCCGCATCCCCGCCTCGAGCTGCCGCGTCACCTCCCCGCTGACGCCCTTGAGCTCGGTCGCCACGCTCAGCTGGAGTCCCTCCAGTTGCCGCCGGACGACCTCTTGACCCGCGCGCCCTTCGCTCCGGACGCCCTCGATCTGGCGGAACAGGATCCACGCCAGGAGCACGAGCGCGACGAGGAGCGCGCCGGCGACAGCCGCGAAGACCTCGGTCATGTCCCCGCCGTCGCGCGGCGCACGCCGCCCTTCCAGTGCCGGCAGACCGGCTTGAACCCGCACGGCGCGCACACCGTCGCGTCGCGCCGGTCCAGGCAGTCGCCCGACATCCGCTTGTGGCAGAGCGCGAAGTCGTACTTCACCGGGTCCGCGGGGTCGATCGCCGCGAGCCGCCCGGTGATCTCCTCGGCCATCCGCCAGTTCCGCGAGCGGCGGCGCGTCAGCCCGATCGCGCGCGAGATGTTCTCGACGTGCGTGTCCACGGGGATCAGGAGCCGCGCCGGCGAGATCGCCGTCCAGAGGCCGAAGTCGGGCGGCTCGCGGCGGACCATCCAGCGCAGGAAGAGGTGCAGCCGCTTGCACGGGCCGCCCGCGGACGGCAGCGGGAAGAGGTGGCGGTAGCCGCGCGAGCGGCGGCCGCGCGGGAAGACAAGGCGCAGGTCCGCTTCGAGAAACGCGCGCGCGAACCGCTCGAGGGCGGGGCCGATCGGGCCCCGCCCGTCGGGGTCGCCCGCCGTGAAACACTTCTCGAGCGAGCCGTGGCGAAGGAGGATCTCGCGCGCGGCCACGCAGAAGGCGACGAGATCCGGCGGCCGGTTGAACCGGTAGCGGAAACCGTCGAACGCGCGGGCGTCGCGTGCGAGCTCGAAGTCGATGACGAACCGGAAGGGCGAGGCCCCCATCGCGCGCAGCGCGCCGTCAAGCTCGCGGCCGAACAGGTCGACGCGCCCGTAGGCGAGGCACGCGGTCAAGAGGGCGACGATCTCGCGGTCGCGCGGGTCGGCGTAGCGGAGGGGAAACTGCAGAGCGTCGCGTCCGACGCGGGCGCCGTAGTCGAACTCGCGGTAGAGCCGCTCGAGCGGCTCCCTGAGCGTTCGCGTGGGCGTCATCCCACCACGCGGCATGATACCATGCGCCCATCATGGACGTCGGCATCGTCGGCCTCGGCGCCATCGGCCGGGCGCTCTGCCGCGCCCTCGACGACGGGATCCCGGGCCTCCGGCTCGCCGGCGCGACCGCGCGCGACCGCGAGAAGGCCGAGCGCTTCCTGAAGGGCCTCCGCTTCCCCGCCCCGTTCCTCGCCCTCGACGACCTCATCGACGCCTCGAGCCTCGTCGTCGAGGCATCGACCCAGGCGCACCTGCAGGAGATCGCGCCGATGACGCTCGAGGCGGGGCGCGACCTGGTCGTGCTCTCCTGTGGCGGGCTCCTCGGCCGCCGGGACTGGGTGGAGCTCGCGGCCGCCCATCGCTGCCGCATCCTCGTCCCGTCGGCGGCGATCGCCGGCCTCGACGGCGTCAAGGGCGCCTCGGTCGGCGCGATCACCTCGGTCACGATGGAGACGCGGAAGCCGCCCCGCGGGCTCGCCGGCGCGCCGTGGATCGAGGAGCGGAAGATCGACCTCGACGCGATCACCAAGGAGACGCTGATCTTCGAGGGCCCCGCGACCGAGGCCTGCCGCGCGTTCCCGGCGAACGTCAACGTCCTCGCCGCGCTCTCGCTCGCGGGCATCGGACCGGAGAAGACCCACCTCCGGCTCTTCGCCGTGCCGGGCCAGAAGATGAACATGCACCGGATCACCGTCGAGGGCGAGTTCGGCAGGCTTTCCGTCGAGGTCGAGAACGTCCCGTCGGAGAACCCGCGCACCGGCAGGCTGTCCTACCTGTCGACGATCGCGCTGCTCCGGGATCTCTCCGCCACGCTCCGCGTCGGCACCTGAGCGAGCCGCACCCGCCACCCCGCGGCGACCGCGCGCCGCACCTCGTCGTGGCCTCCGATCGAGCGCTCGCGGGGCAGCTCGAGCGGCTCGCGCGCTCGGCGCGGATCGTGCTCGTGGCCGGCCTGCCCGGCACCGGCAAGAGTCTCCTGATCCACCAGCTCGCGCACCTGGCGGCCGACGCGGGCCGCGTCATCCACCTCCTCCAGTGGGACGTGGCGCGGCCGGTGTTCGAGGCGAGCCCCGCGGGCCGGCGCTATCCGATGGCCGACGGAGTGACGCACGCCGTCGTCCGCAAGGCGGTCGGGCTCTGGGCGCGCCGCGCGCTGCTCGAGTGGCAGCGCCGGTGCGCGGCGCCCCGGCACGCGCTGATCGGCGAAGCGCCGCTGGTCGGCAACCGACTGATCGAGCTGGCCCGCCGGATGGACGACGCCACCGAGCCGGTCCTCGCGGCGGCTTCGTGTCGCTTCGTGATCGCCGTGCCGTCCGCCGCGGTGCGAGGCTTCCTCGAGGCCGAGCGCGAGCGCCGGGCCGCCCGGCCCCTGCACCCCCGCGAGCGCGAGGACGCGCCGCCGGCCGTCCTGAAGGCGCTCTGGCGCGAGCTCGTCGGCGTGGCGCAGGCGCTCGGGATACCGGTCGACGCGGGGGGCGGCGAACCGCCCTACGACCCGCTCGTGTACCAGCGCGTGTACGAGGCCCTGCTCCGCCATCGCCACGCCGACGTCGCCGCGCTCCAGACCGTGCTGCCGACCTCGACGTTCTCGGTCTACGAGGTCGCGGTCTCGCGCGTAGATCTCCTCCCGCGTGAGGAGGAGGCGGACGCGGCCGTGCGCGAAGCGGAGGCGCTCTTTCCAGACGCGCCCGCGCTCGCGCGCGACGTCGCGCGCTGGTGGGTCGTCTGACGATCGCGCCAGCAGACGCCCGAGACCCGGAGCCACGCTCCGGGCCTCGGGTCGGCGCGCGATCCGTTGGGTTACTTCTTCGGAGTCACCTGGATCGAGGTCACGACCTTGTCAGCGCCCATTTCCTCGAAGCTGGCCTTGACGGTGGCGCCGGGTTTGAGGGCGTTCCGGTCCACCCTCGCGGTCGGGGGAATGGTCAGCGTCGTCCCATCGTCGAGGGTCACCACTCGCCCGCTCGGATCCACGCTTTGGATCTGGCCCTCGACGTTCCCTGCCCACGCGACGCCCCCCAGGACGAGTACGGCGACCAGCGTCAGCACGCACATTGCGAAGACGGGCTTCAACATGTTCCGGACCTCCTATGTAGGATCTATGTCGCTCCGCGATCGCCAGCGACATGCGGTCGCAGCCTCGGCATCGGCTGCCGGCTAATCACCGGTGTAGCAACGCCAGTGCCAGAAGTCGGCAGCGTGTCGCGCTGACAAGATGTTGGAAACCCGAGGCTTGGACAACATTCCCCTTCGGCGGCACGCGGCGGCGCGCGCCGCCTGCGTTACCAGACTGACAGAGACGCCGAACGGTTTACATCGGTGAATTCCCCTACGCGATGACGCCAACGTCGCGGTGACGGCGATCCAAGGCCGGGTGCAGCGTTATGATACGAGCGACACGGGGGTTCGCGCCATGCGACTGGCTCTGGTCACGCGCGCGGTCGGCAGAGTGGCGCTGGGCATGTCGGTGGTCTGGCTCGGAGCTGGCTGCAGGGTCGTGAACCTGTGGGAACCGACGGACGAGCAGATCCTCGCGCGTATTCTTCCATCCGCGGTCCAGGTCATTCTGGAGCAGCAGGAAGGCCGACGGTTCCGGGCGGCTTCGGGGGTGATCATAGCGACGCGTCCGGCGACCTCTGGCACGGAGTGCTTCGTGCTCACCGCCGGCCATACCTTCTCGGGCCCCGCCCGCGGCAAGGGGGTCTACGTGGTCTTCGGCTCCTCCAAGGGTCGGGAGACCAAGGTTCGTGCCGCGGTGCTTGTCGAAAGCGAAACCGACAACCTCGACCTTGCCCTGCTCAAAGCCGAGAGCGATCGGTGCACGCCGGCGAGCGTGAGGCGCCCGGCGACCCTGGGTGAGTGGGCCTGGGTCGTCGCCTTTCCGTGGGGAAGCCGCATGACGCTGGCCCGCGGCGTGGTCAGCCAGACAGATTTCGATGGTCCCGCCGATCGCGACCGAGACTCACGATTAATGGTGGACGCCTCGGTGAGCTACGGCGCGAGTGGCGCCGGCGTGTATGAAGCGCGGACCGGCAGCCTGATCGGGGTCGTGGAAGGTTACAGCACTGCGCGGCTCAACTCCCAGGGCGGGGACACGTCATGGTACATCGACGTACCCGTCCCGGGGCAGACACTCGTCACCTCGCTCCGCAGTATCCGGAAGTTTCTCGAAGAGACCGGCCACAGCGACTTGCTCCAGGACTCGTTCCGCTGACCCGCGGCGTGGCGCGCCGATACTCGCGGATCCCTCGTTGGGGGCCCCGAAATGGCCCCCAACCCCCCAAGCTCTTAATGGGGCTGGGTCGCCTCTAGATATCGCTCGGCCTCGAGCGCGGCCATGCACCCGGTGCCCGCGGCCGTCACGGCCTGGCGGTAGACGTGGTCCTGGACGTCGCCCGCGGCGAAGACGCCGGGCACGCTCGTCTGCGTCGTCCCTGGGTTCACCTTGATGTACTCGTTGGGCAGCAGCTCGACCTGCCCGCGGAAGATCTGCGTGTTCGGCTGATGGCCGATCGCCACGAAGAGGCCGTCCACGGGACGCTCCTCGCGCGCGTTGGTCTTGAGGTTCTTCAGGAGCACGCTCGTGACCTTGCCCTTGGCCACGTCGAGGATGTCGTGCACGATCGTGTCCCAGAGGAACTTGATCTTCGGGTTCTTGAAGGCCCGCTCCTGCATGATCTTCGACCCCCGGAGCGCCGCGCGCCGGTGGACGACGTCGACCTGCCGGCCGAGCCGCGAGAGGTAGAGCGCCTCCTCGAGCGCGGAGTCGCCGCCGCCGACCACCATGATGTTTTGGTCCTTGAAGAAGAAGCCGTCGCAGGTCGCGCAGGTCGAGACGCCGCGCCCCATGAGCTTCGACTCCGCCGGCAGGCCGAGGAGCTTCGACGAGGCGCCGGTCGCGATGATCACCGTGTGGGACTCGAAGACCCGCTCGCCCGCCCTGATGACGAACGGCCGCTTCGAGAAGTCGACCGCCGTCACGTCCTCGGCGATCATCTCGGTGCCGAAGTGCTCGGCCTGCTTCTTCATCGTCTCCATCAGCTCGGGACCCTGGATGCCTTCGACGAACCCCGGGTAGTTCTCGACCAACGTGGTGAGCATGAGCTGGCCGCCCGGCTGGATGCCCGTGAGCATGAGCGGCGCCAGGTTGGCGCGTGCCGCGTAGACGGCCGCCGTGTACCCCGCGGGACCCGACCCGATGATGATGACCTTGCGCGTCGTAGCCATGTGCCGCCCTCACCTCCCTGGCGCTTTAGATGCCCGGATCGACCTTCAGGATGCCGGCGAGCTCGCCGAGGTCGCGGATCTCGTACGTCGGCGGCGCGATCCCCGGCGGCAGCGCCGCGGCCTCGGGGTTGATCCACGCCGCGTGCATGCCGGCCCGCTGGGCCCCGAGCACGTCGATCTCGGCTCGGTCGCCGACGAAGAGCGCCTGCTCCGGGCGGACCGCGAGACGCTGGAGCGCCTCGTCGAAGATCACCCGCTTCGGCTTCCGCCACCCGACCGCGTCCGAGACGACGACGGCGCCGAACAGCTCGGTGACACCCGCGCGCCCCAGGATGTCGAGGGCCGTCGGCGTGTAGTCGAAGTTCGAGACGACCGCGAGCCGGTACCGCTCGGCGAGCTTCCTGAGCAGCGGCCCGTGATGGGCCGGGAACTCGGCCGCGCGCCCCAGCTCGTGTCGGTGGGCGTCGATGAGCGCCTGGGTGAGCCCCGGGGGCAGCGCGGCGGCGTCGAGGCCGAGGTAGCCGAAGAAGTGCGCGAAGCGGACCGGTGCCGGCACCTCGCGGTCGTCAATCGCGCGGAGCCGTTCGGCCTCCCGCCAGCTCGCGACCAGCGCCTCGTAGCAGGTCTCGAGCCCGATCTGGGGCGCATGGGCGGCGAGCAGGGCGTGCAGGTGGCCGGCCGTCGAGCGCACGGTCTGGCCGTTGATCTGGATCGTCGGCATTCGCTCGCGGTCGAAGCGGACGAGCGTGTCGAAGAGGTCGAAGAGGACGGCGGCGTAGGCCATCAGAGGGGCTTCCGCGCCGCATAGCCTTCGTCGAGGCCGTGCCAGTGACGGATCTCGGTCTCGCCGTATTTCCAGCAGAGGTTCACCTCGGCGCCCTCGCGCAGGTGCGGGAAGTCCACCAGGCCGAGCCCGAGGTCCTTCGGCGCGCCGCCGAGGCTCAGGATCCGGTCCACGCCCTTCCGCACCCGCTGCGTCAGCCGCTCCGCGAGCTCCGTGTCCGCCCGCCACGCGGCCCGGTCGACGACGCCCCCGCCCGAGACCGCGATCCGCTGCTGCTCGGCCTCGCGGCGCTCGCGCGCGGCGTTCGCCTCCCGGTAGGCGGGCATCACCTCGTCCATGATCCGCGTGAGCGCCGGGATCAGCTTCTCGACGTCGGCCGGCGTGAAGTAGCGCTCAGTCATGGATCGGCGTCTCGACGAAGATCGCGTGGACCTCCTTCGGCCCGTGCACGCCGCGCGTGAGCGTGAGCTCGATGTCGGCCGTCCGGCTCGGCCCGGTGATGAAGCTCACGACCGCGCCTTCGCCGGCCGCCTCCGCCCGGTGCCAGGCCTCGAGGAACACGCCGGCCTGACCGAGGGACTCGATCAACGCCGTCCGGTCGAAGACCGCGATGTGCACGGGCGGGAGCAGCGAGGTCGAGCGCGGGCGGCCCGCGCCGGAGCGCACCACGAGCGTGCCGGTCTCCGCGATCGCGAGATCCACGCCGGTGAGGCCGAGGTCGGCCTGGGCGACGACCCGACGCAGCCAGGCGCGCTCGCCGCTCGGCACCTCGCCCCGAGGCATCGCGACGGGGTCGAGGCCACGCGCCTCGAGCGCCGACAGGAGGTCGCCACCGAGCGCCTGCGCGTCCCAGGCGACGAGGCGGCGCACGTCCCGCTCGCGCGAGATACCCGCGACGACCTGGGGCACGTCGCCGAGCGCGCCGACCCGGTGGAACACGCCGCCGACCCGCTCGAACTCCCGGCGGAAGCGTTCGAGCGCGGCCGGCCACCGCTCGAGGAGCTCGCGCCTGAGCGTCTCGGCGACCGCGCGAGGCTCGGCGGGCCTCGGGGCGGTCCGGGCGGGAAAGAGGCCCCGGGTCTTCGCCATCTCCCCGCGGATCCGTGACAGGAACTCGACGCGTGAGGTCA
>QHSZ01000348.1 GCA_003220595.1 Candidatus Rokuibacteriota bacterium | reverse complement strand
TATGCTTTGCAGGTGCCGACTCACCTGTGGCACTTCACCCCTCGCACGCTTGCGCGTCTTCTTGGTGAATGCGGATTCGTGATCGAGAGCATCTTTCACCAGAAGGTGCTCAGGAACATCACCGGGAGCCTGGACTTCCTCGGCAACGACCGGCCGGCCCTCGCGCCACTCGCGGGGCGGCTCTCGCGCCTGCTCACGCCGGCGTGGGTGTCCTTCGGCCTCGGGGCGGCGCTCGCTGTCCTCCGGCAGGGCGGGCGGCTGACCGTGGTCGCCCGCACACCGGGCCCGCGCTGACGCGGCACGCATGGTGACCGGTCGGCCCGCTCCGATGATGATCCGGATGGACGACGTCGGCGCGGCCTCGAAGCGGCACGAGGTGTACGGGCGCACGCGGCTCAGCGTCGGCCGGGTGCGGGTGCCGTTCCCGGGCAACCTCTTGTGGCTGAAGTACCTTCCGCCGATCAAGCGCTGGGGGCCGTATCGCGAGCTGACGGCGTCCGAGTGGCACGCGATTCTCGAGACGCTCACGGCGGCCGGCGCGCGCATGACCGTCGGCGTCACGGCCGCGTGGGTCGAGGACGACGGCCGCCTCACGCCGTTCCCGAGAAAATTCCCCGACGCGGCGCGCGCGATCCGCGAGGGCGTGGACGCGCGGCTGCTGGAGGTCGCCAACCACGGGCTCACGCACTGCCTCCTGGACGGCCGCGCGTTCCGCCCGCGCCGCTGGGCGGGCAATCGCTCGTACCACCGGGAGTTCTACGAGTTCGTGCCCGCCGAGGTGCAGGAGGCCAACATCGCGCGCGCCCAGGCGATCCTCTCGGACGAGTTCGGCGTCGCGATCGTCACGCTCGTTCCGCCGGGGAATCTCCTGCAGCCATTCACGGCGGAGCTCGCGCGCCGTCACGGCGTGCGGTACCTGTCCTACCGCGCGCCCACGACGCGCGCCGGCGCCCTCCCCGTCGTCGGCGACGAGTGCGGCGTCGTCTTTCACGACCGCAACGTCGTGCTCGGTGGCGTCGCGTGGCTGCGCGCGCGGCTCGGCGCCGTCCGGGGCCGCGAGGTGCGCCTCGTCCGCGAGCTCGGCGAGCACCTCGCGGGCGGCGCGCCGTGAGTGGGCGCCCCGGGCCGCTGCGGGTGCTGCTCCACAAGCCGCTCCGCCGCGAGCGCGAGCCGTATTTCCGGGTGCAGCAGTACGTCGCGGCCCTCGGACGGCTCGGCCATCGCGCGGAGCTGCTCGACTTCGAGCGGCTGAAGGGGAGCGCGCTGCGACGGCTCGCGGGCGTCCTGCGGCAGCTACCGCTCTCGGTCCTGGCCTTCGCGCGTCACGACGTCGTCTTCGTGACGCCGCACCCGCTCGTGCCGCTCTACGTGCTCCTCGCCCGGCTCCTCGGGTGCAGGGTGATCATGGACCAGATCCTGACCTACGTGTCGCATCGGGAGGTCTTCCCCTGGTTCCCGCAGTGGCTCGACGCCTGGACGTACCGGCGCGCCGCCGGCATCCTCACGCACTCGGAAACGATGCGGCGCGAGCTGCTCGCGCGGTTCGCGCTCGAGCCGGCCCGCCTCGAGGTCGCCTATCCGGTCGTGGATCTGACCCTCTTCTCCCGGCGGTACGACGCCGAGGCGGCCGCCCTCCGGCGTGCGCTCGGGATCGAGGATCGCTTCGTGGTGCTCTATCACGGCATGTGGCACCCCTGGCACGGGCTCCCCTACGTCTACGAGGCCGCGCGTCTCCTCGAGGAGGACCCACGGATCGTCTTTGTCGTGATCCCCAAGGACCACGAGCCCGACCGGAAGAACCTCCTCTTCGTGGAGGAGCAGCGCTTCGAGCGCCTGCCCGTCTACCTCCAGATGGCCGACGCCTGGTGCAGCGGGTTCGACAGCGACGCCCGGGGCGAGCGGACGTTCTCCTCGACGCTGGTCCAGAGTCTGGCGCTCGGGCTGCCGGTGATTACGGGCCGAACGGGCGAGCGGGCGACCACGCTGCGCGACGGAGTCGAGGCGAGGCTCCTGCCCCTTCGCGATGCGCGGGCGATCGCCGACGCAGTCCTCGAGCTCGCGGGGAGTCCGGAGCGGGCGCGCACGATGGGCGCGCGCGCCCGCGCGTTCGCCGAGACGCACTTTTCGATCGACCGCCTCGACCGGGCGCTCGCCGCCCTCCTCGAGAGTGTCCGGTGAGGGGAAGGACGACGGGTGCCGGACTCGCCGATGGTACAATCCCGTCAATCCGCGGTCGCGGCGAACTCGGTCCCGCTTGTGCGGGTAATGGGATCCGGGCGGGCTTCGAGCGCGAAGTGATCGACGACGATGGGGGACCGGTGACGAGCGCACGAGCAGTAGTAGGCAACTCGCTGCAGGCGATCCGGCTGCGTATTTTCGTACACGACTTCATCCACCGCGCGATGGGCGGCGCGGACACGCCTGCAACTCGGCGCGAGATCACCCGTCGATTCCGCGAGGTTCATCGCCACGTGCCCTGCGCACATCAAGATGCCGAGCTCCTCATCGTCGCGGAGGCGATCCTCACGTCTCCGGTCGCAGGGCCGGTGGTCGAGCTCGGCTGCTATCTCGGCGGTTCGACCGCCAAGCTATCACTCGCCTGCCGACATACCGGACGACGCCTGATTGTGTGCGACAGCTTCGAGGGGCTGCCGGTGCCGGGAGCGGACGAC
>QHSZ01000149.1:3196-16099 GCA_003220595.1 Candidatus Rokuibacteriota bacterium | reverse complement strand
GAGATCACGATCGCGGGGCGCGCCACGGCGACGGTCGACTTCGAGCTGCGGTGAGCAGGATCGAGAGGGAGGAGCCATGTTCAAGCACATCTACGTTCCGGTCGACAACTCGGACTACTCGAACCGGGCGATCGATCTCGCCGTCGAGTTGGGCCGGACGTGCGGAGCGAAGCTCACCGGCATGCACGTCTACGCGGCGCGCCTGCACGACTACCGGTTCAAGCAGATGGAGTACACCCTGCCGGAGGAGTACAAGGACGAGAACGAGCTCGAGCGCCAGCGGAAGATCCATGACTCGCTGATCGCGATGGGCCTGCAGCTCATCTCCGACTCCTACCTGGACGTCCTGGCCAGGAAGGCGGGAGAGGCGGGTCTGGCCTTCGAGCGCAAGATGGTGGACGGCAAGCACTACAAGGTGCTGGTCGAGGATGCCCTGGCCTCGGACTACGACCTCGTCGTCATGGGCGCCCTCGGCATGGGCGCCGTGAAGGACAGCCAGCTCGGCTCGGTCACCGAGCGCTTCATCCGCAAGGTCCCGAAGGACACGCTGATCGTCCGCAACACCGACGCGCTCCGCGATCAGCAGGGCGCGATCGTGGTGTGCCTCGACGGCTCCCCGCAGTCCTTCAACGGGCTCAGGCTCGGGATCTCGCTCGCGAAGGCCCTCGCCCGGTCGGTGCGGGCCGTCGCCGTCTACGACCCGTACCTGCACTACGCGATGTTCAACGGGATCGTCGGGGTGCTCAACGAGAAGGCGTCGAAGATCTTCCGGTTCAAGGAGCAGGAGCAGCTCCACGAGGAGATCATCGATACCGGCCTGGCGAAGATCTACCAGTCGCATCTCGAGATCGGCCGGAAGCTCGCGGCCGAGGAGGGCGTCGACCTCGATATCACGCTGCTCGACGGCAAGTGCTTCGAGAAGATCCTGACCTTCGCCCGCAAGGAGCATCCCTGGCTCCTGATTCTGGGGCGCGTCGGCGTGCACTCGGATGAGCATGAGGTGGACCTCGGCTCCAACACCGAGAACCTCATGCGCCAGGCGCCCTGCAACGTGCTCCTCACCGGCGGCAGGTTCTATCCGCCGCTCGACGTCAAGGCCGAGGAGATCATCGCGTGGACCGAGGAGGCCGAGGCGCGCATGGAGCGCGTGCCGCCCCAGGTGAAGGGCGTCGCGCGGACGGCGCTGCTCCGCTACGCGATCGAGCAGGGCCACACGGTCATCACGAACAAGGTGATCGAGGAGGCGATGGCGATCTTCATGCCGACGCGGATGGCTGAAAAAATGCAAATCCTCGCCGAAGACCTGGCCGTGGCGAAGCTCCGCGCCGAGCAGCAGGCCGCCACCGCGATCTGCTCGATCTGCGGCTACACGGTCAAGGGCCCGGGCGCGGTCGTCACGTGCCCGGTCTGCCGGGCGTCCGCCGACAAGTTCCAGGTGATCTCCCGCGAGGTCGTCGAGGCGATCGCGGCGCAGGAAGGCGGTATCGAGGAGGAGGAGTCGATGCCCGGCGTGCAGGTGAAGTGGTCCGCCGACGCGCGGGACGCGCTCCGCGAGGTCACCGACGCCTATCTCCGCCGGCGTGCCAAGGCGCGGATCGAGAAGTACGCGCGCTCGCGCCGGATCCCGGTCATCACCTGTCAGCTCGCGCTGCCGATGATCGAGGAGACGGTGGGTCGCGAGAAGCTCGGCGCCGGCTGGGACACGCTGCTCGCGAGGACCCGGTTCGAGCCGGCGGAGACCCCGCCGGCGCCGGCCGGCGGCGGCGACGGCAGCGGCTTCGCCTGGACGGAAGAGGCCACCGCGCGGCTCAACCGCGTGCCGGCCGGCTTCATGCGCGACATGACACGCGAGGAGATCGAGAAGGTCGCCGCCACCAAGGGCCTGGCGACGATCGACCTCGCCGTTTGCGAGGAGGGCATCGGTCAGGCGCGGCAGACCATGAACGAAGTGATCGCGGGCTACGTCTCCAACAAGAAACCGCGATAGGCGTGTCACGCGGGCAGAGTTACACCGCGTACTCGGTGTCGTGGAACCTCACCCAGCGATGCAACCTCGAGTGCGCGCACTGCTACATGTCGGCCTTCGCGGGCGCCGACACGCGCGGCGAGCTCACCAGCGCCGAATGCCGACGGGTGATGGACGAGATCGCGGAGGTCAACCCGAACGTCTTCCTCATCCTGACGGGTGGCGAGCCCCTCCTGCGGCGCGACATCTGGGACCTCGCCGCCTACGCGGCCGAGAAGCGCTTCACGACGGTCTTCGGCACCAACGGCGTCCTCCTGCGTGCGCGCGAGGCCCGGCTCATGCGCGAGCACCGGGTGCTCGGCGCCTCGATCAGCCTCGACTCCACCGACCCGGCCCGGCACGACGCCTTCCGCCATCTGCCGGGCGCCTGGGACGGTGCCGTGCGCGCGACGCGCGCCCTCGCCGACGAGGGGCTCGACTTCTCGCTCCACATGTCGGTCACCGACTGGAACGTGGGCGAGGTGCCCGCGATGATCGACCTCGCGAAGGAGCTCGGGGCCAAGGTCCTGAACTTCTTCTTCCTCGTGAGGACGGGCCGGGGGCGTGCCCTGACCGACATCGACGCCGCGGCGTACGAGCGGATCCTCACCGACCTGGCTCGAGCGCAGGGCGTGGGCCAGGGGCCGCCGTCGTTCGTGAGGCGGATGCTCGGCGTCGGAGGTGGCGACGCGCCCGGGACGTTCGAGGACCCGTGGTCGACCCCGGTCGGGCGCGCGGACGGGCTCCTGATCCGCGCGAAGTGCGCGCCGCACTTCCGCCGCATCCTCTGGGAGCTCAACCCCGCCTCGCCGCTGCTCCAGAACTACGCCCACGGATCGTGCCCGGCGGGGAAGTACTACTGCCGCATCACGCCCGAGGGCGACGTGACGCCGTGCCCCTACATGCCGGTGTCCGCCGGCAGCCTGCGCCGGAGCTCGTTCGGCGCGCTGTGGCGCGGAGCACCCGTCTTCGACGATCTCCGCGAGCCGAAGCTCGGCGGGCGCTGCGGCGCCTGCGAGTTCTCGAAGATCTGCGGCGGCTGCCGCTGCCGCGCCTACGCGACCTACGGCGACTATCTCGCGGAGGACCCGGCGTGCGGTTACCAGCCCGGCGCCCACGGCGGCGCGACGCTCGAGCTCCCGGCGACGCTGACCTTCGGCCTCCCGGTCGACTACGAGCTGGCCTGGGACGAGGGCGCGCGCGACCGGCTCGCCGCGATCCCGTCGTTCGCGCGCGGCATGGTCGTGAAGGCGGTCGAGGCGTACGCGCGCGGTCGCGGTGAGACGGTCATCACGCGCGAGCTGCTGGCCGACGTCCGGGCGAAATGGGGCGGTCGCTTCCGGCCGTCGGGGCCGTGAGCGCGGGCGAGCGGAAGTTCAGGCAGGCCGCCTTCGCGTACCTCGCCTACGGCGTCGTCTACTGGGTCACCGCGCTCTACCTCCAGCTCACCGTGCTCCCTGTGCGCGGCCCGCTCCTCGTCTGGTTCGGCGCGGGCGCGCTCATCGCGATCGGGTGTCCCTGGGTCCTCGCGGCTCCGCGCGCCTGGTTCGAGCGCTGGGTGCTCTCGCGTCGCGACTTCGCGCGGATCCTCGCGGTTCTCGTCGCCCTCCGCGCGGTCCTCGTGGCGCGCATCGCCCTCACCGGTGCCGAGTCCATGCGGATGCCGAGCTTCGGCGGCGGCGTGCCGACGCGCGGCGCGGGTGCCTGGCTCATGGCGGCGATCGCGGCCGCAACCGCGGTGATGCTGGCGCGCGCCGCCTGGCATGATAGCAGTGCGAGGTGAGCAGCGTCGCGCTGCGAGCCGAGCGGTGAAATAGTTCGGGAAATCGTGCGAGGTGAGCGGCGTCGCGCCGCGAGGCGAGCGGTGAAATGGGGCGTGGCCGTGCGAGCTGAGCGGCGTCGCGCCGCGAGGCGAGCGGTGAAATGGGGCGGAAATCGTGCGAGCTGAGCAGCGCCGCGCCGCGAGGCGAGCGGTGAAATAGTTCGGGAAATCGTGACATGATCGGACAGCGGGGACGATGAAAAAGTACAAGGATATCGTCGGCGACGGCGGTTCGAACATCGTGGGCCAGGTCGAGGCCCAGCAGGTGAGGCTCCGCGAGCGCCTCGCCGGCGTGCGCGCGGTCGTCGCCGTCGTCTCCGGCAAGGGCGGTGTGGGCAAGTCGTCCGTGACCGCCGGTCTGGCGTGTGCGTGGGCGCTCGGCGGCGCCCGCGTCGGCGTCCTCGACGCCGACCTCAACGGGCCCACGATGGCGAAGATGCTCGGCGTCCGCGGCCAGCGTCTGCCGTTCACCGCGGACGGTGTCGAGCCGCCGCGGACGACGCTCGGTGTGAAGGTGATGTCTATGGACCTGCTGCTCCCCTCGGACGCCGCGCCGCTCACCTGGGACGCGGCGACCCAGGACGAGGCGCACACCTGGCGCGGCACGATGGAGGCGAACGCGCTCCGCGAGTTCCTCGCGGACACGAGCTGGGGCGAGCTCGACCTGCTCCTGCTCGACCTGCCGCCGGGCACCGACCGGCTCGTGACGATCGCCTCGCTCGTGCCGCGGCTCGCCGGGAGCGTCGTGGTCACAATCCCGTCGGACGTCTCGCACCTCGTCGTGCGGAAGTCGATCACGGTGGCGGCCCAGACGGGCGCGCCGGTCCTGGGCCTCGTCGAGAACATGACCGGGCTCTTCCCCGGGCCCGACGCGGCCGCGCTGGCCCGCGACGCGGGGATCCCGTTCCTCGGCCGCGTGCCCTTCGATCCGGCGCTGGCGGCGGCGTGCGACCGCGGCACGCCGTTCGTCGCGCAGGCGCCCGAGAGCCCCGCCGCGCGGGCGCTCACGGCGATCGCCGGGGAGATCCGGGTGGCGCTCGCCGCGCGCGTTGCGTGAGGGGTCGCCTGACCTCAGTGGCAGGTGACGCCCGGCGCGGGCTGGTAGTTCGCGACCTGGAAGTTGCTGACGAAGTTGTCCTCCCAGGCCTTGAGCCTGACGGGCCCGAGCGCCTGCTGGCCGTCGTAGCCCAGCACGACCGTGCGCCCCGCGAAGTCCGCGATCTTCGCGCGCCCGCCGAGAAAGTCGGCCGCCGTGGCCCGGTCGGCGAAGACCGCGATCGTCTCGTGCACGGGCTGGCCGCCCTGCGTCGTCCGCTTCAGCCAGCCGATGATCACGGTGAAGCCGTCCACGTCCGCGTCGGCCAGGATCGAGGCGTCGCGCGTCATCCGCCGCAGCATCTCGCCGACATAGCGCGAGTACATCGCCGACGCGCGCCCCTCGAACTCGAGGGCCGTGAACTGGGGCGACGCGTCCTGCTCCACGTAGACGCGCAGTGAGAGATACCGGGCGTCGTTCGCGAGGTGCTTCGGCTTGAAGAAGCCGATGGAGTTGTTCGGCACGACGAGCCAGGGCAGGCAGTGGTAGATGCCGGTGTTCAGCTCGCGGAGGGCGTCCGCGTACCTCCGGGCGAGGCCGCGGGCCTTCTCGGAGGAGTGCTGGTCGGGCGGCAGGAGGTGGCTCTCGGGCGGCGCGGCGAAGGCGCTTCCCGCGAGAGCGACGGCCAGGGCCGCCACGACGAGCCTATTGCTCAAGGATCTCCTCCTGGCGCACGGTGATGGCCTTCCCGAACCAGTTCTGCTGCCGCGCCTGCTCGACGTCGTCGCGGCTCACCTCCGCCGGCTTGCCCTCGCGGTTCTTCATCGAGAATTTGAGGTGCTCGCCGGAGGCGAAGTGGGCGGGGTTCGACTTCCAGACCTCCCATTCTTCACCGGTCGCGCACCCGGTGGCGCCGAGGAGCGCCGCGCCGAGGAGCAGCGCACGTGGCGTGGTTCCACGCATGACGATGACCTCCTCACGCGAGTCGGGTTTCGGTCATGCTACCGTCCCGCCGGGGAGGGGTCAACCCGCGGTTCGTGCTAGACTCGAACCGAGCACGCCGAGGAGGCCCTGCCGATGCTGACGATCCACGCGCAACCCGAGGGTTTGCGGCGGCCCGTCCTGATCATGGCGTGGAGCGGCTGGAACGACGCGGCCGAGGCCGCGACCACGGCCGTCCGCTACGTCGCCACCTCGCTCTCCGCCGACAAATTCGCCGAGATCGACCCCGAGGAGTTCTACCACTTCGGCCTCACCCGGCCCCACGTCCGGTTCAAGACCGGCTCGGAGACCGAGCGCGAGATCGTCTGGCCGACCACCGAGTTCTCGATCGCGCAGTCGCCCTCGCTCGCGCGCGACGTCATCGTCGGCGTGGCCAGCGAGCCGCATCTCCGCTGGAAGGCCTACTGCGAGACCGTGCTGGAGCTCGCGCGGCGGTGCGACGTCGCGCTCGTGCTGACCCTCGGCGCGCTCCTCGCCGAGGTGCCCCACACGCGCCCCGTCCGCCTCGCCGGCGGCGCCACGGATCCGGAGCTGGCGGCGCGCCTCGGCATCCGGCCGACGCGCTACGAAGGCGCCACCGGCATCGTCGGCGTCATCAACACCATCTGCCGGGACCACGGGCTCGCGTCGGCGAGCCTCTGGGCGAACGTGCCCCACTACATCTCCGGCATCGAGAACCCGAAGGCGACGCTGGCGCTCGTCAAGCGCGTGCTGCCGCTCCTCGGCGTCACGCTCGACCTCTCGGATCTCGACGAGGCCGTGCGCCAGTTCGACCGGAACCTCACCGAGATCGTCTCCCAGAACGCGAAGATCGCCGCCTACGTCAAGAAGCTCGAGTCGCGCGACGCCGAGGAGCCGGGGGGCGTCGAGCCAGGCCAGGGAAGCGACCTTCCGCCGGCGGCCGAGCTGGTCGCCGAGATCGAGCAGTTCCTGCGTCAGCAGCGCTCCGAGTGACCGAGGACCTCTGAGGCTCTCCGTCGTCCTTCGGTCCGCGCTGGCCGGCTGCGCGGCCGTCGTCGCGCTGCTCGGCCCTGCGACGGCGGCGGAGCGCGCCGACGTCGCCTGGCATCCCGCCCGACCCCGGATCGGCGACGTCGCCTGGCTCCACGTGAAGAACGTGCCCGAGGGCGCCACGGTCGAGGGGTCGCTGGACGGCCGTCCGCTGACGTTCTTCGCCTACGCGGGCGGCCACGCGGCGCTGGTGGGGCTCGACCTCGAGCAGAAGCCAGGCGCCCACACGTGGCGCGTCGCGGTCCTCGACCGGGAGCGCGAGCCCCGGACGGCGCGGGGGCAGGTACAGATTCGCCGGCGCGACTTCCCGGTCCAACGCCTCCAGCTCCCGCCCGCGATGGTGGAGCCAGACCCCGAGACCGAGCGACGCGCGGTGCTGGAGGGCCAGCGCATGCAGACGCTCTACCGGACGATCACTCCCGAGCGACTCTGGCGCGGCCGCTTCACGCGGCCGGTCGGCGGGACGGAGCCCGCCACCGGCTTCGGCGCGCGCCGGATCATCAACGGCCTCGCCCGCGCGCCCCACGGCGGCGCCGACTACTCGGCGCCCAAGGGGACGCCGGTCGTTGCGGCCAACGGCGGGCGGGTCGCGCTGGTGGCCGAGTTCTTCTTCCCGGGTCGCCTCGTCATCGTCGACCACGGGCTGGGCCTCTACACGCTCTACTTCCACCTCGACTCGGTCGAGGTCACCGAGGGCCAGCGGCTCGAGCGGGGTCAGACGCTCGGGACGGTGGGGGCGACGGGGCGAGCGACGGGCCCCCACCTGCACTTCGGCGCCCAGGTGGGGACGGCACGGGTGGACCCCGCCGCCCTCCTGAACCTCTCAGTCCTCGACTAGCGGCGCCGCCGCGCCTTCGTCTTCCCCTTCTTCGCCTTCCGGGCCTTCTTCGACGTCGCCTTGGCCTTCTTGGCCTTGGCCTTCGCCTTCGGCCGGGCCTTTGCCTTGGGCTTGGGCGGAGCCGCTTTGCGCGCGGGCGCCGGGGTCATCGGCCCGGGAGGCGCCATCGGCGAGGGGGGTGGTGCGGGCGAGGGCGTCCAGGGCTGGGGCTCACCGAACGTGCGTTCCATCGTGTCCTCCGTGAGCGAATGAGTGGCTCGCGCCTGCCATACCCCGCCGTCGGCGCGAGCGCAAGCGGGAAATTAGAGCGCGACGCGGCGGCGCAGGCGCGCGGCGTCGGCCGCGAGCGCGCGGTTCGACCAGACGGTGAGCGCCGAGCGCGCGAGGAGCGCGCGCACGGCGCCGCGCGCGATCTTGACGGGCGCCGTCGTCGCGAGCGGGTTCGGATGGGCCGCGAGCTCGGCGACGGTCGCGAGGCCGATCAGGAGCGGCCACGCGCACGCCAGACGCATCCGCCACTCGAGCCGCGGGATCGCGAGCGTGTACCGCCACGCGACGTCATAGTGCTCGAGGGCCGTACCGAGGAGGCGGCGGTAGAGCGGGAACGCGCGGGCCGCCGCGTCGCGGTCGAGCAGGTCTCGGGGATGCAGGCCGAGCTTCGCCAGCTCGTCCGCGGGCACGTAGCAGCGCCCCAGCCTGAGGTCGCTCGGGACGTCGCGGAGCACGTTGGTGAGCTGGAGAGCCTTGCCGAAGCGGATGCCCTGCTCGCTCATCTCCCTGACGCTCCAGCGCGATAGCCGCCGCAGGTGGGCCACGTGCAGCGCCGTCCAGAAGGGCCCGACGCAGCCCGCCACGAGATAGACGTAGCGGTCGAGCTCCTCGAGCGTGCTGAGCGCGACGAGCCCGGCCGCGTCCTCGCCGGGGAAGCGCGTGAGGTCGAACACCATCCCCGAGGTGAGCGTGGCGAGGACCGCGCGGACCTCCGCCCGGTCCGCTGTGGGCAGCGCGTCGAGGCGCAAGAGCGCCTCGCCGACGCGCGCGAGCAGCGCGCGCTCCGCGGCGCGCGCCAGATGGGGGGCGCACGCGCGCGCGACCGCGACGACGTCGGCCGCCTCGCCCGCGCAGGCGCGCCGGAGGGTCAGGAGGTGGGAGAGGCGTGCCTGGCGGGCGATGCCTCGCGTGTCGGCGACGGTGTCGGCCGCCCGCGCGAGCAGGTAGGCGAGGCCGATCGGCTCGCGGAGCGGGCGGGGGAGGATCGCGAGCGAGAGGAAAAAGCTCCGGCTGACCTGCCGGAGGAGGCCGCCCAGCAGGTCGTCGGCCATCCTACTCGTAGTCGAACGGACGTTTCGGCGGGTCGGGCGAGTCCTTCGCCTTCTTGAGGCCCTCCTGGAACTTCCGGTCGAGGACCTTTCCCTTCTGGCCCTCCGCTTCCACGCCCTGCTTGAACCGCTCCTCGATCTGCGCCGAGCGCGCGCGCAGCTTGTCGAGCGCGGCGCCGAGGTCGGCGACCGTGCGCGTCGGCGGCGGCGGCTCGTGCGCGATGACGGCGCGCAGCTCGGGATCGAGCGTGAGCTTGGCCTTGCAGCAGGGGCACTCGACGGTGAACGATTCTTTCGCCACGCGCCCAAGCTAACAGCGCCCCTCCGGGGCGTCAAGCGCCGCCGCCGGCGGCGGCTCGCGGGACCAATAGGGGCTTGCGATCACCGAGGGACCGATCTAGGGTCAGGGGGCAAAGGAGCCAGGCATGAAGACCACCCTCGCCCTCGTCGCCGCGCTGCTCTCGCTCACGCTCGTGACGGGCCCGGCCGGCGCGCAAGGCAAGCCAGAGCTCACCGTGGCCCTGTCGAGCTTTTCCACCGAGGTGCTCGACCCCGTCCTCGGCGGCCACATCGTCAAGTACTACTTGTCGCTCATGTTCGACTACCTGGTGGGCGTGACGCCCGACGGGCAGCCGTCGAAGGACGGCGGGCTCGCCACGCGCTGGGAGCCCTCCCAGGACCACCGGCGGTGGACGTTCCACCTGCGCCGCGGCGTCAAGTTCCACACCGGCGAGGAGGTCACCGCCGAGGACGTCAAGTTCAGCCTGCAGCGCGCCATCGGCAAGCGCTCCACGACGGGGTACGCCGGGCCGCTCCGCACGCTCATCCAGGACATCGAGACGCCGGCGCCGGACCGCGTGGTGATCGTCACCAAGGAGCCGACGCTGATCATCCCGACCTACCTCTCCCGCTCGCTCTCCACGGAGGGGATGATCCTGCCGAAGAAATACCTCGAGGCCAACGGCGACGACGTCTTCGCCCGCAAGCCCGTGGGCAGCGGGCCCTACCGGTTCGTGGAGCAGGTGACGGGCTCGCACATCAAGCTCACCGCCGTCGACAGCCACTGGCGCATCGGCGCGCCCAAGTACAAGACGGTCACCTTCAAGCTCGTGCCCGAGGAGACGACGCGGGTCGCGCTGCTGCGCCGGGGCGAGGTGGACATCGCCGACGTCAGCCGCGACCGCGTGGCGGAGCTCGAGCGCGAGGGCTTCCCCATCCACATGCGCCGGGAGGAGGCCGTCCTGACGATGTGGTGGATCCTGCCGCGCGACAACCAGCCGACGAAGGACAAGCGGGTGCGCGAGGCGCTCAACCTCGCCGTGGATCGTAGTGAGCTGGCGCAGTCGATTTTCGCGGGCAAGGCGGAACCGGCGTTCGTCCCGATGGGCCTCTCCTGGTCGTATCGCGACCTCGGCTTCAAGGTGACGCCCGAGATGCACTACCCGTACGACCCGGCGCGGGCGAAGGCGCTCCTGGCCGAGGCGGGCTACGGTGGTGGCTTCAGCATGGACGTCTACGCGTATCAGCTCCCGGGGCTGCCCGAGGGCAGGGCCTTCGCCGAGGCGATGGCTGGCTACTGGCAGAAGATCGGCGTCAAGATCAAGCTGATCCCGGTGGACTATCCGGCCTTCCGCAAGAACTGGTTCGACCGGGCCACACCGGGCGCGGTCGGCTACTACAACATCGCCAACCGGGACTGGATCGGGACATACGCGCTGATCGAGAAGATGGCCTATTCCAAGTCGAAGGCGAGCGACGTCGTGAACGACCCCGAGATCGACGGCATGCTCGAGCAGGTCCCACGCCAGACGGACAAGGAGAAGATCGGCGTGCTCATGCGCAACGTCTACACGCGTCTGCGCAGCGAGCACTACGGCGTGCCGGTGGTCTACCTGCACTCGCCCTACGCCGCGTCCAAGAAGCTCGGGAAGTGGACCATCGGCACGGTCATGTACGACTTCTTCATCGACGAGCTGGCCTCGTCGAAGTAGGGGCGGAGGCACGGGCGCCGGTGCTCCGCTTCGTCCTGGCGCGGCTGGTGCAGTCGCTGGCGGCCCTGGCCATCCTGACGGTCGTGGTCTTCGTCCTGGCCCGGGCCACCGGCGATCCGCTCCAGCTCATCCTGCCGATGTCGGCGAGCGAGGAGGACTACGCCAACGCGCGCCAGTATCTCGGCCTGGACCGGTCGTACGTCGAGCAGTACCTCTCCTTCGTGGGCAAGGCGCTCACGGGCGACTTCGGCAACTCGCTGCGCGCTCGCCGCCCGGTGATCGAGCTGATCCGGGACCGTCTGCCCAACTCGCTCAAGCTCGCCGCGTTCGCGATGACCGTGAGCCTCCTCATGGCGTTCCCGCTCGGGGTGCTCGCGGCGGTGCGCAAGGGCACGGCGATCGACCGCGCCGCCCAGGTCATCGCGGTGCTCGGCCAGTCGCTGCCGACGTTCTGGGTCGCGATCGTGCTGATCGAGGTCGTCGCCGGGCGGCTCCAGTGGCTGCCCGCGGCCGGCAGCGAGCGCCTCGCCAGCTACGTCCTGCCCGGGTTCACGCTCGGCTGGTTCGTCGTCGCCGGGATGATGCGGCTGCTTCGCTCGGGCATGCTCGAGGTGCTGGACTCCGAGTACGTCAAGCTGGCGCGCGTCAAGGGGGTGGCCGAGCACCGCGTCGTGTGGCTCCACGCGCTCAAGAACGCGCTCATCCCCGTCGTCACATTCGCCGGCATCTACTTCTCGATCCTCGTGACGACCGCCATCGTGGTGGAGACGGTCTTTGCCTGGCCCGGCCTCGGGCGGCTCGCCTACGAGGCCATCACCTCGCGCGATTTCCCGGTCATCCAGGCCGTCGTCCTCACGACCGCGGCCATCGTGGCCCTCGTGAACCTCTCGGTGGACTGCCTGTACGCGTTCATCGACCCGCGCATCCGCTATGCCGGCTGAGTCGACCGTCCCGGACGCGCTCGCCCCGCCCTTTCCCGCCCTCGGCGCGGCCCCGCCGCTCGGGCGGGGCCGGCGGCTGCCCTTCCTGTCGCTCACGATCATCGGGGGCTTCGTGCTCGTCGCGCTCCTCGCGGACGTGCTGAGCCCGGCCGACCCGGAGGCGCAGTCGCTCCGCGCGCGCTTCACCCCGCCGGTCTGGGACGCGCGGGGGACCTGGGCGCACGTCCTCGGCACGGACCGTCTGGGCCGGGACCTGCTCGCGCGGGTCATCTGGGGCGCCCGCGTCTCGCTGATGGCGGGCGTCCTCACCGTGCTCCTCGCGAGCGCCTTCGGCGCCGCCGTCGGCCTGGTCGCCGGCTACTACCGCGGGCGTGTGGACGCCGCCCTGATGCGGGTCACCGACGCCACCATGTCCTTCCCCGTGATCCTGCTGGCGCTGATCCTGGCCGTCACGGTCGGGCCGAGCTTCACCAACGTGGTGATCGCCATCGCCGTGATCCTGTGGGCCCGCTACGCGCGCGTGGTGCGCGGCCAGGTCCTCACGCTGATGGAGCTCGACTTCATCACGCAGGCGCGCATCGCGGGCGCCTCGGCGTGGCGGATCATCACCCGTCACCTCCTGCCCAACACGCTCAACACCCTCGTGGTGCTGATCACGCTGCAGATCGGCTACGTGATCATCGTGGAGGCGTCGCTCTCCTTCCTCGGCGCCGGCATCCCGCCGCCCACGCCCGCGTGGGGCTCGATGATCGCCGAGGGGCGCGACTTCGTCACGAGCGCCTGGTGGGTGTCGTTCTTTCCCGGGCTCGCGATCCTGCTCGTCGTGCTCGCCTTCAACCTGCTCGGCGACTGGCTCCGCGACACGCTCGACCCGAAGCTCCGCCAGCTCTGAGCGTGCCCGCCCAGTCCCTGGCGCGGGCCGTCGTCGTCGGAGGAGG
>QHSZ01000149.1:0-3052 GCA_003220595.1 Candidatus Rokuibacteriota bacterium | reverse complement strand
GCTCGACCGCGAGCTCGAGGCCGCGACCGGCTATCGCCGCGGGGGCGGCCTCAGGGTGGCGCTCGACGACGGCGAGTGGGCCGGGGCGCCTGCGGCAGTCGCCGAGCAGCGCGCGAGCGGGGTCCCGGTGGAGCTGGTGGACGGCCTCGCGGCGCAGCGCCTGGCGCCGGGCCTCTCGCCCGACTGTCCCGGCGGCATCCACTGCCCGATCGACGGCCAGGCCGACGCCATGGCCACGGTGAGCGCCTTCGCGACGGCGGCGCGCCGTCTCGGCGCGCGGGTCGAGGAAGGCGTGGGCGCGGCGGCGCTCGAGACGGCGAACGGTCGGATCGCCGCGGTCGTGAGGGAGGACGGCGGGCGCGAGGCCTGTGACCTCGCGATCGTCGCGGCGGGCGCCTGGAGCGGAACGCTGCTCGCGGGCCTGGGCGTGCGGATTCCGCTGCAGGCGCGCGCGCTCCAGATGCTGCTCACCGATCCCGCGCCGCCCCGCCTCTCGCCGGTGCTGAGTCGCTTTGCGGGCGGACTCAGCCTGAAGCAGCTCACCGACGGCGCCTATCTCATCGGCGGCGGCTGGCCCGCGCTCATCCTCGACGAGGCCGCGAACCGCTGGGAGGTGCAGGAGGATAGCGCCCGCGGCAGCCTGGAGGTGGCGCGCGCCGTCTACCCGCCCCTGGCCGGCTGCGTCGTCGCCGAACGCTGGGCGGGCATCGAAGCCTTCACGCCCGACGGGCTGCCGGTGCTCGGTCCCGTCCCCGGGACCGACGGGCTGCTCGTCGCGGCCGGCTTTTCCGGCCATGGGTTCGCGCTCGCGCCCGTGGTCGGCGACGTCCTCGCGCGGCTCGGTCTGGGGCGGGAGCCCCTGGCACACCTCTGGAGCGGGCTCCGCGTGGGCCGGCGGGCATGACGGCGCCGGTCATCGAGGTCAGGGACCTCCAGACCCGTCTCGTCACGCGCTGGGGCACGATCAGGGCTGTCGACGGCGTGTCCTTCAGCGTGGCCGAGGGCGAGACGCTGGGCCTCGTCGGTGAGTCGGGGTCGGGGAAGAGCATGACGTGCCTCTCGATCCTGAGGCTCGCGCCGCGGCCCGCGGCCCGCATCCTGGGCGGCTCGGTGTTGCTGGACGGTGAGGAGCTCTTGACGAAGAGCGAGCGCGAGATGCAGCGGATCCGCGGCAAGAAGGTCGCGATGATCCTGCAGGATCCCATGAGCTCGCTGAACCCCGTCTTCTCCGTCGGCATGCAGGTCCGTGAGCCTCTCGCCCTGCATCGCGGACTCTCGGGCAGGCCGCTCACCGAGCGGGCGATCGAGCTGCTCGCGTCGGTGGGCATCGCGTCGGCGGCCACGCGGCTCGGCGCCTTCCCCCACCAGCTCTCGGGCGGCATGCGTCAGCGCGTGGTCGGCGCCATGGCCATCGCCGCCCCGCCCCGCCTCCTGATCGCCGACGAGCCGACGACGAGCCTCGACCTCACGATCCAGGCGCAGTACCTGCGCCTCCTGAAGGATCTCCAGATGCGCCACCGGCTGGCGATGATCTTCGTGACCCACAACCTGGGCATCGTCGCGAAGATCTGCGACCGCGTGGCGGTCATGTACGCGGGACGGATCGTGGAGGCCGGTCCGGTCGCGGCGATCTTCGGCGCGCCGGCGCACCCGTACACCCGCCTGCTGCTCGAGTCGGTGCCGAGGCTCGGCGAGACGACCGAGTGGCTCACGGCCATCGAGGGCCAGCCGCCCGACCTCGCCGCGTTGCCGCCCGGCTGCGCCTTCGCGCCCCGCTGCCCGCAGGCGATGGACCGTTGCCGGGCCGACGCGCCCCCGGAGTTCGTCGCCGGCCCGGCGCAGACGAGCCGCTGCTGGCTCCAAGCGCCGCCGTGAGCCTGCTCGAGGCGACGGATCTCACCAAGCACTTTCCCGTGCGGCGCGGTGTCCTCGGACGGCAGGTCGGGCTCGTGCGGGCCGTGGACTCGATCTCGTTCGCGATCGAGGCAGGCCAGACCCTCGGGCTCGTCGGTGAGTCGGGCTGCGGGAAGACGACGACGTCCCGGCTGATCCTCCGCGTGGAGGCGCCGACGGACGGCGTCATCCGCTTCGAGGGGAGCGCGCTCGACGGGTTCGATCGCGATGGCCTGCGCCGGTACCGCCGCTCGGTCCAGGCCGTCTTCCAAGACCCCTACGCATCCCTGGATCCGCGGATGCGCGTGGGCGCGATCGTCGGCGAGCCGCTCGTCATCAACGAGCGGCCGTCGGCGAGCGCGCTCCGCGAGCGCGTTTCGGCACTCCTCGAGCTGGTCTCGCTCCCCGCGCGCTCCCGCGACCTCTTCCCGCACGAGTTCTCCGGGGGCCAGCGCCAGCGCATCGCCATCGCCCGGGCGCTCGCGCTCTCGCCGAAGCTCGTGGTGCTCGACGAGCCCGTCTCGGCCCTCGACGTCTCGATCCGGGCCCAGATCCTGAACCTGCTCCGCGACCTCCAGCGGCGGTTCGGCGTGTCCTACCTCTTCATCTCGCACGACCTCGCCGCGGTGGCGCACATGAGCCACACGATCGCGGTCATGTACCTGGGGAAGATCGTCGAGCTGGGCGCGGCCGCCGAGGTCGCCCGGCGCCCCAAGCATCCCTATACCCAGGCGCTGTTCTCGGCGGCCCTGCCGCTCCGGCCCGGCGGGGGCTCGGACGAGATCATCCTGGCCGGGGAGGTCCCGAGCCCGCTCGACCCGCCGTCAGGCTGCCGCTTCCACCCGCGCTGTCCCTACGCGATGGAGCGGTGCGCGCGGGACGAGCCGCTCCTTCTTCCGGAGAGCGGTCGCCTCGTCGCGTGTCACCTCTATCCGGGGGCGTGAGGGAGGGCCGTCAGCCGAGATCGACCGTCGGGACGCCGCTCGTCCGGAGGGCCCGCCGCATCGCCTCGATCTCCTCCGGCGAGGGCTTGAGGACCGGGGGCCTCACGAGCGCGCTCTTGAAGATCCCGCGCAGGGCCATGCCCTCCTTCATGCGCGCGTGGGCGTCGCCGGACGGCTCGCCGGCGCCGTAGACCGCCTCCTTGATGGGCCAGATC
>QHSZ01000148.1 GCA_003220595.1 Candidatus Rokuibacteriota bacterium | reverse complement strand
AAGCACGTCATCGGTCTTCGGGAAGCAGAACCGGATCTTGGTGCGGCCGAGCTCGGGGTGGGCGTAGAAGGAAGAGCCCGGCACGGTGGCCACGCCCACGTGCTTGATGAGCCACATGGCGAAGGCCGTGTCGTCCGCGACGCCGTAGTGCTTCATGAAGTGAGCGACGTCGGTCAGGATGTAGTACGCGCCCTTCGGCTTCCACGCGACGAACCCGGCCTTCTCGACGTAGCCCCAGAGGAGGTCGCGCCGCGCCTGGTACGCCTCGCGGAGCCGCACGTAATAGGCGTCCGGCAGCCGGAGGGCGGTCACCGCGGCCTCCTGCAGCGGGTGGGGCGCGCCGACGGTGACGAAGTCGTGGGCGCGCCGGATGCCGAGGCTCAGCGCCTCGGACGCGACCGCGTAGCCGACGCGCCAGCCGGTGACCGAGTAGGACTTGGAGATGCCCGAGATCGTGATCGTGCGCTCGGCCATCCCCGGCAGGGTCGCGATCGGCGTATGGCCGAGGCCGTCGTAGACGATGTGCTCGTAGATCTCGTCCGTGATCGCGAGCAGGTCGTGCTCCCGGCAGAGCGCCGCGATCGTCTCGAGCTCGGCCCGCGAGAACACCTTGCCCGTCGGGTTATTCGGGCTGTTGAAGATGATCGCCCGCGTCCGCGGCGTGACGGCCTTCCGGAGCCGGTCGGCGTCGAAGCTGAAATCGGGAGGCTCGAGCGGCACGAAGACCGGCTCGGCGCCCGAGATGATGCAGCCCGGGCCGTAGTTCTCGTAGAACGGCTCGAAGATGATCACCTGGTCCCCGGGATTCAGCACGGCGAGGAGCGTCGAGAGCATGGTCTCGGTGGAGCCGCAGCACACGGTCACGTGGCGCTCGGGATCCACCGTCAGGCCGTAGAACGTGCGGTACTTGTCGGCGATCGCCTGCCTCAGGGGGGGCGTGCCCCACGTGATCGCGTACTGATGGAAGTCGCCGTCGATGGCGCGGTGGGCGGCCTCGAGCAGCTCCGGCGGCGGCGGGAAGTTCGGCATGCCCTGGGCGAGGTTGACGCCGCCGTGCTGACTGACGACGCGGGTCATCTCCCGGATGACCGACTCGGTGAACCCCTGGACCCGGCGGGAGATCGCCACGCGGCGTTAGGGAGAGATCACGTCGCGCTCGATCGGGTCCACCTGGACGCCCTTCTCCTTCAACCACTTGACGCCGCGCTCGAGGGCCCCTGGCTCGCCGTCGAGCTCGAGCGCCATCCAGCCGTGGTCGGCCTTCACGTCGGCGCGCCGGATGTTGATGACGATGTCGAAGTCCTTCACGAGCCGGTAGACGATCGGCTCCTGCACGAGGTGCGTCGGAAACGTCAGACGCAAGCGCAGGCGCGTCGTCGTGCCCACCGCGCTCAACGGCCTCCGGCGATGGCGGGAACGATGGACACCTGGTCGCCGTCCTTCAGCGCGGTCTTCTTCGACTGGAGGAACCGGATGTCTTCCTCGTTGACGTAGATGTTGATGAAGCGCCGGAGCTCACCCGACTCGTCCACGAGCCGCTCCCGGAGCCCCGGGAACTGGCGGTCGAGGTCGTCGACGAGCCCCGCCACCGTGTCGCCCGTCGCCTGCACTTCGCTCTGACCCTTCGTGATCGAGCGGAGCGGCGTCGGAATCCTGACGAGCACCGGCATTGCGCGTTCCTCCTAGGCCGTCTGCGACTTGAGGTCGGCCAGGGCCTGGTCGAAGGCCGAGAGCGACGGCTTGATCTTCACGTGGGCGTCGAGGCGACCGTAGAGCGCGTCCGGTGTCTTGAGCCCGTTGCCCGTGATGCAGATGACGATGGACTCGTGGCGCGGGATCACGCCGGTCTCGATGAGCTTCCGGGTCGCGGCGACGGTCACGCCGCCCGCCGTCTCGGTGAAGATGCCCTCCGTCCGCGCGAGCAGCAGCATGCCGTCGATGATCTCTTCGTCGGTCGCGTGCTCCCCGTAGCCCCCCGTCTCCTTCGTCGTCTTGTAGGCGTAGTACCCGTCGGCGGGGTTGCCGATCGCGAGCGACTTGGCGATCGTGCTCGGCCGGACCGGGACGAGCACGTCCGTGTCGTTCTTGATCATCGTCACGATGGGCCCGCAGCCCTGCGCCTGGGCCGCGTACATCTTCGTCGCCGTCGGACCGTCGATGAGGCCGAGCGCCTTCAGCTCCTTGATCGCCTTCCAGATCTTCGTGATCAGCGAGCCGCCGGCGCACGGCACGATGATATGCGCGGGCGTCCGCCAGCCCAGCTGCTCGACGATCTCGAAGCCGTACGTCTTCGAGCCTTCCGAATAGTACGGGCGCAAGTTCACGTTGACGAAGGCCCAGCGGTACTTGTCGGCGATCTCCGAGCAGAGCCGGTTGACCTCGTCGTAGGTGCCGTGGACCGCGACGAGCGTCGGGTTGTAGACGAGCGTCGCCAGAATCTTGCCCTGCTCGAGGTCGGCCGGGATGAAGATGAACGACTTGAGTCGGCCCTCGGCCGCGTGGGCGGCAACGGAGTTCGCCAGGTTGCCCGTCGAGGCGCACGCCACCGTGTCGAAGCCGAACTCCCGGGCCTTGGTGACCGCGACCGCCACCACGCGGTCCTTGAAGGACCAGGACGGGTGGCAGACCGAGTCGTTCTTGATCCAGACCTCGCGGCAGCCCAGCTCGTCGGCGAGGTTCTGCGCGCGAATGAGCGGCGTGAAGCCGACGTGATGGCCGACCGCGACGTCGCCGTCCACCGGCAGCAGGTCCTTGTACCGCCACATGGACGGCGGCCCCGCGGCGATCGACTCGCGCGTGACGACACCCTTCAACGCGTCGTAGCGGTAGTCGACCTCGAGCGGACCGAAACAGAACTCGCAGACGTGGACGGGTGCTCCGGGGTAGCGGCGGCCGCACTCGCGACAGCGCAGACCATTCAGCTTCTCCATCGAGTCGTCTCCATCGGTAGGGGATTTGAGCCCCGAGTTTTGCTGCACCGACAGCCAGACATTTCCACCACTTAACACTCAACCCCGAGCGAAGTCAATCACCTCCCGGGAGCACTACTCCGCCCCGAGCGTGTGGCTCCCGAGCATCGAGCCGTCCTCGCCCATCAGCCGCACGGCGAGGGTGCCGGGCTCGATCACGATCTCGCCGAAGTTGTTCACGCGGGCCGTCGCGAAGAGCGAGCGCGGGTTGAGCCCCTCGTCGAGGGGCCGCGGGCGACCGAGGCCAGCGGAGAGCGGGCCGGCGACGAACTCGTGGAACGACCAGGCGGGCGTGGGGTGGTGGCGGATGAGCTCCGCGTGGTGCACGTCGGTCACGAGAAAGACGAGGTTCTTCACGCCCCCCTCGCGGAGCCGGCGAAGGATCGCGTCACGCTCGACGGCAAAGCCGGTGCCGCCCTCCTGCGGGATGCCGAAGACACTCGCGTTCGACCACGAGTCCCCCGCGCCAGATCGCGCTTTCGGGATCGACAGGGACACGCTCGAGACGACGAGCTTCCACAGCGCGGTGGACGCGGTGACGTTGTCCACGAGCCAGCGTCGCTGCGCCGCGCCGAGCATCGTCTTGCCGGGTCCGTCGAGGTCGGTGTTCGGGCTCCGGTACTGCCGCGTGTCGAGGATGAACACCTCGAGGAGCCGCCCCCAGCGGAACTTCCGATAGAGGCGCGTCGGCTCCTCCTCGGGTGGGGCGATCGGCCAGTACTCGATGAACGCCCGACGGCCGACCGGCATGAGCGGCTCGCTCGGCCCCGAGAAGTCGTTCCGCACCTCGTGGTCGTCCCAGATCGCGTAGACGGAGGTCAGCCGGAAGAACTCCTGGACCGCGGGCTCCTCGCGGTTGTAGTGGTGGCGCCGGCGGAACTCGTCGAGGGACCGGGCGACGAAGTTGGCGCCAGGCACGTTGCCCGGCTCCTTGCACGGGTGGTCGGCGTAGATCGTGTCCCCGACGAAGAGGAAGAAGTCGGGGCGAACGCGGGCCATCGTCCGGAAGATCGGATAGCCGCCCTCGACGCTTCGGCAGAAGCCGCCGCCGCCGAGGTCGCCGCTCCACTGGAGATGGACGCGCGCGGCCTGGTCGCCGGCGGGCGCCGTCACGAACTCGCCCTCGACCGTGTCCCCGGAGGCCCGGAGCGTATAGCCGTAGCGCGTCGCGGGCCGGAAGCCGGAGAGCGGGATCTTGACGGTCTGGCCGCCGCGCTTGGCGGAGGCCGTCGCCCCTCCCGTCACCGCGGGGCCGCCCGCGGCCGCCCGCGCCTCCACCGTGACGGGGCCCTCGCCCGGCGGCCTGGCCCACACCACCGCCGTCGTCTCCGTCACCTCGCCGACGGTGACGAGGAGGCCGGCGGCCCCCGCGGCGCCCGCGACCAGCAACGGCACCACGAGTCCGAGCATCGCGACGGGCCGGCGCGCCACCGAGGCCCCCTTCGATGATCTAGACGAGCGGGTCGTAGTTGAAATACTGGCCCGACGTCTCGTTCGGCACGAGGTGGTGCTGGAGCGTGCCCGGGAAGATCTCGGCGAGGGTCTCGACCGTCCAGCCCTCGTCGTTGTGGATCCGCATGAGCGGGCGGTGGTGGCCGAACAGCATGATCTCCTTGCCCCGCACGCCGAAGATCTGACCCGTGACGTCCTTGGCCTGCTCGGTGGCGAGGAAGGCGGCGACCGGGGCGATGTGGGCGGGCGACAGCTTCTTGATCTTCTCGACGCGCGCCTTCTGCGCCTCGGTCTCCGTCGGGATCGTGCCGATCATGCGCGTCCACGCGAAGGGCGAGATGCAGTTGGCCGTGACGTTGTAGCGCGCCATGTCGAGCGCGGTCACCTTGGTGAGCCCCACGATCCCGAGCTTCGCCGCGGCGTAGTTCGCCTGGCCGATGTTGCCGACGAGGCCCGAGGTGGAGGTCATGTTGATGAAGCGTCCCCACTTCTGCTCGCGCATGAGGGGCGCCGCGGCGCGCGTGACGGCGAAGGCGCCCTTCAGATGCGTGTTGATGACGCCGTCCCACTCCTCTTCGGTCATGTTGAAGATCATTCGGTCGCGGAGGATGCCGGCGTTGTTGACGACGATGTCGATGCGGCCGAAGGCGTCCACGGCTGTCTTGACGATCGCCTGGCCCCCCGCCATCGAGGCGACGGAGTCGTAGTTGGCGGCCGCCTGGCCGCCCGCCTTCTTGATCTCGCTCACCACGTCGTCTGCGGGCGCGCGCGCGGCGCCGGTCCCCGCCTCGGAGCCGCCGTAGTCGTTCACGACCACCTGCGCGCCGTGACGCGCCATCAGGATGGCGATCTCGCGCCCGATCCCGCGCGCCGCCCCCGTCACCAGCACGACCCTGCCCTTGAGCATCATGAGCCGGTCCCTCCGCCGCGGAGTCGAAAGCGGGGGTCACGATAGCACAGCCGCGCGCCGGTCGCCGCGCCGGCCGGCGGGCGGGCCCGGTGCCCTCCGCGACCCGTGGCTTCTGCGCGTTGCTCGGGCGCAGCCCAGAGGGAAAGCTCGCCTGGGGATGGGTAGCTAGCGTGGTCGAGGGGGGCACCCGGGCCTCCGCCCGCCGGACCGGCGCGGCGGCGCGGCGTGGGCTACCGCTCGATACCGTACTCCTTGAGCTTGCGCCACAGCGTGGTGCGGCCGATCCCGAGCGCCTCGGCGGCGCCCGAGTGGTTGCGCCCGAAGCGCTCCAGGGTCTGGAGAATGTGGATGCGCTCGGACTCCGCCAGCGTCATCTGCTGGGGCAGCGCCGGCGACGGCCCGAGCTGCAGGCCCGCCGACACGTGCGGCGGCAGGTCCGCCGGAGCCACGCTGGCGTCACGGGCGAGAATGGCCGCGCGCTCGATCGCATTTTCCAGTTCGCGCACGTTTCCGGGCCAGGGATAACGGAGCAGGCGCTCCAGCGTCTCCGGCGCGAGGCTGAGCGAACGCCCCAGCTTCGCGGCCGACCGAGCCAGGAAATGCTCGGCCAGGGCCGGGATGTCCTCGCGCCGCTCGCGGAGCGGCGGCAGGACCAGCTGGATCACGTTCAGGCGATAGAACAGGTCCTCGCGGAACCTGCCCTCGGCGATCATCTCCGCGAGGTCGCGGTTGGTGGCGGCGACCACGCGTGCGTCGATCGTCACGGCCTGCGTGGCCCCGAGGCGCCGGATCTCCCCGCTCTGCAGCGCGCGCAGGAGCTTCACCTGGAGCGCCGCCGGCGTCTCCCCGATCTCGTCCAGGAACAGCGTGCCCCCGTGCGCCTCTTCGAAGAGACCGGGCTTGCTCGCGACGGCGCCGGTGAACGCCCCGCGCGTGTGGCCGAAGAGCTCGGACTCGAGCAGCGCCTCCGGCACCGCCCCGCAGTTCACGGCCACGAACGGCCGCGCCGCGCGCGCGCTCGCGTGATGGATGACCTTGGCGATGACCTCCTTGCCGGTGCCGGATTCGCCCTGGATCAGCAGCGCCGCATCGGTCGGCGCCACGCGCTCGACGAGATCGAGCACCGGCTTCATCGCCGGCGACAGCGCGATCAGCCCGGCGAGGCGATAGCGCTCGCGGAGCTGCTCGCGCAGGTTCTGGTTCTCGTGGCGGAGCGCCCGGCCGGCGAGCGCCTTCTCGATGCGATGATGCAGCTCGTCCGGCTCCTGGCCTTTCTCGAAGTAGTCGAGCGCGCCGAGCCGGATCGCCTCCTTGGCAGACTGCCATCCGGCGTACGCGGTGAGCAGGATGACCTCGGTCTCGGGGGCGTGGGCCTTGACCGCGCGGAGCACGTCGAGCCCGTCCCCGTCCGGCATCCTGAGATCGGTGACGACCAGATCGAACACCTCATCGCCGAGGCGCTTCATGGCGGCGGTGACGCCCTCGGCCTCGAGCACGCGGTGGCCCCGCTTGCGGAGGAGCAGCGCGAGGGTGGACCGCGCCGACGCCTCGTCGTCCACGACCAGAAGGTCGGCCATCCTCAGATGCCCTCGACCGGGAACAGCAGCGTGACGCGCGTCCCACGGCCGGGCGCAGAGTCGACCTCGATGCGGCCGCCGTGCGCGGCGACGATGCGCTCGGCGATGGTGAGGCCGAGGCCGTTGCCGTTGGCTTTGCCCGAGTAGAACGGCTCGAACACGCGCCGCGCGTGCTCGGGGGAAATTCCCCGCCCGGTGTCGCTCACCGCAAGCGCGACGTCGGCGTCGCGGCGGGCGACCTCGAGCGAGAGACGGCCGCGCCCGTTCATGGCCTCCACGCCGTTCAGCGCCACGTTCCAGAGGACCTGGATCATCTGGTCGCGGTCGAAGGCGAAGCGCGGCACCCGCGGGTCGACCGCGACCTTCACGTCCACGCGTGAGGCGCGCGACCGGTCGTCACGGATCAGCGCGCTGACGTGCTCGACGACCGCGCCGATGTCGCCGGGCGTCCGCCTGGCCTCCTTGGGGCGCGCCAGCTGCAGGAAATCCGAGAGGATGCGGTTGAGCCGCCGGGCCTCGATCCGTACCGCGGCGAGCGTGGTCGTCCGTTCGTCGGGGGTCAGACCGGCCTCATCGGTCAGCAACGCCGTGGCGTTGACGATGGCGGCCAGCGGGTTGCGAATCTCGTGCGCCATGCCGGCGGCGAGCTCACCGGCCGTCGCCAGGCGCTCCGCCTCGCGAAGCCGCGCGTGGAGCCGCTCGCTCTCGCTTCGCCCCCGCTCGAGCACCATGATGATCACGGCGAAGGTGGCGAGGAAGTAGAGCCCGACGAAGACCGTGTGCACCGCCAGGTATGTGGCGGTCGCCGGCTCGGGGGGAACGAACTGCACGGCGATCCGGTGGAGGCCCCACAGCGCCAGGACGGCGGCGAGGAGGCGCTCGCCACGGCAGCGCTCGAGCCGCGGACCCATCGGCCAGAACAGGATGCCCGCCAGCACCTGAAGGGCGCCGAGGCCCATGCCCACGAGATGCGTGTTCTCTTCACCGCCCCACCCGGTCGTCGCCAGCGCCAGGAGCACCGCGAGGGCGGCGCCGCCGACCAGGTCGCGCTCGCGCAACCGGTAGTTCCACCGATGGGCGAGGGCGGCGGCCAGGGTGAATCCGACGGCGCCGACGGTCGCCACGCCGCTGAGGAACAACGTCAGCGCGTCGAAGCTGGGGACCAGCGTGTCCAGGAGCTTTGCGCCCTTGGAGATCGTGTACGCGCCCCAGGCCCAGAGCAGGTACTGGAAGAAGCGCACGTGGTGCGACGAGTAGAGGTACGCGAAGATCAGGAGCTGGATCGCGAAGGCCAGCGTCGAGACGAAGGCCAGCATGAGCGGCACGGACAACGCGTCCCTCCAGATCACCGGGTCTCCTTCTCAGGCAAAGTGCGGGCCAGGCGTGACTCCGCGTCATTAGGACGCGCTGCACGTCCGAGGCGTTTCAGACCGAAACGCGTGTTCCGTTCCGAAACGCTGGGCGGTCGCAATATTTCACCCCGAGGCGCCCGTGTTCCGACGTGGAACCGGCCCCAGGCGCGTCGAGCGGTCATCGTCAACGTTTTTGCGCGGTTGCGGTCTGGCACGTCGTCTGCTTCCGAGACGCTCGCCCGGTGACGGCGCGGCGAGCGTCGTGGAGTGAGGCGAGCAGCAAACACCGACACTGAGGGAGAGAGACACGATGATTGGCAGGCTAGCACTCGCGACCGTGCTTGGAACCGTGCTGATGACCACGACCGCGCAGTCGGTCCAGGCCGCGCGGCCGAAGGACGATACCCAGGCGCCACGCGCCTCCGAAGCGCAGGCGCTGCGCGACAGGGGTCAGGACACGCAGGCACCGCGGGGCGAGCCGACCGAGGCGCCGCGCGGATGAACGCCGCGGGCACCGGGCGAGTGAGGCGATCGGCCCCGCTCGCCCGGCGCCATCACGCCGGACTGGAACCGCAGGCGGGGGACGACATGAGCTGGCTAGACCTGAGCGCGTACTACGTCATGGCGGGCGCCGCCTCGGACCGACTCGAAGCGCTGGCCCGCCCGGTCAAGAACGACTTCCCGCGTCGCATCGATCGCGTGATCGACTACTTCGGTGGTGACGGCCGTCCGACAACGGCAACCGACGCCCCGCGGCCCGGAGCGCACCCCAGACGGCGGCGCGGGCGTCAGCGGCGACGGGAATCGAGGGCGGCGACGAAGGCCGCCGAAAAGACGAAGACGACGGCCGAGTAGTAGACGAACATGACGAACGCGACGAGGATGCCGAGCTGACCGTAGATCTGATTGTAGATCCCCACCTGCTGGATGTAGAGGCGGAACAGCTGCTTGGCGACCTCCCAGAGCAGGCTCGCGAGGATCGCCCCGGCCAGCGCCGCGTGGCGCTGCACCCGACGGTGCGGGACGAAGGAGTACGCCAGGTAGAACATGAGCGTGGAGAGGATCAGGCTCAGCCCGATCGAGCTCCACTCGATCCACCGTGGCGGCACGGGCAGCGTATCGAGCGCCAGCGCCCGGAACCAGTGATAGAGCCAGGTCAAGGCACTCGCCACGAAGAGCAGGACGCTCAGCACGACGACCATCCCCGCGTCGCCCAGGAGGTTGCGGAGGAAGTTCCTGCCCTCCCGGACGCCGAGGAGGCGGTGCAGCACCAGGCGCGAGGCGCCGAAGAGCGGTGTCGAGAAGAGGACGAGGACGCCCGTGCCGAGGAGACCGGACGCCGTGCGCGACCGGACGATCCGCACGAGGGCGCGCTCGATCTGCAGCTGGTAGACCGGGAACTGCTTGGTGAGCTGGCCGACGACCTCGCGCGCCGCCTGCTCGCTGGAGAGGACGAAGCCGACGACCGCGACGCCGAGCAGCAGGATCGGGATCAGCGTGACGAGGAAGAAGAACGCGAGCCCGGCGCTGAGGAAGAAGCCGTCGGCCGCGAGGAAGCGCGAGAGCGCGCCGCCGGGCCGGCTCACAATTGCCGGAAGAAGTAGGCCCGGTCGCCGCCCTTCACCTCGAACCGGCGCACCTTGTTGTCGCGCATCACCTCGAGGGTGAGCGGCTCGCCCGGCTCGTGGCGCCAGAGGGACAGGTAGAAGTCGCGCCGGCTGCCGACCTCCTCCGCGTTGAGCGACACGATGAGGTCGCCTTCCTGGAGCCCGCTGCGGTCGCCCGGTCCTTCGGGGACGACACCGGCGACGACCACCCCCTCCTCGAGCGCATGGGCGAAGACGCCGAGCCACGCGCGGCGCGGCCGGCTGACCACGCGCCCGTAGCGGAGGAACTCGTGCTCGTGCTTGCGGTAGAAGTCCACGGGGATCGCGAGCGAGCTTCGCGCGATCTCGTTGAGGTTCAGGTGGAGGACGCCCACCATCGCGCCCGCCATCGTGAAGAGGCCGCCCCCTCCGAACCCCGGGTTGGCCGCGTTCGACACGATGCCGCGCTCGAGCAGGTACTCCCAGTACGCCTCGAACTCGCCGAGATAGGTCACGAGCCCGCCGGCGACGCGCCGCTCCTGGGCGCCGATTGCGGCAAGCGCCACGATCGGGTGACCTCGCTCGAGGGCGTCGCCGCTGCCGAGGGTGACCGCCGGCAGCCCCTGGCGCTTGACCCGGAGCAGCGCCAGGCCGATCTCGAAGTCCTGCGCGAGGAGCTCGGCCTTTGCGCGCCGGCCCTTCGCGAAGGCGACGTCGATGGTCTGGGCGCCCATGACGACGTAGTTGACGCTCAGGATCAGCCCGGATGCGTCCACGACCACGCCGCTGCCGAAGCGCTCGTCGCCGAGGATCCGCGACGACGGGTGCTCGCGTGGCACCGTGACGCGGAGGTGGACGATGGACCGGAGGAGGTGCTTGACGAGCTCGATCGAGGCGTCCACGGCGCGCCGCTACCGGCCCTTCAGGTGCCTGGCGAAGAACGCCGCGACGCGGGCCCGGGCGTCGGCGAAGGCTCCGGGGTCGAAACCGACCGTCGCGCCGCAGCACTCCCCGGGCTTGTTGCGGTTGCCGACCTCCGGCAGGTACGTGAGCTCCTGGCCGATCACGTCGAAGTAGTGGTAGACGCCGGGATAGAGGACGATCGTCGCGTCGGCGCCGCGCTGGCGCATGCGCTCCACCATCTCGACGCAGGGCCCGGGGATCGTCCAGTCGTCGGCGTCGCCCAGCAGGACCAGGAGCGGCCGCGTCACGAGCTCGTGCACGAGCGAGAAGCAGCCGCCCGGGTAGACGCCGACCGCCGCCGCGAAGCCCGGCTCGGGCAGCGTCACGCCGCGCCGGCGCGCGCGCTCGAGGCTCGGCCCGTTGATCACCGCGATCGCGAAGACGCCGCCGTTCGACCAGCCGATCGCGCCGATCCCGTTGCGGTCCACGTAGCG